>DASUAV010000025.1:0-8121 GCA_035763605.1 Candidatus Acidiferrales bacterium
GCGTCGCGCAATTTCCCGGTGCGTATCGAATCCTCCAGCTCGCTCAGCGTGAACGCCTTCGATACAATCTTTTCGTCTTCCTCCGGGTGCGCCACACCCGCCCGTAAATTTCGCGCGACGTAGACAATCATTTTTTCGCTGACGAATCCCGGCGTCGGAAACACATCCAAGATTTTCTCCCAACTTCGCGCGGTGTAGCCAGTCTCTTCGAGCAGCTCGCGCTTCGCTCCCGCCAGCGGATTTTCGCCCGCCTCCATGCGGCCCGCAACTAACTCCCACAAGTAGTCGCCTATCGAATGGCGGTACTGGCAGACCATCAAAATCCTGCCGTCTTCGAGCACCGGCAGAATGACGATGGAGCCGTTGTGCACGACAAACTCGCGTGTGGTTTCGATGCCGCCCGGCTCGCGTACGCGCTCGCGCTTCACATCAAAAACGTTTCCGTGAAAGAGCTCTTCGCTGGAAATGATTTTCGCTCGCGGCATGGTGTGGACGCTCCGGTGGTTTCGTCGCGGAATATCATAGGCAAGAATCCCGCTGCGGGATAGCGAATGTTCGTCGCGATGGGGCGAATGACCGCTGTGGCGCTTCGCGTTTTTGGAGGGGCAATGGTGTTTTATGGGCTCCTTTCGGAATCGAGAAAAGTGCGATTCTTGTCTCGATTAGAAAATTTTATGTGCTGTGTTTTCAAGTGATTGACTCTTCGGGACTGGCGTTTTGTGTACCGATTAGAATTTTGGCGCCGGAATATGCGGGCAAGTCATTGTGGTCGCGGCAGTTATCGATGATTTTCTCCGAAAAATATTCGGAGGAGGATGTTTCGGAAATGCGAGGTGCGCCGGTCGAGTTTACCGAGGACTGGCTGTACGAAGCCGATGCGGCGGGGACTGAATCGCGCATTGCGAAAGCGCCGCCGTTTTCGGAAGGCTCGGACGATGCGGCGGCCGCGGGAGCGGGTTCGTGTTTGGTGACATGGACGCAAGTGACGATGAAACGTTTGGCCGGCTCGAGCCACTGGCCGTCTTCGGTAATGTGGGCGAAGATGCGGAGGGCGCGAAGGATGGCTGAGGCGGAAGGAGGGGCTTTTTCGGCGTGTTCGATGATGCGTTCGCAGACGCCGCGAAGGTTGAGGCGGCGTTTTCGGAGGAGTCCCGTGGCCGCCGCATGGCGATAAATGGAAGTGCGCGAAGAGAGGGAGAATTCCTCGCAGATCGTTTCTTCGGAGCGCCAGTTGATGAAGTCGGCCTCGATGGCTTCGCGGTCGGGATGCTTGCAGATGGAGCATTTGCGCATGTGGCGCTCGAGGGCAGATTCTGATTTGGCGAGGCGGGCGGTCCTTCGACAACTTTTGCGACGGGCGGGATCAGATTTTCCGGCGCTTCTGCGTTTGGCCTTTCGACTGGGCTCAGGATTCTCGAGTTGGGCGTCGAGGGCGTTGATGGTTTCGAGGCATTCGGCGATGCGGCCTTCGTGCAATGCATTTGCGAATTCAGCGGGATTGTTCAGGGTTTGCATGGGTGTTGTCTCCTGTGAGGTTGTTTTGGCTGGCATGGTGGATTCTCCGTTTCAGATGGTGATTCGGATTCTCGCCCTTTCGGCCCGTGGTGGGCAAAAAAAAACGCCCGCAGTGGCAGCGTACCACCCGGACGATTTCATAATCGTTAAATTTGCCGACGCGAACCGCCTCCGCGAGGAGGTCAACTCACGTGACGCGGGCTTTTTGACTCCTGGTGAACGTTCAACCCGCGTGAGAGTATTGGAGCAGAAAGTAACGAGAATTTCAATAGAAAAAGCAGTGCCAAATGACGAGTGACCGGCACACGCAACTGTGGGAAGGGGGCTAAGCTTATTTCAAAGCCGCGACTGGGCCGCACTCGGTTGCTTTGTAGATGCGAGCTGTAAATCCTTCCGTGTTCCACCATTGCGCCCATTTTGGATATTGCGATGGCGGGTCCCTCCACCAGTCACCAGCGATGGAAAGATGTGTGAGTTGACGGAGACTGAAAATGGCTTCCCCGGCGGAACTGGGGTCATCACTGCGGAGGAGGTTCAACAGAAAAGGAACTGCTTGGCGAGTTCCTGAAGAGCCGAGGGCCTGGGTTGCATTCTGACGCGTGACTTCGTCCGGACTATTAATCATGGCCAAGAGATCAATCAGAATTTGATTTCCACCTACTGAAGCGGCGTCGTCCAAATAGGATACGATGTGCGGATTTTTGCGCGCAACTTCGAGCAGCGAAGGAAACCATTGCGGATCGCCGGTTTCTGCGAGGAGATCTGCACTCCTCATGCTTTCATAAGTTCCCGGCTCTGATTTGCGCAGCAATTCCGCCAGAGCAGCAATACTGCGGGGTGTGTTTAGGCGGTAAAGCGCCATCGGCGCCCACGTCCGAAGTTCTGGGTTACCGGTGAACGAGAGAAGCACATCTTCTTGAGATTTAGGAGCAATGGCCGCCAAGGTGAGCGCAGCTTCCCAGCGGATTGGCTCGTCGGAGGAGTGCAAGCGCACGACCCAATCCTGCATATTCGGATCAGCAGGGCCAGCGTTGTCGTCGATGGTGAAAGAAAGATGCTGGTGGACGTCAATCGAGCTGTGATGAGCGCGGAAAAAGTCCAAGCTGGCGGGAGCGTATTCCAAGTGTCTTGTTGCGTCGATTTCGTATTCGCCGGGCGCGGAGATCTTGTGCTCGTAATTAAGCAGAATGCGCTCGACGTGGCTCGCGCTGGGAGCAACCATCTGGTGGGAAGACAGGCAACTGCCGCCGATGCCGAGCGGGGCGCAGGAGGAAGATGGGTTTGCATTTACATCTGTCGACAGACGGATTTGGTAACCGGCACAAAATGAATAGGGGTCAGCTTGAATGATGTTCTGCGCCTGTTCGCCGGAGTTGGTTACTTCAAAATAAAGGAAAACGGGCTCGCCGGGAGCAAAGGTGTGTTTCTGGAGATAAAAACGGCCTGACATTTGGCCAAGAGCGAGAGCAGGCCAGAAAAGCAAGAGCGCGGCGAGAGAGCGGGCGAGTATGCGCATTGTGATGGGTCTATGATGGCTGTAATTAACGGCAGGGTTATCCGGGCCCGATTTGTATAACCAAGAATGACCAGTCGCAGAGAAAAACTGCTGTCCGGCGGAAAGAGAAACTTGTACGCGGGCGGAGGATTTCGGGAGCATGATGGAGGCGACTGCGTAGCGGATTTGGTGAGTGGGTTCGGTGCGATATGGGCGTTAGGACTGCAAGAAACTTTGTTGCTGTGAATCTGCTGCTTGCGCTGATTGGAATGGCGCGTTGCGGATTGGCTCAAAGCGAAAAACCAGGAGCGCAGCGGACGGCGATGGTGATGCGCGACAGCGTGGTGGTCGTGGATGTGCAAGTGCTGGATAAGAAGACGCGGCAGGCAGTGGAATCGCTCACGCCGGAGGATTTTTCGGTGTTCGAGGATGGCGCGCGGCAGCGAATCGTTTTACTGCAACGGGAAGAGTTGCCGCTGTCGGTAGTTTTTCTTTTCGATTTGACGGACAGCGTGCAACCTGTGCTGCAATCGCTGGCGGATGGCGCGCTCGAAGCTCTGCGGCACCTCAAGCCCGAAGATGAAGTCGCGGTGATGGTGTATGCGGCTTCGGCGAAGCTGTTGCAGGATTTCACGACGGATCGCGGGCTGGCAGTGAAGGCGATTGAACGGGCGGGCAGGATGCATCGCAACGAAGCGGCGTTTTTTAATGAAGGCGTGTATCAGGCGGCGGTGGAAGCGAGCCATGCAGCCCGGACACGGCGGCGGGTGATCATCTGGCTGACCGATAATGTGCCGAACATTCCGTCGGAGGATGTGCGGCGGGTTTATGGCAGGAGCGTGGCCGCTGATACGCTGCACACGCAGAG
This sequence comes from Candidatus Acidiferrales bacterium, assembly GCA_035763605.1. GTDB lineage: Bacteria > Acidobacteriota > Terriglobia > Acidiferrales > UBA7541 > DAHUXN01. Next base: position 3,879 of record DASUAV010000025.1, read on the forward strand.
GGACGCGGAAAGGGAACTGCTGGAAACGTTCACGACGGTTTGCACGTTGCTGAAGCGCAGCGAAATGTCGGACGAGTACGACGGAATCAATTCGAACGATCCGATTCACATGCTTTACGAGCGGCGCTATCCGCCCGGGGACGTGTACAAATACGCGGACGAAACAGGCGGGACGGTGCTGACCACGAGCAGAAGGAATGCAAGCGAACGGCTGGCAGCGCTGATTGATGATCTGCGCGCGCGATACGCGCTTGGGTATGTTCCGCCGAGCGGGCCGGCGGACGGAAAATTCTGCCGCATCCGGGTGGAGGTTTCGCCGCAGATGGAGCGGCGGGAAGGGAAGTTGATTGTTAGAGCGCGGGAAGGGTATTACCGCACGGCGGAATCCGCCACGAGCACGCCGCGCATTTACTGAAATTGACTTCACGCTCTCACTCGGAATGAGCGTGCAAAAACGGCGGGCGTTTGCGTGGGGCAGCCATGCCGCAGAACTTCGAGAGAGAGCGAAACTCTACGCTACATATTTCATTTCTTCGGGGCGGGCTGGCTCATGTTTTCAGGCTCGGCCATTTCTGCAGCTACTTTGCACACGCCTCGCTCGGCTTTCCAAACGAACAGGTACGCGGCGGTAAAGTTCTCGTGCTTTCCGGTTTTGACGTCATCGTAGGACATGTGCGAAGTGCCGTACTCATAGGCCATGCTGCCGGATGGATCAGCGATGATGCGATCGGTGTGGTCTACGAGAGATTCGTTCTTTCGGCTGGACAAGATGTTCGTGCTGGTCTTCTCCACGGTTTGTGCGCCAATCACCGGTTTATCGAGTGCGCCGCTGAAAAAATACAAGTCGGCGGTATGCGGCAGTGCGTGTTTTCCAGAGGCTGCTCGAGCGGCTTTGACGCCCGCTACTGTGCATGGTCCGGTTTGGGCCGCGGCAAGTCCACAAAATGCGAATACGGCGAGGAATAGTACGCAGGTGCGCATCATAAGCCTCCTTTGGCAATTGTGCGTTGGAAAACCCGGGCCGATTTCAAACGCCACTTATGGCCGGATGGGCCGATGGGAGCGGGAGTTTAGGGGATGAGCTACGGGGACGCAAGCTGATTCTTTGCAGGGCAGGTTGGGGAAGCGTCGCCGAAATGCGCGCGATCGTGCGGATATGTCGCGCGAAACGAACGCGGCCAAAATGGATGGAGCGTGCGGAAGAAGAGGCTTCGCGCTTACGCTGATAAAGTCGCGACGTGATGGATGCGGGCCAAAATGGACGGGCGCGCGAGAAAAGTTTTCTGCGGGGACGCTTTTCGTTCGCTTGACGCGGCGAAAAGGGTACGCTATCGTCCCCGATTAAATTTTCGCGCCGCAGGTCCGCGGTAAACGAGCAGGCCGGCAAGCGCGGCAAGTCTGGCAGAAATGCAAACCAGGGCCGCCGCCGTCATGCGCGTAACGCAGGAACACTGCGAGCAATAAGCCCACCTGGTGGGCCGCCCGCGAAAGTGGGGAAGTCGCCAGCCCTTACTTCGTCAGGGCAAGGAGGAATATGGATCCGAAATCAGCATTGGATTACGCCGCAAAGCACGAGGCCAAAATTCTCGATTTGCGGTTCATTGATGTTCCCGGCGTGTGGCATCACGTCAGTTTCCCGATTCACGAGCTGAAAGCGTCGTCGTTCGAAGACGGATTTGGAATGGACGGCAGCTCGATTCGCGGATGGGCTTCGATTCACGAATCGGACATGCTGCTGATTCCTGATCCGGCGACGGTGTTCATGGATCCGTTCCGCGACACGCCGACGATGGTGATGATCGGCGACGTGGTGGATCCGCTGACGAAACAGCCGTATCCGCGGGACTCGCGGCACATCGCGCGCAAGGCGGAGGCGTATCTCGGATTCACGGGAATCGCGGATCAGGCGTTCTTCGGCGCGGAGGCGGAATTTTTCATTTTCGATAATGTGCGCTTCGATCAGCGCGAGCAGCACGGATTTTATTTTATTGACGCGGAAGAAGGCCGCTGGAATTCAGGGCGCGCGGAGCACAATTTGGGCTACCGTCCGCGATATAAGGAAGGATATTTTCCCGTTCCGCCGACGGATCATTATCTCGATTTGCGCACGGACATGACTACGCAGCTGGAAGCGTGCGGCATCACTGTGGAATGCCATCATCATGAAGTGGCCACCGGCGGGCAGACGGAAATTGATTTCAAGTTCGATACGATGCTGAAGGCCGCGGACAATATGATGATTTTCAAATACGTGGTGCGGAACACGGCGCATCAGTATGGAAAAACGGTGACGTTCATGCCCAAGCCGATTTTCCAGGACAACGGCAACGGCATGCACACGCACCAGTCGCTGTGGCTGAAGGGCAAGCCGCTCTTTGCGGGCGATAGTTACGCGGGGCTGAGCCAGACGGCGCTGTGGTACATCGGCGGATTGCTGAAGCACGCGGCGGCGCTGGCGGCGTTCATCGCGCCGACGACGAATTCGTACAAGCGGCTGGTGCCGGGATTCGAGGCACCGGTGAATCTGGCGTATTCGCGGCGGAATCGCTCGGCGGCGGTGCGCATACCGATGTATTCGGCGAGTCCGAAGGCGAAGAGGATCGAGTTTCGTCCGCCGGATCCGTCGTGCAATCCGTATCTGGCCTTTTCGGCCATGCTGATGGCCGGGCTCGACGGCGTGGAAAACAAAATTGATCCCGGTCAGCCGCTCGATAAGGATATTTACGATTTGTCGCCGGAGGAATTGAAGGGCGTGCCGTCGCTGCCGGGTTCGCTGGAAGAATCGCTCAAGGCGCTGGAAAAGGATCACAAGTTTTTGCTGAAGGGCGATGTGTTCAGCGAGGACCTGATCAATTTGTGGACCGAGTACAAGATGAAAAATGAAGTGAACGCGATGCGCATGCGGCCGCATCCGTATGAGTTTCAGTTGTATTACGACATTTAGAGGCAGTGACGAGTGACGAGAAAAAGCGGACACTCGAAGGCTGAAAGTCCGCCTACCTGATTGCTGTCTTAAGAAGCCGGCAAAATGAACGATCGCAAGATACGGCGGCGGGAGTTTCTGATGGCTGCTTCGGTTGCGGCGGGGGCTTTCGGCACGCCTTCGTGGCCGGTTCCAGAACAGAAAGGCGAGATGTACGGGATGATCGGAAAGATCACCACCGTTTCGGGTAAGCGGGACGAATTCATCGCGATTCTGCTGGATGGAACGCGGGAGATGCCCGGCTGCCTTAGCTACGTGGTGGCAAAAGATGCAAGCGATGCGAACGCAATTTGGGTTTCGGAAGTGTGGGATAGCAAGGCGAGTCATGATGCTTCGCTTTCGCAGGCATCGGTTAGAGAGGCGATGGCAAAAGGGCGTCCGCTGATTGCGGGATTCAGCAATCATGTTGTTACGATGCCGGTTGGAGGAGTGGGCTTACCGAAACGGTAGATCGCGGTTGTATTAGGACATCTTCAGAAGCAGTGACGAGTGACAAGTGACGAGTGACGAGAAAAGGCAAGCACAGAAAAAGCCGCAGAGTTTCCGGCAAATGAAGCTCTGCGCTACCTGGTGAGTACAAACAAATCGAACGGAAAAGGGCGCGGGGCTTGCGGGCTTGGCGTCCTTTTTCAGTTTTTATTTGGGGTTACGCCCGCGATGGAGAATGCCGACCTGAAGGTCGGCGCTACAAGACAGGTAAAGGGAGGGAAAGATGAGCGGACTTGGGCTGGCGATTGGTTCGGCGGTGATTGCGGCGAGTTTTTTGTGCGGGATGATGGTGCAGGCGGCGCGAAGTTCGGAAGGCGAGGCGAAGAAAGATGTGCGCGTGACCGGGATTGGCGGAGTTTTCTTCAAGGCGAATGACTCGGAGAAACTTGCGGCGTGGTATCGCGAGCATTTGGGAATTGATTTTCAGAGTTATGGCGGGAATGCGTTCCATCAGTTCGAGTGGCTGGAAAAAGAGGAGCCAACGAAAACGGGCGGCACGGTTCTGGCGATTTTCCCGCCGACGGCGAAAAATTTTGGGGAGAGCAAATCTTCGCTGATGATTGATTATCGCGTGGCGAATCTTGACCGGCTGCTTGCGCAGTTGAAAAAAGAGGGCGTAACCGTGGATGAAAAGACCGAAGAGGCGCCGTACGGGAAGTTTGGCCATGCGATGGATCCGGAGGGGAACCGGATTGAGTTTTGGGAACCGAAGTGAGTAAAAGAAAGTGGCTAGTGGCGAGTGAATAGTGGCTAGCAAGCGAAGGCAAAAGC
>DASUAV010000026.1:0-9771 GCA_035763605.1 Candidatus Acidiferrales bacterium
ATTTGTTTCAGCGCCCCGATCATCTCCACTTCCGAGTACTTCCTTTTCGACATGCCTCCTCCCCTTTTCCGCGCCTACGCGCTTCCCCCAAAACGGGGAAAATCATATATGCTTCTGCGCAGTTTTAGGGGTGAAGGTCAACAGGCCAACAAAACCGCCATTCGACATACAGCACCGCACGATCACGTTTTACTCACAGGATTCTCCCAGCGATTTCAAGGGGCTCTCAGAAGAGATTACAGTCAAGCTTAAGGCCCAACTCAAGAAAACCGAGGCGATGCAAACAATTGCGTCCCTTTCACCCGTGAAGGATACCGAAGGGCTGTCCCCGTACGAAATAGCGGCAATGGTTTCCATTATAGAGAACAGACTTAATCCGGACGACGAGGTCACGCCGCATCAAATCCGCAACGACATGCAAAAGGCGGGCTTCACAAATATTGCGGCCAGCCTGAGCCTCGAAAGCCTCAAGAGGAAAGGAATGACCGACTTTGACCACGGGCAGGACTATAGCGGGAATAGCTACCCGACCGTCATACTCACCAGTAAAGGAATGGACTGGATCCTTGAGAGCCAATCCGTGTTTAAACTCTCGATCTTGGACGACATCCCGAACGAGGAGCCTCAGATTTCCGATGATGACATCCCGTTCTAGCTCCTAAGCAGTCGCGATCCTTGAGTTCCTTCCATTCAACCCCAATTTTTCCCGTTCGCTGCAAGTCGCTTGCCTCGCCGCCTGCTTCGTGCAACCACTGGCCGATGTCACGACGCACCTTCGATTCGCCCCTTCCCGCGCCACCTAACCGCCCACCTCGCCCGTCAAGAACGCACGCACCTCCCACGCTCGCCTTTGTCAGGGCACGGCTTTAGCTGTGCCGAAAAACAAACGCTCCACGACCTCGTTCCTCTTGCGCGTCACTTCCTGCGAAGTGCAACGCAGCGCGCAAATGCCTTCGCCTTTTCTCAGACCACGTCTCACGCAGCCGTAAACATGCCGTTCGTCCCATTCCTATCGCGCAGCTTTCTTGGGCGAGTTTTCGCGTCTGCCTGCGCGGCCCTGACCGCGCTGCGGCGGAAAGGCTAGGGTGAGCAGGATATGCGGATTTCTTCGCCCTAACGTAGCGCTGTTTCCCATTGCTATTTTGGTTAGGACGGCGTATACAGTAGTTCGGCTGAGACGTTCAGCCGAAGAGTTTGCGTCATGCGAAGCGCACAGCCGCCCTTGGGCGGCTTTCGTGTTTTATGGGCCGGTTCGGGAATTCTAATCGAGTTTCTATGGGAAATTAGAAGTTGAGCTAAGTTGCTGAAAACAAAGGAAAGGAGGCAAGTCTAATCGAGTTTTTTCGCGAAAAATTTTGATGAATGTCCGCTTCCGGACAGTCCTGGAAGCTGGAAACCCCGAACGCAGGGACAAAGGCGCAAGGCAGCTCGGCACGACTGCTGAATGCAACCAATCGCGGTGGGATTCCGTCGCATAATATGCATGTCGTGCATGCGACGAAACTTATTTTTAAGCGGCGGGTTTTACATTTGAGCGGATTGCGTTGCAGGAGGATGCCCATGAGAGCACGCGGAGCGAAGATGATGGTGGCAGCGGCGGCGATGGCGCTGGTGTTCGCGGCGGGGGCGGCGATGGCGAAGGAGCATTCCAAAGCGCCGGTGAAATTGTATCTGTCGCCTGCTTCGACGGTTCCTTCCGCGGACATCGTGAAAAATCTCATGTACAAATGTTCGAACGTGACGGTGACGCTCAACTCCAAGGATTCGGATTCCATGCTGGAGGCGCGCGGCTGGCCGGAGCATTACCGGTTCACGGTCTTTAAGAAGGGCGGGGAAGCGGCGTTCGCGACCAGCACGATTTTGCTGAGCAATGCGGTGAAGGACGTTTGCAAATACGTGAATACGTATCCGCCGGAAGCGGAGCCCGCGCCCGCGAAAGATGGGTCGTCGAAGCCGAGGCCGTTCAAGCCGAGCAATTCCAGCAGCTCGGCGAATTAAGGCCTTTACCTTCGACTCGGTCCGAACTTGGGTTTCCCCAGGGCGGCATTCTGCCGCGCAAGTTTGTAAACACATACCGTATCACCGGCCTGCGTTCTGATACCTAGCAGCTAGCTCGCTGGCGATCGAGAAGAAAGATTCGTCATCGAAACCCTTCTCTGTGAATGTCGCGGTCGCGCCTGCTTCCACAAGCGGTTCGGCTATCTCTATTGCACCAGTTGCAGCCTCCTTTTCCCTGTTTACAAATACCTCGATGCGTGCATCCTTCTTATCTAAACATCTGCTGATGAAATCACCCAAGTGCATCAGGCGATTGGATAATGCATGAAACTCGAGTTGAAGTTCAGCTTCGGCAGGACGAGGATGGGCCTCGTGCCAATGTGCAACGACGGCCAGCATTCCACGGTTGATGGTGGTCTGGACGAATTGCGACGATCCAGAGTAAGGTTTCACTCAGAGGCGGGCCGCCAGGCTGAAACCCAATCCTAAGGGTGGCGTCGAAGAGGTTGCTGGTTGAGGAGGTTACGTATGCGTAAGGCAATTCTATGTGCAGCGGGCATCTGTGCTGGTGCAATCTTTGTTTTCGTGGCGCAGCTTGGTTTTGCGCAGCAGAGGTCAACTCCAGCGCCGGTCGCGGTCGCCAATTCTGCGGTACAGCAGCAAGGGGCCGCGGCGCCGACGGGGCCAGCGGCGGTTGCTAATTACGTCGCGCAGCAGCAGGGGGCGGCGACTCCGCCGGTGCCGCAGATGTCCGACAACGTGGCGGGCTATCACGTGGCCACGACTGTGCCGCTGCCGGACGAGGGTTTCTGGGATTATTTGGGAATTGACCAGGCCAACCATCATCTGTTCGTTTCGCACAGCGACGAGATTCTGGTGATTTCGACGGATACGAATCAGATCGTCGGCAAGCTGTCGCCGACGCCGCGCAGCCATGGCGTGGTGATTTCGCGGAAGGACGGGCACGGGTTCACCAGCAATTCCGGCAACAGCGAAGGGAAGCAAGGCGTGAGCAGCTTTACGGAGTTCGAGCCGAAGACGCTGGCGATTATCAAGCAGATTGTGCTGCCGATTGGCGGCTCGGATGGAATTGTTTACGATCCCGCGTCGGATCGCGTGTTTGGCTTAACGCACGGGAAAAAGGATGTGGCTGTGGATGCGGCGACGGGAGAAGTGGCCGGCGTGATTGATATTCCCGGCGCGGCGGAGTCGGCTGCGGCGGACGGCAAAGGGCACCTCTACAACGTGATGGAAGATCTCAGCGTGCTGGTGGACATTGACACGCATACGTTGAAGGTGGTGAATCAATGGCCGCTGGCACCCTGCGAGGGACCGTCGGGCGTGGCGATGGATACGGAGACGCGGCGGATTTTTATTGGCTGCCATGGAGGCGGCGAGAATGGCGGGGGCGTGATGGCGGTGTTCAATCCTGACGCGGGAAAAGTGGTGGCGACGCTTCCGATTGGCGGACGAGGCAACGATGCGGTGCGTTTTGATGCCGGAAAGAAGCTGGCGTTCGCGTCGGAAGGCGAAGGCGACATTACGATTGTGCACGAGGATTCGCCGGATAAGTTCAGCGTGCTGGGGAACGTGAAAACGGAGCAGGGCGCGCGGACGATGGAGTGCGACACGTCCACGCACACGCTATATACGGTGACGGCGAAGTTTGGCCCGCCGCCTCCGCTGCCGCCAAATGCGACGGAGAGGCAGCGGCGTTTTCGGCGAGGGCCGATGATTGCGGGGAGTTTTAAGTTGCTGGTGATTCCGAATCACTAATGGAAGTGGGAGAGCATCACGGCATCGGTCGTGTAATGGCCACGCGAGACGATGAGCTGTTTGCCGTCGGGAGAGAACGCAAACGAGAAGATCTGAAGAGAAATGAAATTCGTGAGCTGTTTCAGCGGTTCCTGCTTGCTGCCCGGTGCGCCCACCGGCTGTTCCCAGAGATTCGAGACGTTCGAGATCGAGTTTTCAACCACGAAAATGAGCCCGCGCCCGTCCGGCGCCCAGGCGAGGCGGTTCTGTCCTTCGTTTAGCGTGAGCGAATGGATCGCCGGTTCGTAGGTTTGCTGGACTACGCCCGTTGCGGCATCGAGAATCACGAGCTGCACTTTTGGCGTGTCCGCGAAATCCCAGACGGCGACGCGCTTTCCATCCGGCGAAACGGCTGGTTCGGTATAGGTCTTCTCACTGAGTTGCTTGGCGCCCTGGCCGTCCGTTCCGATGCGCCAAAGATGAGTTCGGCCGTTTTCGAGGTGATCGTAAAAGACGGTCTTCCCATCCGGCGAGCACACCGGATACTGCACAGGCTCTGGCGTAAGCTGCTTTACATTTCCGCCGTCGTTGTCAGCGCGCATCAAGGCCTTCCGCGTCATGAAAACGAAGAATCCAGCGGATCCGCACGCGGATGGCCCAGCGGCGAGATCGGTTCCTGTGTTCAAATCCTGCGAATCACCATTCGATGCGGAAATTTTTGCCAGCCCCGTCTGTCCCGAAGAAGCGTATCCAAAAATCACGTCCCCTTTCGGCGTCCACGTAGTCCCAAAAAAGCCTTGCGCGCGTTCTGTCTCCTGCGAAATGTCACGTGGTGAAGCCGTCTTAAGCTTATCGATGCCTCCGGGCATCAGCCACAGATGGGAAGGGAACGCAGCTTGAATGGTAACGAGCTTCGAAGCGTCGCTGGTTATGCTGGTACCCGCATAAAAGTTGAGGTCGTTGGTGATTTTGTGCTGCGCTCCATCGGGATAGCTGATCTCCAGCACTTGCGAGGCGAATCCAGCCGGATCATCTTTTCTGCTTCCTGTGGTCAGGATGCCCGAGCCGTCGGGGAGCCACACCATTTGCCGCAGCGAATCCCATTCATCATTACCGAGACGTGTTCGCTTGCCGTCGGAAACATCCACAGTTTCCGCAACCGCATGCTCAAAAAGCCCTGGCAAGAAGCTAACGGCGATGCGTTTCCCGTCCGGAGACCAAGCCGGACCGCCGCCGTTAGTGCTGGAGGCTCCAAATGTAGCCGGATCGTGCACCGTGGAGACCACACGAACATTTGAGCCGTCCGCGTTAGCAATCATAAGAGACGAGGTAGCCTCTTTTGAAAAGCGAATGAAAGTGAATTGATTGCCATCGGGCGAGAAGCTGATGTTGCTATACACATCCGTCAAAATCGTGCGCGGCGCGCCGCCTAGCGAGGGCACTTCTTCCAGAATGTGCCCGCCTCCTTTTGGTTGAGCAACGCAATAAAGGTAGTTCCCGTCCGGAGAGAACGTGAGCGCGCCGTCGCCATAGCTCGTGTCCGCCGGCGGAATCACCTGCACGGTGCTGCCTGTGGCCAGTTGGCGCACCCAGACGGACTCCTGCTTTTGATTCACCACGTACGCAAGCCACTTGCCGTCGGGGGAAATCGCCACGGGTCCAACATCACCGGAGCTGGTCAGTTGCGAAATGCTCATCTGCTGGAATGATGATGGGTTTCGTGACGAATGGGCGCGCTCCCAATAATGTCCCGCGATGGCCAGAGCAATGAGCACCAGCGCGACAACTACACGGATCCAATAAGTTCGTGGGTCTCGGAAAATCCGCCAGAGTATGCCGCGCTTCGTTTCCTCTTTGTGTGCCGACATTTGCGCGGAAGATACGGATACGTGCACAGAAGATTTACGAGTGAAGCCGCTTGTGCGAGCAGCAGCGGAAGGCGTCGGAGCCGTGCTGGTGACTGCGCCAATTTGCTGCGAAGCGGCGGGCATCGCGATTCGCGAAGAATCGCTGTCTCGCTTCAGCCGCTTCAAATCCGCGCGCATTTCCGCGGCGGTTTGATAGCGCAGGTCGCGATCTTTTTCGAGCGCCTTCGCGATAATCTCTTCGAGCTTCGGCGGCAGATTGGGATTCAGCTCGGAGGGCGCAGTCGGCATGCGATTCAAAATCCCGTCAAAGACGACTGCGGTTGTGCCGCCCGGAAACGGCGGCTGGCCCGTGGCCATTTCGTACAAAATGGCGCCGAAGCTGAAGAGATCGGAGCGCCCATCGAGCTGTTCGCCGCGCGCCTGCTCGGGAGACATGTAAGCCACGGTTCCGAGCGTCGAGCCGGGAGAAGTCATCAGGTTGTCGGACGTGACGTCTGAGGAAGCAAGTCCCGAGCCCACGCCCACCGTGCGCCCGCTGCCCTGTTTGGCGAGTCCAAAATCCAAAAGTTTGGCCTGCCCGCGCGACGTGATAAAAATATTCGTGGTCTTCAAATCGCGATGAATGATTCCGCCGGAGTGTGCCGCATCGAGCGCATCGGCAATCTGAATCGCGAGCTCCAGCAGAATGTCATTCGGCAACGGACGGCCGGCAATGCGGTCGCGCAACGTTTGACCTTCGAGCAGCTCCATGACCAAAAATCGCTGACCGTCCTGTTCGCCAATATCGTGGAGCACGCAAATTCCCGGATGATTCAGTCCCGAGATGGAGCGAGCTTCGCGGTGGAAACGGTCGAGCGCCAGCGGATCCTGTCGCAAGTCCTCGGAGAGGAATTTCAGCGCGACCATGCGGCCCAAGCGCGTGTCTTCGGCCCGGTACACTTCGCCCATGCCGCCGCTGCCGAGCTTTTCGATGATTCGATAATGGAGAATTGTTTTACCGAGCATAAAATTAGCGCGAAGTTCAGGATGCCATCGTAAGGGAATGCAGAACCACAGGCAAGTCGCAGCGAAGCCGTCAAAAGGCCGGAAAATCGCTACAATTTTCAACCTCAAACTTATTCAGAAATTGTATTGAAAACTGATTTACTGTGCGCCGTTGTCCGGAGCCACGGGAATCTTGAGGGCCTTATCCAGCTTGAAATCGAGCTTCGTCTCCGCCGGAATGCGCACCTGCTTGGCTTTGGTCACGCCCTGATAGACGCCGCCAGCGCCCGCGCCCGCAGCGCCGCCTATGACCGCGCCTTTGCCTCCGCCAGCGATTGCGCCGATGATCGCGCCGACAATCGCGCCGCCGCCGACAGTCTTCGCGGTATCCTTGCCGCGCGAGCCTCCCGCAACCGTGTAGGTGCTCGAATGCACCTGGTACTGTGCGCCTTGAAGTTCAAGCCGCGCCAGCTCCAACTGCAATTCGCTCTGCCCTTTGTATTGTCCCGACGTTTGCGCCTGCACCAGCCGCAAATACACGTTCGTGCCCGCAGGAGCAATGACGCGGCTGTTCCACGTCAGCGGCTGAGCCAGTGTTGCTTGAAATTCGTCTCCTGCCTGAGCGGTTTTCGAATCAATCGGATCAATCGTTTGTATCTCGACGGTGGTGCCTTCCGGGAACACCGCATCCACTGGCTGCGGCGCGGGTGGTGGTGCCGCTTGCGGTTGCGCTTGATCCCCTTGTGCGCTCTGCGCTGATGAATCCGGCGGATTCGCAGGCGGCGGCGCGGCGGTAGCGGCAGGCGGCTGGCTCGCCGCGGATTCATTCGCGGAATCTGCTTGTGCCCGCTGCTGTGCGCGCTCTTTCTTCGAACGTTCGGCCTTCAATCGCTCCGCGCGCTCCGCACGCAGTCGGCGTGTTCGCTCCGCTCTGGTTTCGCGAGCGGATTTCGCTTTTGCAGGCGGCTGCGTTTCCGCGGGACCTGTCGCTTCATCCGGCGCGCTCGGCGGATTCGCTTGCGCCGTTTGCTGTGGTACCTGAACGGTCATCTGATCGTTCACTTTGGTCACTCCCGGAGTGTTCGCCGCAATTTTGTACGCCTCCAGCCGCGCCGCGTCGCTCGGCACGCTGCCGGAAAGTGTCGCCACGCCATCGTTCACCGCCACTTGCAAATTCGCGCCATTGGTCTGCGGATCGGAAAACATCTGCGCCTTCAAATTCGTCGCCAGTTGCGCGTCATTCGGTTTGGTCGCGCATCCGAAAATCAGCGCGATCGAAAAAAGCCCCATGAGCAGCAAACTTCCGCTTCTGCGCAATCGCATATTCACCTCGCTTGCTCCTTCCCCTCGGAAATGAGTTGAGCGAACCACTTCGCGCCCAGATATCGCCTATAGTAATTCTGATGCTGAGTCCATCATGCTATGCTGCATCGCCTGAATCTACCCGCAAGTGTACCGCAACTTTTTCCCGCATCCTGTGTTTGATTCCGGAGCAGGGTGGTGCTCCGAAGCAACGCGCATTTCCGTTGTTCGCCAACGTTGTTCGCCAGCCTCGCAGTGGGTTTTGTTTTCTTCGTCCGTTCTGGGGTGGAACAGGAGAAGAGGATGCGAATTCGAAAGCTGTTTTCTGCAATTGTTTCTGCTTTGCTGCTGATTGCTGTCGCTGGTTGCGCGGGAAATTCCATGAATCAGAATGTCCAGCAAATGGGCAACGTTTTCACGCTCGGAACCGACGCTCAGCCCACGTTTCCCAGCGTCGTTTCGTTTCAAGTGATGATTACCGGAATCACTGTGAACAATTCCGGCGGCTCTCTGCCCGTTTTGCAGAATGCCGTCACGATTGATTTCGCGCGTTTCAGCGGGCTTCACGACTTACTCGACTTGCAGCCGGTACCGCCGGGGACGTACGACAGCGTCACCATTACGGGCTCTACTCCGGCGATCGGTTTTCTCGACACGACGCAAACGCCGCCCGTGCTCAACAGCATGAACGGTACGCCCGGCACATTCAACGTGAGCGTTCCATTGAAAAACTCGCTCGTTGTGGACGCGGACGATCTTGTTGGCTTGCTGATTGATCTCGATCTTCGCCAGACCATCCAGACGCAGAACGGGCAAGTCACCGGCACCGTCACGCCGACGTTCGATGTCCGCGCGCTCACTGCCGAGGACTCCGAAGCGGAAATCGATGACTTCCGCGGCGGCGTCACCAACGTGGACACGTCCACGTCTTCATTCGCCATCAATGGTCCGAAAGGCCGCTCGTGGACCGTGACCACCAACAATCAAACCCATTGGGACGATGGCGGCTCGTTCAGCGCGCTCACCACGAATTCCATTGTGGAAGTCTCTGGAAAACTGGACCGCGTTACTCATCACATTGATGCCGACGAAGTCGAAGTTATTTCCCAGGATCACTTCTTCCTCGGCGGGCTTGCCACTTTCGTCAGCCCGTCCACGCCGAATCCCGCGACGCAACTGCAACTGTACGTTCGCAGCGAATTGCCAGACCTGGAAGCCGTCGCGCCACTCGGAGCCATTGATAATTTCGCTCTCGACGGTTCGGAAAAATATTTCATCGCGGACTTCCGCAATCCGCTCACCACGCTTCTTTTCAACAACACGACTCTCGCTCCGGGTCAGCGTATTGCGCTCGGCGGGAGCCTGAGCGGTTCGGGAAGTTCGCAAACGCTCACCGTTCATCGCGTGGTTCTTGAACGCCAGGGACAGGAGGGAAGTTGGGTTCCCGGCAGCACGCAAATTCAGAGCGGCAACGACGGCACGTTCCAGATCAACGATAATTATCTGGCCGGCATTCTCCTGCCGCAGCCGTTCACAGTTGTTTCAACGCAGTTCACCAATTACGTGAATCTGAGCGGCCTCTCCGCGCTTTCCGGCACCGGGCCGTTCAATTTGCGCGTGGTTGGATTTATTTTGGTGAACCAGCAAACCAATCAGCAGGAGTTCGTGGCACGCCGCGTCGAACTGCTGAACTAAGCATCAGCGGTTCGCGCACGCGTGTGTCGGGTGCAAATGAAAACAATGCCCGCGGATAAATGTATCCGCGGGCTTTCTCTCTTGATCTCCAAATTGTTCTCGAAATTTCGCGAGCGGCTCGCCTACTGCACCTTCACAGCTTCCTCTTCTTGCGACGCGATAATTTTCC
>DASUAV010000027.1:0-25619 GCA_035763605.1 Candidatus Acidiferrales bacterium
ATGAAGTAGTAGACGGTGACGTTCAAAAAATAAGTGATGATGCCGGTGAAGTAGCGCAGGCGGAAGGCGAGGATGTTGACGAAGCCGATGCGGGAGAATTCGGCGTGCTGGGCGAGGGCGGATTGGATGCGGCTGGCCACTAGGATTCCACCAAAACTCCTGTCGAAAAGTGTGAGCGGACAGTCATAGTCTATAAATGTGGACCTGAATGCGGCTGAGCGTCCAGTTGCCGGCCAACGTAAGCTCCGACCATCCTTTCTCTAAAATGGCTTCTGCGAGTCTTCAACTTGGCTCCCTTGAGAGGGACTTTTCTTCAAATTTCCGTTAATCGAAAAAACGCGATTTCTGTCTCGATTAGAAATTTTTATGTTCTGCGTTTTCAATTACTTGACTCTTTCGGACTGTGGTTTTGTGTACCGATTAGAATTTTCGGCGATTTCGATCACCTAAGTCGCTTCTTCCGTATGATTTGCGGAGCTGTGGTTACGAAACGTTACCATTTTCGTTCCGCGCTTTTTTTGCTCACTGATCTATGCCGCGCAACAGCTGAGCCCGGTAAAATTCGTGTCTCGCTGGCTCATTCCAAAAGGGCCAAATGTGGCCCTTTTGACCTCCATAAATGACGAAAGCCGCCAAGAAGGCGGCTCACATTCCCTCGCACGATACTGCCCGGCTGACGTTCCAGCCGAAGCTCCTGTATACCGGAGAGGTGACGAAAAATCAAGAACAATCCTGAGCTCCACGGCAACTTTGACGGAAATCGGGGCCAAAATCTGATCGGGACTAAATTGCTGCACGGATGCGTTCCCAAGCGCGCTTGACGTGGCGCAATTCGGTGTTGGTCTGGCCGATAGACATGCGGAGGGTAAGTTTGCCGGCGAGTTTGGTGTGGGTTAGGTAGAGTTTGCCGCTCCGATTCAGGTTGTCGAGAATGCGCTGATTGGTTTCGTCGCCGCTGCGATGACGGAAACAGACGAGATTCAGGGGGGCGGGGGCGGCCAGCTCGAAATTTTTGTCGGCTTGCACCCAAGA
This sequence comes from Candidatus Acidiferrales bacterium, assembly GCA_035763605.1. Taxonomy (GTDB): domain Bacteria; phylum Acidobacteriota; class Terriglobia; order Acidiferrales; family UBA7541; genus DAHUXN01. The sequence goes on from DASUAV010000027.1 coordinate 1,033, forward strand.
AGCGAACTGCTGGGCGAGTTCGATGTGGCGTCGAACGTGAAACTGCAGGCCTTCGATTCCATAGTGGCGAATGACGAACCACAGCTTCAGAGCGCGAAAGCGGCGGCCCATAGGGATGTGCCAGTCACGGTAATCAATCACGGCGCCGGACTCCGTGGCTTTGTTGCGTAGGTACTCGGGAAGAATGCTCATGGCGTGAATCAATTCGTTGCGGTTGGTGATGTAAAAACAGTCGCAATCGAAATTGGTGAACAGCCATTTGTGGGGATTGAAGCAGTAGCTGTCGGCGAGTTCGAGTCCATTGTGAATCCAGCGAAATTCGGGGCAAACGGCGGCGGTGCCGGACATGGCGGCGTCAACGTGCAGCCACAACTTGTTTTGGCGGCAGATTTTGGCGATGGGGGCAAGCGGGTCCATGGCGTTCGAGGAAGTTGTGCCAATTGTGGCGCAAACAAAAAAAGGAAGGCGGCCGGCTTCGCGATCGCGGCGGATTTGGGATTCGAGCGCGTCGGGGCGCATGGCGAATTTGTCGTCCACGTCGATGAGGCGCAGGTTGGCACGGCCGATGCCGGCGATCTTGGCGGCTTTTTCGATGGAGGAATGCGCTTGCGTAGAGGCGTAGGCGACGAGTTTGCCAGTGCATCCGCGCTCGTTGGAGTGAAAATTCGTGGCGCGTTCGCGGGCGGCGAGGAGGGCGCAGAGCGAGGAGCTCGAGGCGGTGTCTTGAATCACGCCGCCGCCTTTGCCGCCGGAGAGAAAAGTTTTCGGGAGAGCGAGCATTTCGACGAGCCAATCGAGCACGTGAGTTTCGAGTTCGGTGCATGCGGGACTGGTGGCCCAGAGCATTCCCTGCACTCCGAGGCCTGCGGAGAGCATTTCGCCCATGATGGATGGGAAGGAAGTGTTCGCGGGAAAAAATGCAAAGAAATTGGGCGACTGCCAGTGGGTGATGCCGGGGAGGATTAGTTTCTCGACGTCGCGCAGGATGGCGGGGAATTTTTCGCCTTTTCGTGGCGCCGTTTGCGGCAAGGATGAGCGTATTTCGCCGGGCTTGACTTGGGACATCACTGGAAAGGATTCGACGCGCTCGTAGTAATCGGCAATCCAGTCCACCACGGCTTTGCCATGCTTACGGAATTGCGCGGGCGTCATATGGAATGTTTTTTTTGGCAAGGCTTGCTTTGTCTTTTTCAGTGAAATCTCCCAGGTAGTTTCGGACTCGATGCAGAAGTCCGACGCTTCAGGGGCTTAAGCCCCGTTGAAGTTTCCGGCTTAATGTCGGAGCTAAAGCTCTGACCCCCTAAAAATTCTCTTTGACAGATGAATCTCCTAAATGGCTGCTGAAATACTCGAAGACGGAACCTCAGCGGCGCTTCGCGCCCTGGGCTGAAGCCCAGGTCTACAAGCCGCACTGAGGCTGACAGCTTACGGCACGGCTGAAGCCCTGCCCTTACAAAACCTCTCGTTGCCGCACACCCTCAAAATCCCAGATTTATTGCCGACCTTCATGTCGCGCCAACCCGTCGCAGAAAATACTCAGGGTAAGAAGCCGTGCCCCGATGATCCAGAAGCGCGTAGCTTCAGGGGCTAAAGCGCTGTTGGACTTGTCGGCGCAATGTCGGAGCTGAAGCTCCGACCCCCTAAAAACCAAGCAACAAAACCGCGGTAAGGTGCGCACTAGCGATGCGCAGCATTTTTCTGCATTTTGCTAAATGGCGACTTCCTGCAACGCTTGGCCGGCGTAGATGCGCTTCACGACTTCTTCGATGGGCTCGTCTTCGATGAGCAAGTCGCGAACTTCGACGGTATTCAGAATCTGGCGAATCAAGTCGGCCGTTGCGACGCGGGTGCGGTCGAAACGAATGCGATAGGTGAGCTGGTCGACCTGCTCGAGCTCAAGGCCATCCCGGGCAAAGGATTGCACGCGGGCCAACTGGCCGGAATCCTTCACGGCGAACTTGATCTGTTTGGTGCGGAGCAATTTCTGCTTGAGCAGATCGAGCGGGCCGTCATAGAGGAGGCGGCCATGGTCAATGATCATGATGCGACGGCAAAGTTCTTCAATATCGTCGAGATCGTGGGTGGTGAGCAGCACGGTGGTTTGAAATTCGCGATTGATGGCGCGGAGGAATTTGCGAATCTGGTCTTTGGCGACGACGTCGAGGCCAATGGTGGGCTCGTCAAGAAAAAGCAACGGCGGATTGTGCAGAAGCGCGGCGGCAAGATCGCAGCGCATGCGTTCGCCGAGAGACAGCTTGCGCACGGGTGTGGAGAGATAATCCTGGATTCCGAGAATCTGATTAAATTTTTCCATGCGCTCGCGGAAATCGCGCTCGGGCACTTCGTAAATACGGCGCAAGAGCTTGAAAGATTCAACGACGGCGATATCCCACCAGAGCTGGGTGCGCTGGCCGAAGACGACACCGATGGTTTTGACGTATTGGCGGCGCTGTTTGTAAGGGAGAAAACCGTTGACGCGGGCTTCGCCGGAGCTGGGCACGAGGATTCCGGTGAGCATCTTGATGCTGGTGGATTTGCCGGCGCCGTTGGGGCCGATGTAGCCGACCATTTCGCCGCGGTCGATCGAGAAGGTGACGCGGTCGACGGCTTTGACGGTCAAGTATTCGCGAAGAAATAAATTTTGGATGGAGCCCCAAACGCCTTCGCGGCGCTTGAAGGTGCGGAAATCCTTGGAGAGTTCGCGGACGTCAATGAGCGGCGCGTCAGGCATATCGCAGCGATTCTAGCATGGAGTTATTGGGGCGCAGGGAGCACGCTGCGCTTCGCAGAAGATACGCAAGGTGCAGGTTTTTGGATGGGTGAGCTGGATGATTCACCGCGTTCGTGGGTAATGCTAGCTTCAGGGGCTAAAGCCCACTGGAACAAGGCTTCTTAATGTCGGAGCTGAAGCTCCGACCCCCTAAGAACCACAGTGCTCTAGCCGCAGCCGCCGTGTCGCAGACAGGCTCAGCCCTAAAAAACAACGGTGGCCTAGCTGAAGACTCCCTGCTGCGGCGGCTGCGGCCCTCGAAAAACCGCGGCGGCATAGCCGAATCCAGCATGCAGCAGCTGGCGTTGGGGCCTTTCAGACCGCGAGGGATTTGTGTCTGGGCTAGGCACGGAAGAGGACGTCTTCGCGATTGAACATGCGCACGGCCCAGAAGATGGCGATGCCGGCGTAGACGCAGGTCATTCCAAAGATGGCGGCTATGAAAATCCAAGGGTAAGAGCCGGCCATGATTTCCTTGCTGACCAGGCTGGTGTTGAGGATGGGAATGAGCGCTGTTTTCCAGTTCAGTTCGACTCCGGGGAGAAGGCCGATGATGGCGGGGGCGATTACGACAAAGCTCATGGGGCCGACGTAGGTTTGGGCTTCGCGAAAGCTTTTGGCGAGGAGCGAGATGGCCAGCAGCGCGGAGGCAAAGAGCACGGCGAGTGGAAGAAGCATGACCGCTACCACCGCGACTGTGCTGGGTTCGATCGACATTTGGAATGTGGCATGGGCGGCGGCCAACAATTTGGGTTTGGCCCAAGCGAAGGAAGCGCCGAGCGAAATCAGCGCGAGTATCGCGGTGACCACGGAAGCTGTGACGACGGTGAAAAATTTCCCAAACACGACGTCGGTGCGCGAAATGGGGCTGGAGAGAATTGTTTCCATGGTGCCGCGTTCTTTTTCGCCGGCGGTGAGATCCATGGCAGGATAGGTGGCACCGGTAAACGAAAAAATTATGATGAGGTAAGGAATTAATCCGCCGAACAGAGCGGCACCGACCTGCGAGGCGGAGGCGACGTTTTTCGAGTCAACAGTAAATGGATCTACCAAGCCGGGAGGCAATCCGCGCGCCGTTAGGGCATTGCGAAGGATTTGCTGGCGATATTTGTCAAAGAACTTTTCCAGTTTGCTTTCCGCTTCTTCGGATTTGTCATTGTTCTCAAAATAATCGATGACGACCTTTTCCGGATAACCGGCGCGGATGGCCGCGTCGAAACCGGGGGGAATTTCGATAACGGCGCGAATTTTCTTGTCGGTGACTTGCTGAACGGCGTCTTGCGCGTAGGGGAGGACGCGAATGCCGGGGAGTTTTTGAAGAGCGGCAATTACGTTGGGCGAATCGCCGCCATCGTGAATCATCACCGGAGCGATTTCCGTTTTGGCTTCACCGGAAAATTCGGCGGTGACGTAGCCGATGCCCAGAAACAAAAGCGGGAAGGCCACCAGGGGCATGATGATCATGGAGCGGATGGTGCGTTTATCGCGCAACATGTCGCGGAGTTCTTTGCGGTAGACAATCAGCGCATTGTGCAGGCTCATCGGCCGTCTCCGGAAACTTCGACGAATACGTCTTCGAGACTTTCCTTGTGAAAATGATTGCGCATCTCTTCGAGAGTTCCCTCAGCGCGGAGTTTTCCGCCGTGAATGATGCCGATGCGGTCGCAGAGTTTTTCGGCTTCGGGCATCACGTGGGTGGAAAAGATTACGGTTTTGCCGCGTTCGCGGCACTGGCGGATGAAATCGATGATGGAGCGGGCGGTCATGACGTCGAGGCCGCTGGTGGGCTCGTCGAAAATCATCACGGAGGGATTGTGAATGAGCGTGCGGGCGATGGAAACTTTCTGCTTCATGCCGGTGGAGAGCTTGCCGCAGCGGCGGTCGCGAAATTCCTGCATATCGAGCGCGGTAAACAGTTCATCGGCGCGTTGGCGAATTGTGGCGGCGTCAAGACCGTAAAGCTGGCCGAAGTATTCGACCGTTTCAAAGGCGGTGAGGCGGTCGTAAAGAGCGGTGGCAGTGGAAAGGAATCCGATATTGGCGCGGACCTTTTGCGGTTCGCGCGCGATGTCATAGCCGGCGACAATGGCGGTGCCGGACGTGGGCGCGAGAATCGTGGCGAGCATCCGCAAGGTGGTGGTTTTTCCGGCGCCGTTTGCGCCGAGCAGGCCGTAGATTTCGCCCGGGCGGCACTCAAAACTTACGTGGTCCACGGCGCGGATGGCGCCGCGCTTTTTGTCTTTGAAGGACTTGCTTAATCCCCGCGCCTCAATCACGCGCACTCCTTGTTTCAGCGCCGCAAACCGGCGCAGACGTTCTGAATTGAAATCGTACTTCGAATCATACGAATATTATGGAAAGAAGTTACACGCGAGAGCGATTATTTCTACAAGCGAAATGACTCACGTCAGTTCGCAAAACGCACGAATGGGACCGATTCACTTCGTTCAGGGCAGGCGCGAGCTACGCTGCTTCGGCCTGTTGCGCGGCGGCTTGCAACTCGGATGCGTCCTGCTGATATGACCCTATTGCGACGAGGCGGCTCCATGTCAAAAGCGAGAGCCTGGATGCTGCTTCGAAATCGCGACAAATTGATCGTGCGAAAATCCCGCGCTGCAGTTTCCACATTAGACCACGCCTGGCCTTCTCAGCCAAGGCGCAGCGCGTTTCATTGACACTCGCGCACGCGCATGTTAGTTTCACACTTTGCGCCAGCAGCGAAACCATTGTTGTAAATGCGATTTCAATTGAGCGAGCCATCTTTTAAGTGAGCACTCCCGCAAAAGCTGAACTCCGCAAGACTGCCCTGAATTCCAAGCATCGGCGCATGAGCGCCAAGATGGTGGATTTCGGCGGGTGGGACATGCCCGTGGAATACTCCGGCATTCTCGCCGAGCATGAAGCGGTGCGGACGCGCGTCGGACTTTTCGACGTCAGCCACATGGGCGAAATCGAAATCAAAGGCCCGCAGGCGCTCGCGCTCGTCCAGCACGTTTCTTGCAACGATGCTTCGAAACTTGCGGTGGGCCAGGCGCACTATTCGGGCCTGATGACTCCGAAGGGCACGTTCGTTGACGATTTGCTCGTCCACAAATTTTCCGACACGCATTATTTTCTCTGCGTGAATGCCAGCAATCAGGATCGCGATTATGCGCATATCGTCGAGCACAACAAATTTGGCGCCACGGTAGAGAATGCCGGCGGACGGTACGCGCAAATCGCCATTCAGGGACCGCGTGCGCTCGACCTTCTTCAGCGCCTCACGGAAACTCCGCTCGAGCCGATCAAGTATTACTGGTTCACGCGTGGCGATGTCGAGGCCGTTCATTGCATCATCGCGCGCACCGGATACACCGGCGAAGACGGATTCGAAATTTACTTTGCGCCGGAATTCGCGGAAAAACTTTGGGACGCGCTGATGGATTCCGGCCAGGATCTGGGCGTGATGGCCTGCGGCCTCGGCGCGCGCAACACACTGCGTCTCGAAGCCGGCATGGCGCTCTACGGCCACGAAATTGACGAAACGACCACTCCGTGGGAAGCGAATCTCGGCTGGATATGCAAGGTCGAGAAAGGCGATTTCCTCGGTCGCGACGTGCTGGTCAAGCAAAAAGCCGCCGGCATCACGCGAACTCTCGCCGGCTTCCAAATGGAATCGCGCCTCATTGCGCGCGACGGCTACGCGGTGCTCGATGGCGAACGAGCCATCGGCACGGTGACCAGCGGTGGCCCTGCGCCATTCCTGAAAAAGAACATTGGATTCGCTTACGTGCCTCCCGCTGTGAACAAGCCCGGCACAAAGATCGGCATCGAAGTGCGTTCGCAAACGGCGCCCGCGAAAATCGTCAGCGTGCCGTTCTACAAACGCGCAAAATAACGAGGAGCAAAAATGTATCCAGCGGATTTTCGTTACACAAAAGATCACGAATGGCTGCAGATTTCCGGCTCCGTCGGAACCATCGGCATCACCGACTACGCGCAGCATGCGCTCGGCGATGTGGTTTTCGTCGAACTGCCCAAAGTCGGCGCGAAAGTGAAAGCGGGCGACGTGCTCGGCACGGTTGAATCCGTAAAAGCGGTCAGCGAAGTTTTCAGTCCCGTGACCGGCGAGATTACCGAAGTGAATTCCGACCTCTCCACAGCGCCGGAAAAAATCAATCAGGATCCGCACCGCTCCGCGTGGCTCGCGAAAATCAAAGTCGAAAATGCGAGCGAAGCATCCAAATTGATGGACTCGAAGGCCTACACGGAATACGTCGCCGAAAAGGAGAAGGAACAGACCGCCTGATGCGTTATCTCCCCAAAAGCCAATCCGAGCGCCACGAAATGCTCGATGCCATCGGTGCAAAGTCCATTGAAAAGCTCTTCGAAACTATTCCCGCAAAATACCGGCTGAATAAACCTCTCAATTTGCCCGGGCCGCTCTCCGAAATGGAGATCATTGATTACTTCAAAGCTCGCGCCGCGGAAAATTCGCGCGGCTTCACTTCGTTTCTCGGCGCCGGAGTCTATCAGCACGTAAAATCTGTTGTCACTGACGCGCTCGTGCAGCGCGGGGAATTCCTCACATCTTACACGCCGTATCAGGCTGAAATTTCGCAGGGGACCTTGCAAGCCATCTTCGAATTTCAAACTCTGATGGCGCAGCTCACCGGCCAAGAGGTCGCCAACGCGTCCATGTACGACGGCTCGACGGCGCTCACCGAAGCCGTTCTGATGGCCGAGCGCCTTACGCGTCGTCATCGCGTCCTCGTTGCGAATGCTGTTCATCCCGAATATCGCCAGGTACTGGCGACTTACGCGAAGCATCTTGGGCTCGTGGTCGAAGAATTCGGTTTCACCGCTTCAGGCCAGGCGGATCTGAATGCGTTACGCGATAACTCATTGAATGAAGCCGCTGCCGTCGTCGTCCAGTCGCCCAATTTCTTCGGCGTGCTGGAAAATCTCGCGCCTATCGCTGAACGCGCTCACGCCGCTGGCGCCTTGCTCATTGATTGCGTCACCGAGCCCGTATCTCTGGGAATTGTAAAACCGCCTGAGGAAGCCGATATCGTTGCCCTCGAAGCGCAGAGTTTTGGCGTTCCTCCCAGCTACGGAGGGCCGTTTGTCGGCGTCATCGCCGCGCGCGAAAAATTCGTGCGCCAAATGCCGGGCCGCCTCGCCGGGGAAGCCCTCGACGCGGAAGGCCGCCGCGGATTTTGCCTGACGCTCGCCACTCGCGAACAGCATATCCGGCGAGAAAAAGCCACTTCCAACATTTGCACCAACGAGGCGCTTTACGCACTCGTGGTGACGATACATCTTTGCCTGCTCGGCAAAGAAGGCCTGCGCGAATTGGCGGCTCAAAACCTATCGAAAGCTCGCTTCGCACAGGAACAGCTCAGGAAAATTCCGGGCGTAACGCTTCCCTTTTCAGGCGCGACTTTCAACGAGTTTGTTTTGGATTTTCCGCGCTCCGTCGCCCAAATTAACCAGAAACTGCTCGCGGAAAAAATCATCGGCCCGCTCGCGCTCGAAAGATATTACCCGGGCATGGCCAATCGTGGGCTTCTCTGCATCACGGAAACGATGCCGCGCGCCGAAATCGAGCGCTTCGCAGGCGCACTGCGGAAAATTCTCGCGAATTAATTTAACGAAAACGGAGAACAGGTTGAATCAGCGGAACACTGAAGAAATGGAAGCTACCGGAATCAATAAAGCCGGCCGTCACGTCAGCCAGAACGAAGGCCTGATTTTCGACAAGTCCGTCGCCGGCAAGCGCGGAATCGAATTGCCTCCGCTCGATGTTCCGTCAGTCGATCCTGCAAAAGCGCTCGGCGCGGAGTTCGTCCGCGATCAAGTCGAAGGTTTTCCTGAAGTCAGCGAAATCGAAGTGATCCGCCACTTCACGCGTCTCTCGACATGGAATTACGCGATTGACCTTGGCATGTATCCGCTCGGTTCCTGCACCATGAAATACAATCCGCGCGTCAACGAATTTGTCGCTCGCCTTGAAGGACTTGCGACCGAGCATCCTCTGCAGCCCGATGAAGTTTCGCAAGGCTGCCTGCGCATCATTCATGATTTGCAGAAGTGCCTGCTCGAAATCACCGGCATGGATGCCGCCTCGCTCGAACCCGTCGCCGGCGCACAGGGCGAACTCACTGGCCTGCTGCTCATTCACGCTTATCTCGAAAGCAAAGGCAATCCGCGCAAAAAAGTTCTCATTCCTGATTCAGCGCACGGCACGAATCCCGCTTCGGTCATCATTGCAGGTTACGAAGTGCAGAACATCAAGTCCAACGAGCGCGGGCAGATTGATATCGCTCATTTTCGCGAGTTTGTCACCGACGAAGTCGCCGCGCTGATGATCACCAATCCCTCAACGCTGGGCGTGTACGAAGAAAATATCGCGGAAATCGCCGAAATCCTGCATTCACGCGGCGCTCTGCTCTATATGGACGGCGCGAACATGAACGCGCTCGCGGGCATCACGCGCCCGGGTGATTTCGGCGTGGATGTAATGCACCTGAACTTGCACAAGACTTTTTCAACGCCCCACGGCGGCGGCGGCCCGGGCGCCGGCCCTGTGACTGTGAAGAAAATTCTCGAGCCATTCCTGCCCGTTCCGGTCGTCACGGAAAAAAATGGAAAGTTCGCGCTCGATTACAATCGTCCGCAATCTATCGGACGCGTGCGCGCCTACTGCGGAAATTTCGGCGTCCTGCTTCGCGCTCTCGCGTACACGCTCGCGTATGGCCCGGGAATTCGCCAGGCGACCGAAGACGCCGTGCTCAACGCCAACTATATCCGCAAGCACCTCGAAGATATTTTCGATCTTCCTTACAACTTGCCGTCCATGCACGAAGTGGTTTTCAGCGACGCGCGCCAGCGCAAGCACGGCGTCAACACGATGGACATCGCCAAGCGCCTCATTGATTACGGGTTCCATCCGTACACCACGGCGTTTCCGCTGATCGTTCCCGGCGCTTTGATGATTGAACCTACGGAATCCGAATCAAAAGAGGAATGTGATTTGTTCATCGAGGCGATGCGCTCCATCGCCGCGGAAACGGAAACGAATCCGGAAGTCGTCAAGACCGCTCCGCACGCGACGCGCGTCGGGCGCCTCGACGAAGTTGCTGCCGCACGCCGGCCCATCCTGCGCTGGAAGCCAAATCAAAATCAGAACGCGCAGAAGCAAGCCGCCACACACGGCGAAAAAGCCCACGTCGTCCCGACTGCCTGAATCCGCGTTTACTCCGCGCTCCGCCTTCGGGCCAACTCGAAAACTCCCGCCAGCGCGACGCCGTAACACATTCCCGCTGCCAAGAGCTGTAGCACGTCAACGGAATGGAACGCTTGAAAACGCGGCCGCCGAGACAAACTGAATAGACCGATCGAGCCGATGATGATCAGCACGAATATCGAACTCGCTAGCCCTTTTCGTCGTCCTGCCATAAGCTCCTTCGGTTCAAATTCGAATGCAGTGTTGGCGGGCAACATACGCGACGAACTTGGCTGTGTCAACATTCGCTTGATGCTGTGGGCATGTTTGAATCCTTTTCGAGTTGTGCTCCCCCAAAAGGGAACTCTTCCGGTTCGCTTGCGGAAACTCAGCGCCTTATGGGCGCGCTGGCCCTCAGATGCAGGTATATACTTTCACCGGAATGACGCAGGCGCGCTGCTGACGTCAGCGGCGTTCGCAAGCTCATCTGTATCGCAGACGAACTGGAATTCGATGACTCCCGCAGAAGCTTCCGTTCTCGCCGCGCATCTGCTCTCGCGCATGGAGCAGGAGTCCGCCATCACCGCAAAACTCATCTCTGCGCTGCCCGACGATAAAGTTCATTACAAAATTCATCCGAAATCGCGCACCGCTCTTGAATTAGCCTGGCACACCATCGCCACAGAGATGTGGTTTCTTGATTCGATTTTTCAAGGCGAATTCTATGCCGCAGCTTCCTCCTCCCTTCCCGACGAAATCAAAACAGGCTCAGATGCAGCCACGTGGTACACACAGCAATTCGAAGGCAACTTCAAGAAGGCCTCCAAGCTCAGCGGCGAATATCTCGCGCAGCCGATTTCGTTTTTCAGGAAGTTCGACTATCCCGGCGTGATGTACCTGCAGATGGCTCTTTCGCATACGATTCATCACCGCGGGCAATTGGCGGCTTATCTTCGAGCCATGGGCGCGCGCGTTCCTGCGATTTACGGCAGCAGTCTGGATGAAAGCTTCGAGTAAATTCCCAACTGTCTTGCCGTACAAAGCATTTTACCTAGTAGCTGTAGAACATTGACCTGAGAACAGTCCCCAAATGTGCTTTGTAGGCAATTATGTTTTGACATACTTTTTTATGAATCCACGTATGCCGCGCGTTCTGCATATGGTAATACGCCGCCGTACTAGCCCGTAGCAAGGCGCTGGTAAATCACAGGTTAATTCGCGCCCATTTTATTCCTGCTTCGTGGCACGCTTCTTGCCCTACTTTTTTTGCCTCAGAAGGCCCGCCCGAAACGAGTCCGTAAAGGCTTGCCAGCCCCGCAGGAGTCCTCGGAGCCATGCTGTTGCCCGCAAACAGACCTCGCACACGCATTTTCCGCACTCAGTCGCATTGGAGGAAACATGTCTTTCTGGAATAATTTTAAGCGTTTCGCTTTCGTTTTGTTTACCATTTCGTTCCTCTGCTTTTCGTTCGCACTTGTCGCAGCCGCACAAACCACGATTTCGACGGGCAGCATCACCGGTGTGGTGACCGATCCTTCCGGCGCCGCCGTGCCCAATGCAACAGTGACGATCACCAATAAAGACACCGGTCAAAGCCTCACCGTGCACACCACCGGAAGCGGAAATTACAATTCCGGCGCCCTCAACCCGGGCACGTACATTGTCAACGTCGCCGCCACCGGTTTTAACTCCACGCAAGCGACCATCGTGGTGCAGGTTGGCCAGACCTCCTCGGGAAATATCAAACTCAAAGTCGGCGCGGCCGCAACAACGGTCGAAGTCACATCGGGCCAAGTCGGCATCAACACCGTTCAACCGACCGTTCAGGGCGTTCTCACCGCGACGCAAATTCAGAATCTGCCCATCAACGGACGCAATTTCCTGGATCTCGCTCAGCTCGAACCCGGCGTGCAAATTCAGGACGGCAGCAATTTCGATCCCACGAAAGTCGGCTTCTCCTCCATTTCTTTCGGCGGGCGTTTTGGACGCACCGCGCGCATCGAAGTGGACGGCGTAGACGTCAGTGACGAAACTGTCGGGACCACGACGGAAGATATTCCCGCGCTGGCCATTCGCGAATTTCAGACCGAGCAGTCCACTCTCGATCCCTCCACGGAACTCACCTCTTCCGGCGCCGTGAACGTCTCCACCAAATCAGGTACCAATGGTTTTCACGGCGATGCCGACGGCCTTTTCCGCGACAGCCGCTTCGGCGCAGCTTTGCCTGCTCCGGCTCAATTTCCCACGAAATATCAGCGCAATTACATGGACGGCGATCTCGGCGGCCCCATTATTAAAAACAACCTGTTCTTCTATCTTTCCGGCGAGCGCATCTTGCAACACCAAAGCGCCGGCGTTCCGGTTGCGGCTCCTTTCACCAATCTTTCCGGCAACGCTCCGCTCCCCTTCAGCGAAAACGACACTACCGACCGGCTCGATTGGAGCGGCTTCCACGGCATCCACATGTTTTATCGCTTCAGCTATTTCAAGAATCTTGTGGACTCCGCTTTCGGCGCCGTCAGCTACCAGATTTACAAAAATGAAGACATAACGCGCCAGCATGTTGTTGGAGCGGACTTCAACTCCGGTCATTTCTCCCACACGATTCGTTTCGCATATCTCAAATTCCAAAACAATATCGGGGATGCCGTTCGCGGGACGAATCTGCCCTTCGCTGACTTCCCGGTGAGTATGCAGATTTTTCAACTCGCCACCGGCCCCAACCTGCTCGCCCCGCAGGAAACTCCGCAAAGCGACCACCAGATCAAATACGACGGCAGTTGGATTCACGGAAGCCATTTGATCCGTTACGGCGTGGACTTTAACCACATTCAGGGCGGCGGCTTTGCAAAGTTCTTCGGCCTTGATCCCACGGTTGAGAGCGGCCTTGTTGGAGGCGAAGATGCCCTGGCTGACGCGAACGCAGCGGCCGGAGCATGTGGTCCTGATCCGAACCCCGGCGGCGCAAGCGATCCGCTATGTTACCCGCTGGAAGTCGCCATTGTCGGCAATGGCCAGGGTTTCTCCACCGAAAATCGTGCGTTCGGCTTCCCCGCGGGAGGTCTGGGCCCTGACAACCGCCTGGGCCTGTACATCGGCGATGACTGGAAAATTAAACCAACCGTTACGTTGACCCTGGGCCTCCGCTACGACCGCGATACCGGTCGGACAGATAGCGATGTGAACAATCCGGCATTCGCGCAAGCCATCAATTCCGTTTTGCCCGGATTTGGCAATCCTGTTCGGCAGGCCAACGACAATTTCGGCCCCCAACTCGGCGTGGCCTGGGACGTGCTCGGGCACGGCACCACCGTGGTTCGCGCCGGCGCAGGCATCTACTACGAAAACGTCATATTCAACAACGTTCTGTTCGATCGCCCGCTGCGCCTCGAGACTGGCCAATTTTTGCAATTCCCGGCGGCCTGCGCTTTTGGCGTGGCTTCTCCTGTCTCCTTCGGACCGAGCGGTCCGTTCGCCAATCAGTCCGTCACCGTGGACGATGTGGAAGGCACCAGCAATCTTTGCAGCGAATCGGTGGGCGCATCCGCCGCGGCGCTGGCCGATTTTCAGGCGAAGTATCAGGCCAGCGTAAACGCGCCGGGCGCAAATCCCTCTTTCCTGCCCACGCTCCTCAGCTCGGGCAGCTCCGTCCCGCTGGGACTCTTTGCTCCGAATTACCGGACGCCGCGTTCCTATCAGATGAACGTCGGCATCCAGCATCAATTCACGCCCGGTTTGATACTGAGCGCCGACTTTGTGCGCAACATCGGCCTGCGCTCGCTGCTCGGCATTGACGTGAATCATGCCGGCGACGTTCGCTTCTTCGACATGTCCGCAGCTCAAACAGCTATTTCCACCACTAATGCGTCATTCGGTTGCCCCGCAGGCAGCGCAGGAATCGATTGCGCCATTGGAGCCGGCGCTACCATGGCCGACTATGCCAACAACGGGCTCGATTCTCCAACTGATTTGGGCGTTCAGCAGTGCGACACTGCGCTCGGAGTAAGCTGCGCTTTCCCCGGCATCAATCCCGCGGCAGGCAACTTCCCATTCCTCGAACCCATTGGCCGCTCCGTCTACGATGGTCTGCAACTAAAACTCGTAGGCCAGCGAACGAAGCCCTTCCGAGGCGTGCGCGCTGTCAACCTGCAAATTGCTTACTCCCTCTCTCGCTTCACGAATGCCGGAGGCGCGGCGCCAACAGGGCCAGGCGGCACCGATCAAGATTTCGTCCTCGGAGCCATAGACAATCGCAATCCGCTTGCTTTCAGCGGCCCTGCTTCCCTCGACCGCACTCATCAATTCTCCTTTGGCGGATATTTCACTTTGCCGGGAGGCCTTCAGCTCAGCACCATCGGGCACTTCGATTCGCCGCTGCCCAATTCGCTCGTAATTCCTAATTCGGGACTCGGTGCCGGCGAAATTTTCCGCACCGATTTCACCGGCGACGGAACTACCGGCGATATCATGCCCGGAACGCACGTTGGGCAATTCGACCGCGGAATTAATGCCGCCTCCCTCAACGCCGCCATTGACCACTTCAATTCTGTGGTCGTCAACAATCCCACGCCCGCCGGACAGGTGCTCATTCAGAACGGCCTCTTCACGCTTTCGCAACTCCAGTCGCTCGGCGGCGTGGGCAATGGCGGCGCTCCTCTCCTGGACGCTCCCGCCGGACAGGCGGACATGTCCTGGCTCCGCACCATGGATGTGAGCCTCGCGTGGAATGCCAAAATTAAAGAGCGTTTCATCATCAAGCCCAGCGTGTCGTTCTATAACGTTTTCAACTTCGCCAATTTTGATCCCACCGTTTCGCCGATGAGCGGGTTGCTCAGCGGCAGCGCGTGCTCCATCAACGGGACCGTTCGCCACAATGGCGGCGATTTCGACTGCCCGTCCGACCGCGTCGGCCTCGGTACCGGCGTGTACGCACTCGGCGCGCCGCGTACGATTGAATTTGGCTTGGGGATTACCTTCTAGCGAGCAGTTAGTGGTGTGTCCACGATGAAGCCGGCCGCTGCATTGCCTCCAGGCTGCGGTCAGCGGCTGGCTTCGAATTTCTAATCCTCGAATTTCACGGAATGCACAATGGCGCGGAACGCGCTGCTGTACGCGCCGTAATCTTTCTGAGGGGAAACGCAAAGCACATAGAAAAGTTTTCCGTCAGGACGCAACGTCGCGACTAGCCAATCGGATTCGCGCCCACCGGCTGGCGAATCATTCTCCAGATGAACCGAAGCGGCGTGACTCCCGCCTAGCGTTTCGGAATCGCCGCGCTCCTTCAGCTTCATGGCTGCATTGGATTTTTCGAGCTGCGCGATGAGCTGATCCGTTGCTTGCCGAAGATCCGCATTCGCGCTATTCGCCGACTGTGGCGCAAAAGAGCTCACAATCACGCCCCAAGCCAGGCCGCTGCTCTTTTCTCCTGCAACCGCGCCTCCTTGCGGTGCGAGCAAAACTCCTTGCTCCTGCGCGACCGGAGTCCAGTTGTCAGGATAAACCACCGAAAATGCATCCTGCCCGCGCGGCGATGAGTACGCCTTGTACTCGGTGGATGGCGGCTCGGGCGCGCCATCTTGCGAGCGAGCCTGAGGACTTTTCGGCGCGGGCGGCAGCGACTTCACATACCGCTTGATGCTCTCGAATTCCGGCGAATCGTGAACAGCATGAGGCGGCGCGCCGCCAAGGCGATCAATTTCTTCTTCGATGCGGTCAATGCGATGCTCGGGGTTCGGATGATCGCTCAGAAATTCCGCGCTCTGCTGCGGCGCGAGCTTCTCGAGCTTCTCGAAGAAATCCGCCATGGCCTGCGGATCATACCCCGCGTCGTGGAGAATCTGCGTGCCCAGCACATCGGCCTGCGTTTCATCCTCGCGCGACATTTTCAGGAAAGCCAGCGGGACGCCCACGCTGCCGAAAATCTGCGTCACAATAGACGCAACCGCGTTCCCTCCCACAAGCGCTCCGAGCAAACCCAATCCGATTTGCGCGCCATACGCCTTGCTCGCCTGATTCGTCCCATGCCTCAGCGCCACATGCGAAGTTTCATGCGCCATCACCGCCGCCAATTGGCTCTCGTTATCCGCCTGCTCGATGATCCCGCGATTCACGTAAACAAATCCACCGGGTAGCGCGAACGCATTCAGCACTTCCGTATTCACGCACCGATAGCGATAGGGATATTTGTAGAACGGCGCGTGCGCCGCGAGCTTCATTCCCAGCGCCTGCAGATAATCGTCCACGCGCTTGTCGTTCAGCAGCGGGAATTGTTTGGGAACTTGCGCGGCGGCGCGCTTGCCGAGCTCAATATCCTGCTGCGGCGAAAAGAAGTTGAGGCCCGGACGAAGGATGGTTCTGTCATCGGAGAAAAGCAATGTCGCGCTCAGGCAGAAAATCAGCACTGAGACGAACAGTTGCAGTGCGCGCGGATTCGCGGAACGAAAATGCCGGAATGAACGAAAGTAAAATGGACGCAAAGAACCGGAGGACCGCATGAAACCCCCAGCCCTTATTCTAACGCAGCGCCGCCGCCCTTACGCCAGTGACTTCGCGGCTTTCAACCGCACGTCCGCCGGAGAAAATACCTTACGAACTTCACGCTGGCGTAAATGAACGTTAGCTGATGCGCTTGCGCTCTTTTCCTTCTTTTTGTGGCAGCGGTTGTCGCGCAGCCTGTTGCGCCGCCGGGCGTAGCGCTCGCGTAACCATCGGTGCAGGCGCTTCCGTCGCGATTGCCGCGGGAGTCGCCGGAATTTCCTGCCCGTGACCGTCCTCTCCAGCCGCAGCCGAGGCCGCGAGGCCGCCCGCAGGAGCTTCCACCGTAACCAAAGCTCCCTCGGCTTCCCTCCAGAACGTGAGGCATTTAGCGCCGCCGTCCCAATCAATCGAGAGAACGTCCCCGAGCTTAATCTGGTCCGTCGCCAGCAAGCTGGCCAGCGGATAGACCACATGCCGTTCGATGGCGCGTTTCAGATGCCGCGCGCCGTACTTCATGTCCGTGCCTTCCTTGAGCAGAAATTCGCGCGCCGATTGTGTCACGCGGAAAAGGAACTTCCCTTTCGCCGTTTCCAGCACGCGCTGCTGCACCATGCCCAACTCAATATCCAGAATCATTTCGAGCTGCGCCTCGCGCAATGGATGGAACACCACCACCTTGTCGAGACGGTTCATGAATTCCGGCGAGAATTTCCTTTTGGCGGCTTCCGCCGCCGTCCGCTCGATTTTTTGCTCAAGGCGCGAACTGGTATCCACCGCCGCTGCCGCCGGCGCGAATCCCAATTTGCCGGTCATCAGCTCGGTGATTTCGGAACCGCCCAGGTTGGAGGTGAGGAAAATCATCGTCTGCGACAAATCCACGCGGCGATTGTCGCCGAGAGTCAGCGTCGCTTTATCCAGCATGCCCAGCAGCAATTGCCACAGCGCGTCGGAAGCTTTTTCGATTTCGTCGAAGAGCAGGAATGATAGCTTTACTTTTTCGGTATGAAATTGAGCGAGCGCCTCCTGCGTAATCAGCGGATGGGTTTCGCGGTGCCCCAAATACCCCGGCGGCGAACCAATCAGCTTCGCGATTTCATGCGAATGCTGAAACTCCGCGCAGTCCACTTTAATCACCGCGCGCGGATCACCGAAAATAACCTCGGCAGTAGCTTCGACGACGCGCGTTTTGCCAGCGCCCGTCGGCCCGAGAAACAAAAGATTTCCCACAGGCCTTCCCGGCGAATTCAGTCCGGCGCAGAACACCTGGTACAAGTCCACCACCGCCTGCACCGCTTCGTCCTGGCCGACGATTTTCCGCCGCAGCGCCGTCTCGAAATCGCGTGATTCGCGGCTTCGCTGCGTCGGATCCAAATGCTGTGACTGGGTAGCCATGGCCTTTCTCCCCCTACCGGTATGCCCGGTTCCCTGCCATTGATGCGCGCGGTTTCACGCGCTCAAATTGCTCGAGTTTGATATCCACCGTGGACCGCAGGAGCCTGAGCTGGGTGACGAGCTCCTGTCCGGATCCCGAATGGTCCGGCAGGAGTAAAAGTGGCGGCGATAAATCCGCAAGATCCAGATTGATCAGTCGCAGGGAGTTGAGCAGTTGTTTCACGTACGGAGAGCGAGGATCGAACAGCTCCACCCGGCTGTTCACTTCCTCTCTGAGCCGCGACCAATCCAGCTCCAGCATGGGGTGACTGCGGGAAACTTCGCGAACTACGTCGTCCGTTATGCGCGGCCGTTCGCCCAGCTTGGCCAGGTATAACTGCTCGACCTTGCCGCGACGGCGGACGTTATGTACCAAATAATACGAATTGCCTTTGCGCCTGACGAACGCCACGATCGCCCCCCTAAGAGCCCATCGCGCCGCGTAGTGTATGCATCGGGCACTACGCTGTCAATGGTATGATGCCCGCTCAGAACGTTGGTTGCTTCTTAATAGTAATTAGTACTTGCGCGACTCAACTGGAGGTCAGCTAGGGTTTGTTGCTGGAGCAGAATCGGGCTTTTCTGCGGAGCGGGCATGATGCACCACACCTTTCTCTTTATTAGATGCCAAATGGGGTGGGGGTGTTCCCAAGAGTATATTTTCGGACACATTTTGGCCATTTTCGTACCAGGAAAAAACGATGGGCAGCGTGTATTTTTGAAGGACTAGGCTTGAGAGAGCCAGTACCAGGTGATTTTCAGATGAGCGCGAAAAACACAAGCGGCTGGCAGCGAATCTACGATGCGGTTAAACGGATACCGCGCGGGCGTGTGGTCACGTATGGCCAACTGGCGCGCCTGCTCAAAGTCCCCGGCGGCGCGCGCACCGTTGGCTTTGCCATGGCGGGCACTCCTTCGGGACAGGGCATTCCTTGGCACCGCGTGGTCGGTGCGGGCGGACGGCTCCTTCCGCGCGAGCCTTACGCCAGCAAACAACGCATGCTGCTTGAAACCGAAGGAACCCAATTCGCCGGCATGAAAGTGGACATGCGCGCGCATCAATGGAATCCGGGAAAAACCAATCGCGCCGGCAAACCTCCGCAAAAATCGCGCCGGGCTTCGCGTCCGAATTCGCGTAAGCGTCGCTCGTTGTGATAAAAAACTAGGTGGCAGCAGCAAGAGCAAATCAGCCATCGATATGAGCGAGACTCTCATCCATGTAGAAGGCCTGTTCAAGAATTATGGCGCAGTCGAAGCGCTGCGCGGCGTCAGTTTTGAGGTTTGCGCGGGCGAACTCTTCGGCCTTCTTGGTCCCAACGGTGCCGGCAAAACGACCACCGTCGAAATTCTGGAGGGCCTCCGCGCGGCCGATCGCGGTTCCGTGCGTGTCTGCGGACTCGACCCACAGACCGACGCTGCCGAAATGAAAAACGTCACCGGCGCTGCCCTGCAATCCACTTCCCTGCCGGACAAAATGCGCGTCAGCGAAGCCCTTTACATGTTTGCCAGCTTTTATCGTAATCCGCGAGACCCAGAAGATCTGCTCAACCGCTTTCAACTTCAGGACAAGCGTAACGCTTTTTATCATCAGCTCTCCGGAGGACAAAAGCAGCGCCTCGCCCTCGCTCTCGCGCTCGTCAATAATCCTCGCGTGATTTTTTTGGACGAACCCACCGCAGGGCTCGACCCACAGGTCCGCCGCGAGATTTACGATATTCTCGAAGAAATGAAGAGCGAGAAGAAAACCATTCTGCTCACCACGCATTACATCGAAGAAGCCGAACGCCTCTGCGATCGCGTCGCGATCGTGGATCACGGCAAGGTGATGACGCTCGGCACTCCTCGCGAACTCAAGCAGCGCTCCGCCGGCATCACGCGCATTGAAGTCCGCCTCAGCCACGATCCCCTTGATGGCGCGCTCGGGCGTCTCGATGGCGTCGCCGATTGGGCAAAAGAGGACGACATCTACGCCCTCCGCTCCACCGCGCCTACAAAAACGATTGTCTCGCTCGTGAAATATCTCGAATCCGAATCCATCGAGCTGCAAGGCCTTGAAATGCAATCTCCTTCGCTCGAAGATGTCTTTCTCGAACTCACCGGCCGCCGCTTGCGCGAATGATGACTTTATCCATCGCCGTTTGTTCTCCGTTCGCGCCCCCGCGGAGGCTCGCGTGACGCATACCTGGGCGCTTTCGGCAATGCGCATGCGGCTTGCGCTTCGCAACCGCGCATTTTTCTTTTTCACTTTCCTGATGCCGCTGATCTTTTTGTTTGGCGCGCTCACGTTTTTCGGTAAGGGTTCTAATGCCATCACGGCCTACGTTCTCGGCGCCATTTTGACCATCACAGTTATGGGCAGTTTTTGGGGACTCAGCGTGCAGCTCGTCACTTTTCGCGAACAGGGCATTCTTCGCCGTTTTCGCCTTTCGCCGGTGACCGCAAGCGATCTGCTGGCCTCCAGCATCATCTCCAATTATTTTCTGACTCTGCCGATTGTGATCATCGAAGTCATCGTCTGCCGGTATTTTTTCCACCTCCAGCACTGGGGCAATCTCTGGCAAATGTTTGTTCTGGTGACGCTTGGCTCGGCGGCCTTCGCCGCCTTCGGACTTATCGTCGCCAGCATCGCCAACACCATGCAGGAAACACAGATGATCAACAATCTCCTATGGAGCGGTTTTCTCTTTCTCTCCGGCGCTACCATTCCTATCGCCAAATTCCCGCATTGGCTGCAGCGCTTTTCTCTGTTCATTCCCGCCACCTATCTCGCTCACGGCCTTGAATCAGCCGCCAACAATCTCGCCACCGCCGGCGAAATCCTCACTGAATTCGTTGCGCTGATACTCGGTCTCGCAGTGGCATTCGAGATTTCGCGACAGATTTTCCGCTGGGAGCCCGAAGCCAAACTGCCCCGGCGCGCCAAGCTCTGGGCTATCGCCGCGCTCATCCCCTTTCTATTCTTCGGAGCCTATGAAAATCTTCACGGAGGAATGCTCCGCCACGTAAACCACGATTTCCGCCTGATTGATGAAAGCACTGCCGCTCCCGTTCATCCGGTTGCGCCCGCTCACCCAGCCGCAGTTACAGCTCGCTCAGATTCGTCGCGTCCTCATCGCTGAATTCCGCCAGCGCCGTCTCCCCTGACTGAAAAACAGCGCTGGCCTACCATGCGACCTATCGCAAAGCTCTGCGTCACTTCGCCCCGTTTTCCGTCTTCTGCGCAAACATCACAACGTGCCCCGCCGGATCCTTCACGCCCATCTCCCGCATTCCGTAAAACGTCGTACGCAACGGAATTGTCGGCTCAATTCCCTTCATAGCGCCCATCACAGCATCCAAGTCGCTCACCTCCACATATAGAAACGACGGCCCTTTGCGCACCAGCGGCCCCGTCGAGGCGTTGTCCTTATCCGCGCTCGCGTACGACTGATACATCAGTTCCACTCCGTCCTTTTCCAAAATCGCAAATCCCAGCGTATTCCCTTCCGGCACTTCCGCCGTTTTCTGAAAACCCAGCCGCTCCGTCCAGAACTTCACGCACGGCTCGATATTTGCTGCAAACAGAACAGGCGTAATCCGCGAAACTTTCATCGTCTTCTCCTTTTGATCTTGTATTTGGGTCTTTGGATTTTGTGCTCGTAAATGAAGCGCGCTTGCCGCAACCAACAGCAGTGCCGCCAAACTCGCCGCGAATTTCATGCTTGACTCTCCTTTGCATTTGCACTAGTCTAATTAAGACTAGATAGCTTCTACCGCACCTCCTGCTATCCTGTCAACATTAATTTTCAGGAGATTCGAAAATGAACGCAGCTCACGCCAACTTCCAGCAGATCATCTCCGTCGGCCCGGCCATCGAACGCGATTTCCACTTGCTTGGCATCCGCACCATTCCCCAGCTCGCAAGACGCAATCCACTCAACATGTACAACGAGCTTTGCCGCCTCACCGGCCAGCGTCAGGACATCTGCTGCCTCGACGTTTTCCGTGCCGCGGTCGCACAGGCCCGCGATCCGCGCTTGCCTGCCGAACAGTGTCAGTGGTGGTATTGGAGCCGCAAGCGAAAGGCCGAGGATGCCACGAAAGCGCGCTGAAAAACTGACCACGCCGGATCTGGTGCTGCTCAGCTTGCTCGCCGAAGCGTCCATGCACGGCTATCAAGCGAATGCCGAACTCGAGCGCCGCCAGGTACGCGATTGGGCCGCCATTTCGCGGCCCCAGGTCTACTATTCGATGGACAAACTCGCGCGCCTCAAGCTCATTCGTCCCGTCGCAAGCTCCGATCCTGCTGAAGGCCCGGAGCGCCGCGTCTTCAAAACCACCAAACGCGGCCTCGCTGCTCTCGCTGGCGCTCTGGAAAGCGCCGGCTGGACAAATCAGCGCGAGCGCCCGCCATTTCTCACCTGGATGGCTCTTTCCTGGCAGGCGCGTCCGGGAACTTTCCTGCGTCAGCTCAATCGCCGCGAGCAATTTCTCAAATCGGAGCTTATCCGCGAGAGAAAAACCTTCGCCGCCGTTCTCAAAGAAGTCGGCCACGCGCATCACGAAGCCGTCTGGATGATTTCGCTCGTCATCGCTCAGTTTGAAGCCGAGCTTCAATGGCTCCGCAATGTCCAAAGCGAAGCCGTTCATCGCGCTCGCGCCGAAAATCCCGACCTGGCTCCCCGCTGATTCACGCCTAGCTGATTTTTTCTCATCCCATTCCTGCAACCGCATCGTGCGCTGAGCATCCATGTCTTGTACATCCAACGATCGCTCTTTGCGGGAGGCGCAAAATGAAAATCGCAATTCTTGGTGCAGGAAACGTCGGCGGCGCGCTCGGCAAAGGCTGGGCCGCAAAGGGCCATTCAGTTTTCTACGGCGTGCCCGATCCGCAGAGCGAAAAAGTCCGCACGCTTCTGAAATCCATCGGCTCGAACGCGCGCGCCGGTTCTGTGCGCGAAGCCGCTGACGCATCCGAAGTCATCGTCCTCGCCACTCCCTTCCCTGCCACTCGCGACGCCGTTGCGGCCGCCGGCGATCTCGGCGACAAAGTCGTCATAGACTGCACCAATCCGCTCAAGCCTGACCTCTCCGGCCTAGTAGTCGGCCACAACACTTCCGCTGCCGAGCAAGTCGCGGAATGGACGCGCGGCGCTCGCGTAGTCAAGGCCTTCAACACCACCGGCGCGGGCAACATGTCCAACACAAAATACGATGGTTCGGGCATCACCATGCTCATCGCCGGCGACGATGCCGCGGCAAAATCTACGGTGACGAAGCTGGCAAAGGATCTCGGTTTCGAGCCGCTCGACGCGGGCCCTCTAACCAACGCGCGCCTCCTCGAGCCTTTCGCCATGCTTTGGATTTACCTCGCCGTAAAGCAAGGCCTCGGCCCCAACATCGCCTTCCAACTCCTTCGCCGCTGAATGAACTTCACGCTACCCAGAACGGCATCCAAAATGGACTGTCTCTCGCTCGTTCGCCTGCTTTTCCTCGAAGGCTCCCCAAATTCGCCGTGTTATAATGGCGCTGGTTGTGATAGAAGTGCCCTGCATTCGTGGCATCCGGTTTTTGTAGCGCGCGTCCAATCCGCTCCGGGAGATAACCACAATGAGCCTCAAGAAAACCGAGAAAATCTGGCACAACGGCAAGCTGATTAACTGGGACGACGCGACCATCCACGTCATTTCCCACGTGGTCAGTTACGGCTCCGCGGTTTTCGAAGGCATCCGCTGCTACAAGACCGCGCAAGGACCAGCCGTCTTCCGCCTTCGCGAACACATGGAGCGCCTGCAAAACTCCGCGCACATTTACCGCATGGATTTTCCTTACTCCATCGAGGAAACTTCTCAGGCCGTGCTCGAACTCATTCGCGCCAATCGTATGGACGCCTGTTACATTCGTCCCATCGTCCTGCGCGGTTACGGCGAAGCCGGCGTGAATCCTTATTCAGTGCCCATCGAAGTCTACATGGCTTGTTGGGATTGGGGCCGCTACCTCGGCGAAGAAGCTATCAAATCCGGCGTGGACGTTTGCGTCTCCTCGTGGAACCGCTCCGCGCCCAACACTCTGCCGCAAATGTCCAAAGCCGCCGCGAATTACATGAATTCACAGCTGATCCGCATGGAAGCCATGGCCAATGGCTACGTGGAGGGCATCGCTCTCGACGTCAACGGCTACGTCAGCGAAGGCTCCGGCGAAAATCTTTTCGTAGTCCATCACGGCAAAGTCCTCACGCCGCCGCTCGCCAATTGCGTTCTTCCCGGCATTACTCGCGACACGATGATCACTCTCTGCCATGAACTGGAAATTCCAGTAGCCGAGCAGATCATTCCTCGCGAAATGCTCTACGTCGCCGACGAGGTCTTTTTCGCCGGCACCGCCGTCGAAGTCACGCCGATTCGCTCCATAGACAAAATCAAAGTCGGCAATGGCGCTCGCGGTCCCATCACCAAAAAATTGCAGGATGAATTCTACGCCCTCACCGGCGGCACAAAGGACGACCGCCACGGCTGGCTTACGCCCGTCCCCGCGCGCGCCGGCACTCCAGTCCCCGCCGCCGCGCACTAACCATTGAATCGGAACAAACGAACTGTCATTCCGCCTGCCCTGAGCGGAGCGTAGCGAAGGGCGCGGATGCGACCAGCATCCGGCGAGGAATCTGCTTTTCGACATCCTGACACTCTCTCTTTTCAGCACTCAATCCTCCGTTTGCGCCGCTGT
>DASUAV010000028.1:0-23171 GCA_035763605.1 Candidatus Acidiferrales bacterium
CAGCCGCACGCTCGTCGTTTGCGGATCCTCCATGATGGCATCCACGCCTTCGAGCCGTTCGAATAGCGAACGAATGTTCGCAAAATAGCTGTCCGTAGGCAGCTCGAATGGCGCCACGCGATTCGCAATCGGCCGCACCGCCCGCAACAGATTCCGCTGAAAAGGGAAAATGTGCTTCATATACCAGTCAAGCGTCGTGGGCATGCTGATGAATCTCATGGACTCCGCCGTGGGCGCGGCGTCCAGCACCACCACGTCGTAGGCTTGCTCGCGCCGGTACTGATTGATGTACATCATCGCGCTGAGCTCTTCCATGCCCGGCAGAATGGCCAGCTCCTCCGCCTCCACGCCGCTGATTCCCGTCGTGCGCAGCACCGAACTTACGTACGACGAAATTTCCTGCCAGTGCCGCTTAATTTCCTTTTGGATGTTCAACTCGAATATCGAAAGGTGCTCGTTGATGCGCAGCGGGTCCGACGTGTGCGCGTGGAAAAGTTCGGTGTCCAGGTCGAAGGAATCTGCCAGACTGTGCGCCGGATCGATGCTCATCACCAGCGTGCGATATTTCAGCGCCGCCAGTTTCACGCCGGTCGCAGCGGCCAGGCTCGTCTTGCCCACGCCGCCCTTCCCGCTGAACATCAAAATCCTCATCCAAAAATCCTCATGCAGCCATTATACCGCCGGGGCCACAGAAACTCGAAACCTGCCGCATTTTGCAAATCGAAAGACAGCGCCGCTGCCTTAGAAAACACACCCACGTTGTAAGTAAGGAGGAATATGTTAAAGTAAGGAACTAGGAGATCGCCATGAAGAAGCAAGCGCGAATCACCAGCAAAGGGCAGATCACTGTGCCACACGAAATTCGCCGGGCGCTCGGCGTTCGCCCCGGCGATCACCTGCTCTTCGAGAGAGACAGCTCGGGAATTCGCGTCCGTCCTGTCCGAACTAAGAGCCGTTTTGAGAAATACCGCGGCGTCGGTACTCCGGGCATCCGCCGCGGCCGCAAAGCGGTTGTAGGGTGGGTCCGCAATCTGCGCGGGCACTAACCGCCTAAGCAAACATGACCACGGCCATAGATAGCAATGTCCTCATCGCCCTTTGGAACCAAGACGACACTCTCAACACTCGGGCGCGTTCCGCTCTGGACGGCGCTCTTTCGCGAGGCGCTCTGGTTATCGCTGCGCCGGTGTTCGCAGAACTGCTCGCCGCACCGTCGCGAACTGAGAACTTCCTGGATTCTTTCTGCCGAGATACGGGAATTTCAGTGGACTGGAACCTGAACGAACCCATCTGGCGCATCGCCGGCGCTGCCTTCCAGCATTACGTCGCGCGTCGAAAAAGACACCGTGATTTCGGCCCGCGCCGCATTCTCGCCGATTTTCTGATCGGCGCTCATGCTCTCCACAACGGATTCCGCCTCCTCACCCTCGACGACCGGCTCTATCGGCCCGCCTTTCCTCGCCTTCCCGTTGTGGGAATCTGAAACTTAATTCGTAAGTTTGGTCGCTAAACAGGCATGAATTGCCCGAGGGGAAACACTCGCTTCAAGCTGACAATTCGGTTCGCGTTCGTTTTGCCGCCAGGGAGCTCATAACATCTATCTTGAGCGGCAGTGGTGGAGGCGGGGGGAGTTGAACCCCCGTCCGAGAGGCCTTGTAGCACGAAGACTACATGCTTAGCTCGTTCGAGAGCGGCCTGACCTTGCGGCCATCCGCATGTTCGCCGGACGCGCTCAGAGCGAGCAAGAAACGCGTCCAACTAGCCCGATAATCTCGCCGGCGCATTACGGGCCGAAACGCGCCAGCCAGCCCGCATTGTGACGCCTCGTTCTCCTCACGCGGGCGGCAAGGAGGGAGACGCGCTACTTAGTTTTTAATTAAGCAGCGAGTGCCAAGTTTTGGTTGGCAGTTATACTTATTCACCCGATTGCGGGCAGGTGACGCCCGGCATGCCTTCGGGCCGCGACAGCCTCCGTCGAAACCGTTTCGCCCCCGAGGATGCTTCTATTTTACCACGGCGCGGATCGCCACTCGCCTTTGTAGCGCAGAATCGCGCCTTCTGCGAATCTGCGGCCTTTCTGCATTTTACTCCGCACAATTTGGACTGTGCAGCGCTCCACGGTAGAATCGCAAACTCCTCGGTACAAGGAGCGACATGCACACCATCACATACAAAGGCGCGGTGCATCCCTGGCACTGCGATCACATGGGACACATGAACGTCATGTGGTACACGGGAAAATTCGACGAAGCCACGTGGAATTTATTCGCGGAACTGGGCATCACGCCTACTTACATGCGCGAACATCATCGCGGCATGGCCGGCGTTCAGCAAAATACCTCGTACAAAGAGGAATTATTCGCGGGCGACGTCATCGAAGTCAGCTCGCGCGTGCTCGAAATCCGCGACAAAGTGATTCGCTTCCTCCACGAGATGCGCAACATCGAAAAGGGCACCGTCGCGGCAACTTCGGAAATTACCGCGGTTCACCTCGACCGCAACACGCGCAAATCCTGTCCCTTCCCCGCTGCCATTCGCGCCGCCGCCGAAGCCTGCATCCAGCCATAATCCCGAACATGATGCGGCGCAGGCATGACCGAACGAAGTGAATGAGTCTTCAGACCTGAGGCTTTTTAACCTGCGCCTTTACCTCTCATCACTGACACTGACCACTTGCAGTGTGTCTTAAGTAGCGCAGAATCGCGCCGCGAACCTGCGAATTTTCCGCAGCTTACCCGTGAAGCAAACTCGAGCCAGGAAGATCGGGTCTTCAAACTGGAGCGAGCCGCGAATGCGTGCGGCAGAACTCGATGATTCGCGCTTCGGCCCAGAAGCGCTCGCCGATGCGCTTTGTGGCGATGAACGCGCAGTGCCCGCCGTGGCGCGGCGATTCCAGAGTGATGCGCGGATTCGCGGCCAGCTTCTCCGCGTCAAACGAGCGGAATGGAATCATAGGATCATCCTGCGCGACCAGCAGCAGAGTCTGTACGCGAATGTCCGCGAGCAATCCCAGGGCGCTCGAACGCGCGTAGTAATCATTCGCATCGCGAAAACCGCAGAACTTCGCCGTGATGGCGTCGTCGAATTCGCGCACGGTGCGAATTTTCGCCAGCCCGTTCAGCGGATACTTTCCCGGGAACATTTGCGACTTGCAGGCCATTCGCCGCTTCAAACGGCGCACGAAGTGCCGTTCGTAAATTCGATTGCGCAACTCGCCAATCGCGTCCGCGCACGCGGCCAAGTCGCACGAAGGACAGATTCCCGCCACAGCGCGCAATTGCTGCGGCGCGGAATCGCCGAATTCGCCCGCCATTTTCAGCACCAGATTGCCGCCCATGGAAAATCCCGCAGCGAAAATCTCGGGCAAACCATCGCGCTCGATGAGTTCGCGAACAATGGAACGCATGTCGCAGCTCAGCCCGGAATTGTAGAGCGTCGGCGTGAGCTCTTCCGTGCCGCCGCAGTTGCGCTGATTGACGCGAAGCACGTTAAATCCCGCGTGAAAAGCCTTGTCCGCAGCGCCAAGCATGTAACCTGAATCGCTCGAACCTTCGAGTCCGTGCAGCAGGAGCAGCGTGGGATGCTCGCGCGGCGCTTCCTGCCAGTGGCATTCCGCGCGGACTTTCGTTTCCGGCTCGGTTTCGAACAGGCGCGGCGAGGACGCTTTCAAATGCGGGAACTTGCGCCGCCAGAACGCTGCGGCGATGGTCATCAGATGCGGATTACGAAGCAGAAAAGGAGGCTCGAATTCCGGCACGTCTCTAATTTACGTCACCGGGAACCCGCGCGCAAACTGCGCTGGCAAAATGATTCACTCATGCACCGACAAACGGACGGCCCAAAAACGCTCACGTCGAACGGAATTCTGCCGGCGCGAATAGACGCCGTGCGCGCAACTTGACCTGCGCCCGCTCCATGCATACAATGGCTGAATCATCGATGAAGGTTTTTTGTCACAGTAGGATTGCACTTCGAGCCCAGCGAACCTTGCTGGGCTTTGGCATTTTTAGGGCGCAAATATCGCACGCAAGGACGGTGGAATGACTGCTGATGGCCATATTCCCGAGGGGCTGACGTTTGACGACGTGCTGCTGCTGCCGGGCAGATCGTCGGTGCTGCCGACGCAGACCGACACGCGCACGTGCATGTCCCGAAAAATTCCGCTGAACATCCCGGTGATCGCAGCGGCGATGGACACGGTAACAGAGTCGCGGCTGGCCATTGCCATCGCACGGCAGGGCGGCTGCGGATTTGTGCACCGCAACATGAGCATCGAACGCCAGGCGGAGGAAATTGACCGCGTGAAGCGCTCGGAAAGCGGAATGATCGTGGATCCGGTGACCATCGCGCCGGAATTTTCGCTGCGCCAGGCGCTGGACATCATGAACAAGTATAAAGTTTCCGGCTTGCCCGTGACGCGCGGGCCGAAACTCGTAGGCATTCTCACCAACCGAGATTTGCGCTTCGAGCGCAATCTGGATCAGCGCGTGAACGACGTGATGACGAAAGAAAATCTTGTGACCGTCCCGGTGGGCACCACGCTTGACGAAGCGGAGCGCCTGCTGCAACAGCATCGCATCGAAAAACTGCTCGTGGTGGACAAGGATTTCAATCTCAAAGGCCTCATCACCGTAAAGGACATTCAGAAGAAAATTGAATTTCCTCGCGCGGCCAAGGACGAGCACGGCCGCTTGCGCGTGGGCGCGGCCATTGGCGCCACCGGAGATTTTCTCGACCGCGCCGTGGAAATGACCAAAGCGAGCGCGGATGCGATTGCCATTGACACTTCGCACGGGCACTCGACGCGCGTGATGGAGGCAATCAAGCAAGTGAAGCACCGGCTGCCCGACGTGCAACTTCTCGCCGGGAACGTGGCGACTGAGGAAGGCGCGCGCGATCTAATTGCGCTGGGCATTGATGGATTGAAAGTCGGCATCGGCCCCGGCTCGATTTGCACCACGCGCGTGGTCACCGGCGCAGGCGTGCCGCAAATCACGGCGATTATGGAAGCGTCAAAGGCCGCGCGCGGCACGGGCGTGCCCATCATTGCCGATGGCGGCGTGAAATTTTCAGGTGACATCAGCAAAGCTCTTGCCGCCGGCGCTTCGGCGGTGATGATCGGCGGGCTTTTCGCGGGAACGGAAGAATCGCCGGGCGAAACCATTCTCTACCAGGGCCGGACGTACAAATCGTATCGCGGCATGGGGTCGCTGGGCGCGATGGAATCAGGGTCCGCTGACCGTTACGCGCAAGAAGGCTCCGAACGCGGGAAATCCGTGCCGGAAGGAATTGAAGGGCAAGTGCCGTACAAAGGCCCGGTGTCCGGGCTGATTGAGCAGCTTGTCGGCGGGCTTCGCAGCGGCATGGGCTACTGCGGCGTGGCGAATATTCGCGAATTACAGGAGCGCAGCAAATTTGTGCGCATCACTTCGGCAGGCCTGCGCGAGAGCCATGTGCACGACGTGATCATTACCCGCGAAGCGCCGAATTACCGCCTTGAATAGCAGCGGAAACTCGCATTGATCAAAATCGGGTAAATTCGTACCAACTTTGCGGTTCAAAGCGCTCCTTTTCATATCATCCTGACGATTTTCGTTTCCCATTTTCTCGCGCGTCGAGACCCGCATTCCCCAAAACAAAAAACCCGCCGCAAGAGCGCGACGGGCTGATTTGTTTGGGAATCTGAGAAGAATTTAACTCTTCGCAGTAGCTTCTTTCTCTTCCGCCGGCGTTTCTGCGGCGGCTTTTTCCTTCCTGGCTTTCTTTTCTTTGCGTTTCAGCTCCGAACCGATGAGTTCGAGAATGGCAAGTTCCGCGCCGTCGCCGATGCGCCAGCCGACGCGCACGATTCGCGTGTAGCCGCCGGGACGGTCGGAAAATCGCGGCGCGATTTCGCCAAAGAGTTTTTTTGTGGCGTCCTTCGTTTGCAGAAACGCAGCCGCCTGCCGCCGCGCGTGGAGCGAATCGCGCTTGCCGAGAGTAATCATTTTCTCGACCAGCGGACGCGCCGCACGGGCGCGCGCAATCGTGGTGGTGATGCGCTCGCGCTCGATGACGTTTGTAACCAGATTGCGTAGAACCGCGCGACGATGCGCCGGCTGCTTTCCGAGTTTGCTTCCCGCTACCAGGTGTCGCATGAGGCCCTCATTCCTCCCGTTTTCTTATGACGATCCGCGAAAGCGTCGGCGCGTTAATACGCGGTGGTCTCTTCCGCAGCCGGCGGCGCGGTCTGGCTCGGCAGAGGCGGCCAGATGATGCGTCCGTGCTCGTCGAACTTCATTCCAAGAGAGAGGCCCATGCGCTGAAGGATTTCTTTGATCTCGTTCAGCGACTTGCGGCCAAAATTCTTGGTCTTGAGCATTTCCGGTTCGGTTTTCTGCACCAATTCGCGCAGACTCTGAATATTCGCGTTCTTCAGGCAGTTGTACGAGCGCACGGAGAGCTCGAGTTCCTCGACGGAGCGGTCGAGATGTTCGAGGCGCGGGTCGGCGAAATTCTCGACGACTTCCTCGGGAAGATCCGGCTGCTCTTCGAAGTTGATGAAGATGCTCATGTGGTCCTTGATGAGCTTCGATGCCAAGCCGATCGAGTCCTGCGGCGTGATGGCGCCGTTGGTCCAGATTTCCAGATTCAGTTTCTCGTAATCGGTCATCTGGCCGAGACGCGCCGCTTCGACGGAATAGTTCACTTTGCGCACCGGCGAATGCACCGAATCAATGGGGATGTAGCCGATGGGCAAATCCTCATCGAAGTTGCGGTCAGCGGCAACGTAACCGCGGCCGTTCTTGACGCGAATTTCCATTTCCAGCCGCCCGCCTTCGCTCACCGTGGCGAGATAGACGTTCTTGTCCAGCACGGCCAGATCGGCGTCCTCTTCGATTTTCGCGGAGGTCACCGGGCCGGGCGTTTCCACCACCAGCATGATATTTTTCGGCTGGTCGGAATTGAGCTTCAGCGGAACCTGCTTCAGGTTCAGAATGATGTCGGTCGCATCTTCCACAACGCCGGGAATCGGCGAAAACTCGTGCAGCACGCCCTCGATTTTCACGGCGGTAATCGCCGCGCCCTCGATGGAACTCAGCAGCGTGCGGCGCAGCGCGTTTCCCACGGTTGTTCCCCAGCCGCGCTCAAACGGCTGAGCTGAAAATTTGCCGTATTTGTCGGTCAGCGATTCGAGTTCCGCCGCCAGCCGCTTCGGTTTCTGAAATCCCTTCCACATTTTTCTTTCCTCCCCCTGCTCCAGGCAGGTACGCACATAAAAAATCGCCAGGCGAATGCTTTTATTTCGAGTACAACTCGACGATGAGCTGTTCGTTCATGGCCGGTGTTTGCACGTCTTCGCGGCGCGGCATAGAGAGCACGCGCGCCTTGAAATTCTCGCGGTCGGTCTCGAGCCACGGCGCGGCGCTCTGGTTCTGCGCCAGATTGCGCGCTTCGAGCACCATGGCGTTCTGGTGCATTTTTTCTTTCATCGAGATCTCATCGCCGACCTTCACCAGATAATTCGAAACGTTCACGTTATGCCCGTTGACGCGCACGTGCCCGTGCAGCACTAATTGCCGCCCCTGTGCCCGCGAGCTGGCGAATCCGGCGCGATAGAGCACGTTATCGAGTCTGCGCTCGAGCATGACCATCAGATTCGCGCCGGTCGGCCCTTGCTGGCGCACGGCTTTGCTGTAGTAGTGGCGGAACTGCCGTTCGAGGAGCCCATACGTTCGCTTCATTTTCTGCTTCTCGCGCAACTGCACGCCGTAGCCGACCATCTTCGGACGGCGCGACTGCCCGTGCTGCCCCGGAACGAAGTTGCGCTTCTCGATGGCGCATTTTTCCGTAAAACACCGGACGCCCTTCAGGAAGAGCTTCATCCCTTCCCTGCGGCAGAGCCGGCACACTCCTTCACGATGTCTTGCCAATTTTCCTTCTCCTTATTTCGCACTGCTCACTCGATTCAAAGCGAGCGGTTTACAGGTTTGGCGACCCTTCGTCCCGTTCGCTTTCGAATCCAAAACCGTTTACGGCTTATCCTCTGCCGCCTTACTACACTCTGCGGCGCTTTGGCGGACGGCAGCCGTTGTGCGGCACCGGCGTCACGTCCCGAATCACGTGAATGTGCAAACCCGCCGACGCCAGCGCGCGCACCGCCGATTCACGTCCCGCTCCCGGCCCTTTCACGCGCACTTCAATGGATTTCATGCCGTACTGGTCGCGCGCCACGCCCGCCGCGTTCATGGCCGCCTGCTGCGCGGCATACGGCGTGCCTTTGCGCGAACCTTTGAATCCGACCGAGCCCGCCGAGGCCCAGCTCACCACGCGCCCGTCCGGATCGCTTAGCGTGACGATGGTGTTGTTGAACGTAGCTTGAACGTAGGCCACGCCCTGCGGCACCACGCGCTTCTCGCGCTTCTTGCGAAATTCCTTCTTGCGCTTGCTCGCCGCCTTGCCTGTGGCTTTCGCGCCTGCTGCCGGAGCTGCACCGCCCTCTTGCTGTGGTTCCTTGGCCACGTGTTCTCCCTTTCGCTAAAACGAATTACTTTCTTACGGCGACTTTCTTCTTCGCCGCGACCGCGCCCTTGCGCGGGCCTTTGCGCGTGCGCGCATTGGTGTGCGTGCGCTGGCCGCGCACCGGCAAATTCCGGCGGTGGCGCAACCCGCGATAGCACTGAATTTCAATCAGCCGGCGGATATTCATCTGCATCTCTTTGCGCAGATCGCCTTCGACGCGGCCCTCGGATTCGATGGCCTGGCGGACTTTGTTGACGTCCTCTTCCGTCAGGTCCTTCACTTTTTTGGTTTCATCCACGCTGGCCTTCGCGCACAGTTTTTTCGCGCGCTCCTGGCCGATGCCGTAAATCGCCGTGAGCCCGATCCAGAGGCGCTTATTCGCCGGAAGCTCCACACCCGCAATACGTGCCATTCTTCCTCCCTAACCCTGACGCTGGCGGTGCTTAGGATTGCTGCAGACCACGCGAACCACGCCGCGCCGATGAACGATCTTGCACTTCATGCAAATTTTCTTGACCGATGCCCGGACTTTCATTCTCCCGCTCTCTTTCCTTCTTCGCCGCTATTTGTAGCGGTAAACGATTCTGCCGCGCGTCAAATCGTACGGCGAAAGCTCGACCGCGACTTTGTCACCCGGCAGAATGCGAATGAAATTCTTGCGCATCTTTCCGGAAATGTGCGCCAGTACCTGATGCTTGTTCTCCAGTTCGACGCGGAACATGGCGTTGGGCAGCGGCTCAATCACCGTGGCCATTACTTCAATGGCGTCTTCCTTCGGATTTCCCGAATCGCCCTTCGGCTTTTCGTCGTGCGGCCTTTTTGCCATGCGCTCCTAAGCTGTAAGAACTCGCGTCATGATCTCAATTCACCTACCAAACGGGGCCGGATGCGTCTTTCGGGCGCGTCAAAATCCACGGGCCGTTTTCCGTCACCGCGACGGTATGCTCAAAAT
Source organism: Candidatus Acidiferrales bacterium (assembly GCA_035763605.1). Lineage (GTDB taxonomy): Bacteria > Acidobacteriota > Terriglobia > Acidiferrales > UBA7541 > DAHUXN01. The sequence continues at coordinate 9,455 of DASUAV010000028.1, forward strand.
GCGCCGAATCGCCGCCATCGGCAGTGACCGCAGTCCACTTGTCATCGAGCACGCGCACGGCGGGACTGCCCGCATTCACCATTGGCTCGATGGCCAGCACCATTCCTGCCTGCAATTTGGGGCCGTGGCCCGGAGCGCCGTAATTGGGCAACTGCAAATCCTCGTGCATCTTGGTGCCAATGCTGTGACCCACGAATTCGCGCACCACTGAAAGACCGTTTTTCTCGACCCACTGCTGTACAGCCGCGGAAATGTCGCTCAAGCGATTTCCGGCGCGCACCTGCTCGATGCCGCGTTCGAGAGCTTCGCGCGTGACGCGGAGCAGCCTCTCGCGCTCCGGCGCGATTTTTCCGACCGGAATGGTCAGCGCCGCGTCGCCGTAGTAGCCCTCGAATTCCACGCCGAAATCCATCGAAAGAATGTCGCCCTCTTTCACCGCTCGCTTCGCCGAAGGAATTCCGTGCACCACTTCGTTGTTGATCGAAGCGCACAGCGACTTCGGATAGCCGTGATAATTCTTGAACGCCGGCCGCGCTTTGTGTTTCCGCGCATATTCCTCGGCCAATTCGTCCAGTTCCTCGGTGGTCACGCCGGGCTGAACTTTTTGCCGCAGTTCGGTCAGCGCACCCCACACTATCAGTCCCGCGCGGTGCATGGTTTCCAGCTCCGCGGCGGAACGGCAGATAATCACAGCCGCTGCTCCAACCGGCCCAGCGCGGAGAAGACCGCGGTGGTTACGTCGGCCACGGCGGCGTCTCCTTTGATTTCGTCGAGGACGCCTTTCCCGCGGTAGTAATTCACGAGCGGCTGCGTCAGCTTTTCATACGCCACCAGGCGCTCGCGAATCGCCTCCGGCCTGTCGTCCGGCCGCTGAATCAATTCCCCGCCGTCCACGTCGCAGCGCCCTTCGACTTTGGGAGGCCGCTCGTAGATGTTGTAAATCTCGAATCCCACCTTGCACGTCCGGCGGCCCGCGATGCGCCGCGTCAAAACCGCTTCCGGCACGTTGAAGTAAATCACCGCCGGAGCTTTCCCGTCCGAAAGCATCGCGTCCAGCGCCTCAGCCTGCGCCAGCGTCCGCGGAAAGCCGTCGAAAACGAACCCATAGTCACAGTCCGCGCGCGCGATGCGCTCCTGGACCATGCGCAGAATCAAATCGTCGGACACCAGATCGCCGCGTTCCATAATCGGCTTGGCCAGCAGCCCCAGCGCCGTGCCTAGCTGGATGTTTTCCCGCAGCATGTCGCCCGTGGAAAGATGCGGCACGCCATAGTGCCCCGAAACCAGCTTGGCCTGGGTACCCTTGCCCGCTCCCGGAGGACCCAGGAAAATTACCGGCCGGGCCAGCAGCCTTTTGACTTCCGCCTGCGCCACTCTTACATTCCTCGGCCGCGCAAACGACCGCGCTTGGTGAACCCTTCGTAGTTGCGCATCACCAACTGCGCTTCGAGCTGCTGCACGGTATCCATCGCCACGCCCACCACGATGAGCAGCGACGTTCCGCCGAAATAGAAATTTACGTTCAGGCCTTCAAGAATGAAGCGCCAGAAATGATCGTTGATCCAACTGCCGACGAGCGGCAAATGCTGCAAGTGCAGGCCGGACATCATCCACTCCGGCAAAATGCACACCAGCGCCAGATACAATCCGCCGACGAACGTCAGCCTCGTGAGCACGCGATTGATGTGCTCGGAAGTGTTCCTCCCCGGCCGGATGCCCGGAATGAAGCCGCCGTACTTGCGCATATTGTCGGCGAGCTCTGTGGGGTTGAAAATAATTCCCACGTAAAAGAACGCGAAGAAAACGATCAACAAAATGTAAATCAGCGTATAGAGCGGCTCGCCCCACGCCAGCGTTTGCGACAGGCTCTCGAAAAAGGGCGATTTTTTCTGCATCATCAGCGCGATGGTTTGCGGGAACGTGAGCAGCGAGCTGGCGAAAATCGGCGGAATCACGCCGCCGGAATTGACGCGCAGCGGCAGATAAGTCATCTGCCCGCCCATCACTTTGCGCCCCATCACGCGCTTGGCGTACTGCACTGGAATGCGGCGCTGTCCGCGTTCGACAAACACGATGAAGGCGACCACCGCTGCCATCAGAATAATAATTCCCGCGACGGCGAGAGGCGTATATCCGCCCCACTGCCCCGTGGTGGTTTTGTCCCACATGTCCATCACGCCGCGCGGCAACCCGACGACAATGCCTGCGAAAATAATCAGCGACATTCCGTTGCCGATGCCGCGATCGCTGATCTGCTCGCCCAGCCACATGATGAAGGCCGAGCCGGTGGTCAGCGTCAGCACGGTCATCAAGATGAAGCGAATGCCGGGATTGAACACCAGCATCTGGCCGGAAAGATTCTCGTGTTGCAGCGTAATGGCAATCGCCAGCGACTGGAAGATACTCAAAATAATCGTCAAATAGCGCGTGTACTGCGTGATCTTCTTGCGCCCGAGGTCGCCCTCTTTCTTCAGGCGCTCCAAATACGGCCAGACCACCACCATCAATTCCAAAATAATGGACGCGGTGATGTACGGCATGATGCCCAGCGCGAAAATCGAGAGCCGCCGCAAGTTGCCGCCGCTGAACAGGTCCACGATGCCCAGCACCGAGTTCTGATTCTGCTGGAAGAGTTGCAGCAGCAACTGACCATTGATTCCGGGCGTGGTGATGAACGCGCCCAGACGGTAAATCGCCAGAATCGCCAGCGTAAACAGACACCGATTGCGCAGATCCGGCGTGGTGAGGATATTTCGGAACGCTTCGACCAGCTTTCTCATTGCAGAACTTCGACCTTACCCCCGGCGGCGGCGATTTTCTCCTGTGCCGATTTGCTGAACTTGTGCGCGTGAACCGTGAGCGCCACTTTCAAATTGCCGTCCCCTAAGATTTTCACTCCGTCTTTCCGCGGATGAATGATGCCGCGGCCTTCAAGAGCTTCCGGCGTGACCGTTTCTCCGGCGCTGAACGCGTTGAGCATCTCGATATTCACGATCGCGTAGCGCTTGGGAAAGGGGCTGTGAAAACCGCGCTTCGGAATGCGCCGGTGCAACGACATCTGCCCGCCTTCGAATCCCGCGCGTCGCGAATAGCCGCGCCGCGACTGCTGCCCTTTGTTTCCCGCGCCCGCAGTCTTGCCCATTTTCGAGCCCATGCCGCGCCCGACGCGCACCTTGCGGTGCTTCGAGCCTCGCGGCGGCTTCAAGTTCGACAGATTCACGCTCATGGTTCCGTCCTACTCCTCAATTTCCACCAGATGATGCACGCGCGCGATCATTCCGCGGATGTTGGGCGTATCCGGCCGCTCGATCACCTGATTCATGCGGCGAAAGCCCATCCCGCGAATCGTTTCGCGCATGTTGCGCGGGCAGCCGATGAAGCTGCGCACCCAGCGAATTTTCAGCGTCCCTGATGATTTTTTCTTCGTCGCCATTCCGGCTTCCCCAAATTCCTTATTTGTCCTAAGCGCCCGTTGCGGTGGCCACTTCCGGCATCTTGCCACGCTCCTCATTCACCTTCGCCGCGTCTTTCAAATGCAGCAACGCATCGAACGTAGCCTTAATCACATTGTGCGGATTCGAGGTGCCGATGGACTTCGTCAGCACATTCTGAATTCCGGCCACTTCCATCACCGCGCGGACCGGCCCGCCGGCGATGATTCCCGTTCCTTCCGGCGCAGGCTTCAGCAGCACTTCACCGGAACCGTACCGACCGAGCACCCAATGAGGAATCGTTGTGCCCTTCAAATTCACGCGCACCATGTTTTTTTTGGCCTGCTCGATGGCCTTGCGAATGGCCATAGGCACTTCGCGCGCTTTGCCCATGCCGAATCCGGCATGTCCCTGCTGATCGCCAACCACCACCAGCGCCGAGAAACTCAGATTCTTTCCGCCTTTAACCACTTTCGTTACGCGGTTGATGGAAACCACCTGGTCCTTCACGTTCGCGGGATTGGCGTCAATCTGCCGGCGAATCGCTAACGTATCTTTGAGCTCTTGTTTCGGCATAAGCGTCAGAACTTCAATCCCGCCTCTCGGGCCGCTTCGGCGAGCGCCTGCACGCGGCCATGGTATTGATAACCGCCGCGGTCGAACACCACGCGTTCCACTCCCGCAGCCTTGGCGCGCTCGGCGATGACTTTACCCACGATTTTCGCCGACGCGATGTTGCCTCCGCCCTTGATCTGTTTCTTCACGTCCCCGTCCAGCGAACTGGCCGACGCGAGAGTGTGCCCTTTCGCGTCGTCGATCACCTGCACGCGAATGTGCTTCACGGAACGGTACACGCAAAGCCGCGGCCGCTCCTCGGAACCGGCCAGCGACTGGCGCATGCGGCGATGAATGCGCTGCCGGTGCGCGTCGCGCGAAAGTTTTCTTGCTGGAACAACTGCCATCTTCGGTCTCCTATGATGTGACGCGGCCTTCGCCGCGTCGGGCTTGAATCCTAAGCCGCGGTCTTTGCCGCGCCGGCCTTGCCGGCCTTCTTCTTGAGCCGTTCTCCGACGATGCGAATGCCCTTCTGCTTGTACGGGTCCGGCGGGCGCAGCGACCGGATGTTCGCGGTCACTTGCCCGACCAGCGCCCGGTCCGCGCCGCTCACCGCCAGGTGCGTCTGCTTCTCAACCGAGATCTGAATGCCCTCGGGAATCGGAAATTGAATGGGATGCGAATAGCCTAGCGTGAACACCACGTTTTTGCCCTTCACTTCCGCGCGGTACCCGACCCCGACAATATCCAGTTCCTTTTTGAATCCTTCGGTTACGCCTTTGACCGCATTGGCCACCAGCGCGCGCGCCAGGCCGTGCAGCGCCCGCTGCGATTCATTCGGCCGTGTGGCGATCAGATGCCCGTCCTTTTGCTCGAACTTGATTCGCCCCGGCACGGAAACGTGCATTTTGCCCTTTGGCCCCTGAACGTCAACCGCGCCGTCAGCGAGCTGAATTTTCACGCCCTGCGGGACTGCTATCGGCTTGTTTCCAATTCGTGACATGGCCTACCAGACCTCGCACAAAAGTTCGCCGCCCACGCCTTCTTTGCGCGCGGTCTGCCCGGTCATGATTCCGCGCGGCGTGGACAGTATCGAAACGCCCATTCCGCCAACCACAGGGCGAATCTCGCTCTTTCCCACGTAGCGCCGACAGCCCGGTCGCGAAATGCGCTTCAGATTCGTCAGCACGCTGCGCTTTCCGGCGGCGTACCGGAAATTGAGGCGCAGCACTTTGCGCTTGTTCTCATCAATGAGCTTGTAGGTGGAGATGTAGCCTTCTTCTTTGAGGATCCGCGCGATTTCGACTTTCAAGTTAGACGCAGGCAAATCTACGCGCGGATGCCTTGCGCGCACCGCGTTGCGAATCCGCGTCAGCATGTCGGCGATAGGGTCAGTATTCATCTCGGTTCCTTACCAGCTGGCCTTGGTCACGCCGGGGATTTCTCCCTTGAGCGCCAGGCCGCGAAAACAGATGCGGCACATTTCGAATTTCCGCAGAAACGCGCGCGGCCGGCCGCAAATCCGGCAGCGGTTGCGCACGCGAATCTTGTACTTCAGCTTCTTGTTCATCTTGGCGCATCGTGCTGTAGTCGCCATCGTTTCTCCCTTGAATCCTCTCGAAATTCTTCGCGCTAGTTGCGGAACGGCACGCCCATCAGCTTCAGCAATTCGCGCCCTTCCTCGTCGGAGTTCGCGGACGTGGTGAGCGTGATGTTCATGCCCTTGATTTTGTCCACCCGCGTGTAATCAATTTCCGGAAACACCAGCTGATCTTTGAGGCCCAGCGTATAGTTCCCGCGGCCGTCGAACGAGTTCCCCGGAAGGCCTTTGAAATCGCGAACACGCGGCAAAACAATGTTGGACAGACGGTCGAGAAATTCGTACATCCGCTCGCCGCGCAGCGTCACCATGCATCCGATGGGCATACCTTTACGAATCTTGAAATTCGCGATGGATTTCTTCGCTCGCGTGATTACCGGCTTCTGCCCGGTGATTTGCCCCAGTTCCTGCACGGCCACGTCGAGCAGTTTGATGTTCTGGCTGGCTTCGCCCATGCCGATGTTCACCGTGATTTTCTTCAGCTTGGGTACGGCCATGGTGTTCGAATACCCGAAGCGCTTCGCCAGCGCCGGCATCGCGTCTTTTCTGTAGCGTTCATGTAAACGGCTCAGCATTTTTGCCTAATCCTCTTCGAAATCTTTTTCGCGCGCTTGCTCTCGCGTCTTAACTTTCAAAAGTCGCGTTGCATCGCCGGCAGACGCGCACTTTGCTGCCATCCTGGCCCACCGACGAGCCAAGCCGGCTGTGTTTGCCACACGCCGGGCAGATAATCATCACGTTGGAAACGTTGATCGGCCCTTCCTTGTCCAAAATACCGCCGCGAATGTTTTTCGACGGATTCGGACGCGTGTGCCGCTTGATGATGTTGGCGTGCTCCACGGTGACGCTGCGTTTCGCCGGATTCACCGAGAGCACTCGCCCGGTCTTGCCCTTGTCGCGCCCGCTCATGATTTTCACGGTGTCACCGTGGCGAATCATCATCGGCGCCGGCTTTACCGCTTTGTGATGCTCGTGCATTTACCAGACCTCCGGAGCCAGCGAAATAATTTTCGTGAACTTCTTTTCGCGCAACTCGCGCGCCACTGGCCCGAAAACGCGCGTCCCGACCGGCTCGCCGGCGTCGTTAATCAGCACAGCGGCGTTGTCGTCGAACCGAATGTACGTTCCATCTTTGCGCCTGTGCTCTTTGCGCGTGCGAACGACAACCGCTTTCACCACAGTTCCTTGCTTTACCTGGCTGTCCGGGGCCGCTTCTTTCACCGAAGCGGTGACGATGTCGCCCAATCCGGCCACCAGTCCGGCATCTCCGCCCAACGGAAGAATGGCCGTGAGCCGCCGCGCGCCGGAATTGTCGGCGACCGTCAGCCATGTCCGCATCTGCACCATGCTCGAGCTCCCTCTTCCCTATGCCACGCGCGTCGAGCGGGCCAGAATCTCAGCCAGCCGCCAGCGCTTCAGTTTCGAAAGCGGCCGGCTCGCCACTATTCGCACTGTGTCGCCCGGCTTCGCTTCGTTGCGCTCATCATGAGCGTAGTATTTCTTGGTGCTGCGAATCACGCGCAGATACTGCCTGTGCTGCACGGTGCGCGCCACTTTCACAACAATGGTCTTGTGCATCTTCGAACTGGTCACCACGCCAATCAGTTCCTGGCGTTTGCCTCGCTCCTGCGGAGCCTGCGCTCCGCTCGCTGCTGCTTCACTCATCGGCACTCCTGTTTCGCGAATCCTGCTTCACTGCCGCCTACTTCTTGCTCTTTGATTTCTTTTTTGCCTTTTTCGCCTTAGCCGCTGAACTTTTCTTCGCGGCGGCCTTCGCCGGCTTTGCTTCGGACTTCCCTTCGCCTGCTGCCGGCGCCGGCGCGGCGATTCCCAACTGCTGCTGGCGCATCAGCGTCTTCACTCGCGCCAAGTCCTTGCGCGCCTCGCGCAGTTTCTTGACGCTCTCGGCCTGGCCCGTGGTGAGCTGGAAGCGCAGCCGGAAAATCTGCTCGCCCAGCTCGTTTTCCTGAATCCCCAGTTCGTTCGCGTCCATCTCGCGGAATTTCTGAATGCTTTTCTCCGGCATCAGAGTTCCTCCGCGCGGCTTACGAACTGCGTCTTGATGGGCAGCTTCTGCGCCGCAAGGTCCATAGCTTCTGTCGCCGATGCGCGATCAACTCCCGACATCTCGAACATCACGCGCCCCGGCTTCACCACCGCCACCCAGCGCTCCGGCGGCCCTTTGCCCTTGCCCATGCGCGTTTCGGCGGGCTTTTTTGTGAATGGCTTATCCGGAAAAACGCGAATCCACAATTTTCCGCCACGCTTGATGAAACGCGTAATGGCCACGCGCGCCGCTTCGATTTGCCGGTCAGTAATCCATGCCGGCTCAAGCGCCTTCAGCCCATACTCACCGAACGAAAGCGACCCTCCGCGCCAGGCTTTGCCGTTGCGCCGCCCGCGCTGCTGCTTCCGGTACTTCACTTTTTTCGGCATCAACATGATTGCTTTTCCTTAATAAATCGTCCCTGATTTCTCAGGCGTTGGCCGCCGCTGCGGCTGCTGCCGCGCGCTCTTCGGCGCGCTTCCGTTCGGGCGCGTTTTCGCCCTGATAAACCCAGCACTTCACGCCAATCACGCCGTAAGTGGTCTCCGCCTGCGCGAATCCGAAGTCAATATCCGCGCGCAGCGTTTGCAGCGGCAACCGCCCCTGCAAATACCATTCTTTGCGCGCGATTTCCGCGCCGTTCAGCCGGCCCGCCACCCGCACTTTGATTCCTTTGCACCCGAAACGCAGCGCTGAATCCACAGCTTTGCGCATCGCTCGCCGGAACGCCACGCGCTTTTCCAGTTGCAGCGCGATGGACTCGGCCACCAATTGAGCGTCCAGCTCCGGACGGTGCACTTCTTGAATGTCAATGTGCACTTCGCGCTTGGTGCGCTTCTGCACGTCGCCTTTGAGCTTGTCGATCTCCGAACCTTTGCGCCCGATGATGATTCCCGGGCGCGCGGTGTAAATCCTCACCACCAGCTTGTTCGCGGCCCGTTCGATATCAATGGAATTCACGCCCGCGGATTTCAGCTTGCCCTTCAATTCCTTGCGCAGTTGCACGTCTTCGTGCAGCAGATCCGCGTACTCTTTCTTCGCGAACCAGCGCGACTTCCACGACTTGTTGTAGCCCAGGCGAAAGCCATAGGGATGCGTTTTCTGGCCCAATCGTTCCTCCCGTTACTTCTTCTTGCCTTTCTTCTTGGCCTTGTCGATCGCTTTGCGCTGCTGCTTGGCGCGATCTTCGAGCGTCTTGCGCGCCTTGCGCACTGCGCCCTTGATGCCCTTCGAAGCTTCGCGCTCGGCTACGGCCGCTTGCGCGCGCCCTTCAGCGGCTCGTTCGTGCTCCGCCACTTGCACCACGATGTGGCTGGTGCGCTTTTGATAGCGGAACGCGCGGCCCATCGGTGCCGTCCGCAATCTCTTCCATCGAGGGCCTTCGTTCACGAAGCAGCGCGTCACGAAAAGCGAATCCACATCGAGCGATTCGCCGGACTCATCCGCCTTGTGCTCCGCGTTGGCAATCGCGCTGCGCAGCACTTTGGCGATATCGCGCGCCACGCGCTTCTTGGTGAATTGCAGCACTTGCAGCGCCTGCGCTGCTTGCCGCCCGCGAATTTCGTCAATCACCAGCCGCGCCTTTTGCGGCGACACCCGCACGAACCGCGCGTTCGCCACGCCGTTAATCATCTGGTGCGTCAGTGCTTCCGGTGCCATAAATTTTCTCTGACCTCTGCGCCTTTATGCTTTCGGAGCCGCTGGCGCTCCGCCGGCTGCCGGCGCGCCGCCCGCGGGCGCTGCTCCCGGAACCGCGCCTGCTGCCGCCGCGGCCTTCTCCAGCGCCGCTTTCACCGCGTGTCCTTTGAACGAGCGCGTGGGCGCGAATTCGCCCAGCTTGTGCCCGACCATTTGCTCGGTCACGTACACCGGGATGAATTTCTTCCCGTTGTGCACGGCGATGGTGTGCCCGATCATCTCCGGCAAAATCGTCGAACGCCGCGACCAGGTCTTCACCACTTTTTTCTCGTTCCGCGAATTCATCCCTTCGACTTTTTCGCGAAGGTGTTCGTCAATGAACGGCCCTTTTTTCAGCGAACGTGGCATCTCATCTTCCTTTACTCTTCCACACGGCGCAGCTTCACCCATTGCGCTCGCCGCATTTTGCGGAATCCGCGCACCGGCCCCGGCACGCGATGCGACAGCGGGCAGAACGGGCAAACGAACCGCGTTCCCTGCGCGTTCGGCTGCTTGTCCACCACCACCGCCCATCCCGCTTTGCACAGCCGGTATAACTGCTGCGGCGGCGGAATCACCACTCTAGCTTTGCGGACCGGCTTTGCCGCCGGTCGCACCGTCTTCCGTGCACGCGCGGCGCGCCCGGACGTTCTTCGACTTGTTCTCATGACCGTCATTGGCCTTCTCTCAATTTCCCGCCGCGCCGGGATCATTTACCGTTTACCTCTTCCTGCTTTACAAACCTTTATGGCCGCCGCTGCACAATCAGCCGGTCGGACGCTTTTTTCTTCCGCGTCTTCGCGCCCAGTGTCGGGAAGCCCCACGGCGTCTGCGGATGATTGCCTTTCACGCGCCCTTCGCCGCCGCCGTGCGGATGGTCTACCGGATTCATCGCCACGCCGCGCACCGTGGGCCTGCGCCCGCGCCAGCGCGTGCGTCCCGCTTTTCCGTAGGTGACGTTCTCGTGGTCCAAATTCCCAAGCTGTCCGACGGTCGCCATGCAATCCACTGAAAATTTCCGCGTCTCGCCCGAGGGCAGCTTCACCAGCGCAATCTCGCCTTCTTTGCTCAATAGTTGCGCCGAGCCGCCCGCGGAACGCACCACTTGCCCGCCTTTACCCGGAGCCAATTCCAGGTTGTGCACCATGGTGCCGGGAGGAATATTGCGAATCGGCAGCGCATTGCCCGGCAAAATGTCCGCCGCCGCGCCGTTCTGCACCGTCATTCCCACTTCCAGTCCCACGGGATGCAAAATGTAGCGCTTCTCGCCGTCCGCATAATGCAGCAGCGCGATTCTCGCCGAACGGTTCGGGTCATATTCAATCGCCGCCACTTTCGCGGGAATCCCTGTCTTGTCGCGCCGAAAATCGATTGTCCGGTATTTTTTCTGATGCCCGCCGCCGCGATGCCAAATCGTGACTTCGCCGTGCGCGTTCCGTCCGCCAGTGCGCTTTTTCGATTCCACCAGCGACTTTTCCGGCTGCTCTTTGGTGATTTCGCTCTTGTCCAGCATGGTCAAAAACCGCCGCGCTGGTGTGTAGGGCCGAAATGTTTTCAGTGCCATCGTTCTTGCCTCTTGCCTTCCTGCCGATTGCCCTTACAAATTCTCCGCGTACTCCATCATCTTTTCGCCCGGCGCGAGCTTCACGTAGGCCTTCTTCCAATCAGGACGCTGCCCTTCGGAACGCCCTCTGCGTCGCGTCTTCCCGTGATAAATCGCCGTGCGCACTTCCGCCACTTTCACGTTAAACGCCTTCTGCACCGCTTCCTTGATTTGCGTCTTGCTGGCGTTGCGCGCCACTTCGAACACCGCGGTCAGTTGCGTCTCTTTCACGCCCAGACCTTTTTCCGTGATGATCGGCCGGCGAATGATTTCATACGGTTGCAAAGCCATGGCTTAACCCTTCTTCCCTTTCGGCTTCGATTTCGTGTGCGCTTTCACCGGCTTCTTTCCCGCTTTCTTTGCGCCGGATTTCGCCGCGCTCTTCGCTTCGCGCTTCGCAGCGTGTTTCTTCGCGCCTTCGCTCTTACCGTGCGCCGCAGCGCCTTGAATCTGCACGCGCTCCGCGGCCCCGTTGGACTTGTTTTCGCTCAATCCGCGGCTCAGTTTCTCCGCGGCTTCACGCGAAAGCACCAGCGCCTCATGCTTCATCAAGTCGTACGGCTGAATGGCCGTGGTCTGCACCAGCTTCACGCCTTCCAAGTTCCGGCTGGCGCGCTCCAAATTCACGTTCTCGCCGCCATTGACCAGCAAAAGCGTCCGGCTGGCTTCATCCACGTTATTCAGCGCCTCGCGGAACGCCTTGGTCTTGTGCGTCTCGAGCTCGAACTTGTCCACCACGAATAATTTCTTGTCCGCCAATTTCGCCGAGAGCGCCGAACGCAGCGCACCCACAAAAACTTTTCGCGGTAATCGGTAATCGTAGCTGCGCGGCACCGGCCCGTGCACCGTTCCACCATGACGCCACAGCGGCGACCGCACCGAGCCGATTCGCGCTCGTCCAGTTCCTTTCTGCTTCCACAATTTTCTTCCCGAGCCAGCGACTTCGCTCTTCTGCTTCGTCTTGTGCGTGCCCGCGCGCTGCGACGCCAGATAGTGCCGCACCGTCTCGTGCAGCAGATGCGGATTCACGCGCGCCGCGAACACATCGTCGGCGAGCTCCACCTGCCCTACCGTCTTCCCGCTCAGATTTGTTACGTCCACAACGGCCATGTTCGTCTCGCCTATTTCGCGTTTTTCGCTTTTCTTACGTAAATGTATCCGCCGGCTGGGCCGGGAACCGCTCCGCGCACGAACAGCAGATTCTCGTCCGCGTCAATCTTCACCACTTTCAAATTCTTCGACGTCTTCCGCTCATTTCCCAAATGCCCGGGGAAATGCTGGTTCTTCCAGACGCGCGACGGAAAAGAGCTCGCGCCGATGCCGCCGGGCGCTCTGTGGAACATCGAGCCGTGCGACGCGTCGCCGCCGGCGTAGCGCCAGCGCTTCACGCCGCCTGCGAATCCCCGGCCTTTGCTCGTTCCGGCCACGTCCACGAACTCGCCGACCTTGAATCTGTCCACCAGCACGCGGTCGCCGGCTTTAGCCTCGTCCTTCGATTCTTCGAGGCGAAATTCGCCGAGAAACCGCATCGGCGCCACGCCCGCTTTTTTGAAATGCCCGCTCATCGCTTTGTTGACGCGCTGCGGCTTGATGAATTCCACCAGCCCCAGCTGCACCGCGTCATAGCCGTGCTTGTCTTTCGTGCGGCGGTCCACCACTACGCATGGACCCGCTTGCAGCACAGTGCACGGGATCGACGTGCCGTCCTCGCCGAACACTTGCGCCATTCCCAGCTTGATTCCCAAAATTCCATTCACTGCCATCTCAGTCGTCCTCTAATTTCCAAATGCAGATCCTTCGCTGCGCTCAGGATGAAAACGCGCACAGCGCGTTTTCACTTCGCCGCATGCGCTGCGCCGAACGCCTTAATCTCCACGTCCACGCCCGGTGGCAAATCCAATTTCATTAGCGCATCCACCGTGTCCGGCGTCGGCCCCAGAATGTCGATCAGCCGCTTGTGCGTGCGCATCTCGAACTGCTCGCGCGATTTCTTGTCCACGTGCGGCGAACGCAACACCGTCCAGCGGTTGATTACCGTCGGCAAAGGAATCGGCCCGGCCACGTCCGCGCCAGTGCGCCGCGCGGTTTCCACAATTTCCCGCGTGGATTGATCGAGAATGCGGTGGTCGTACGCTTTCAAACGAATGCGAATTTTTTCTCCAGTAGGCATGTTCTACTCGAGTATTTCCGTCACCGCGCCGGCGCCCACAGTGTGCCCGCCTTCGCGAATCGCGAACCGCAGACCCTTCTCCAGCGCCACCGGAGTGATCAGCTTCACTTCCACGCTCACGTTGTCCCCCGGCATCACCATCTCCACGCCCGTCGGCAGCGCCACGTCTCCGGTCACGTCCGTCGTGCGGAAATAAAACTGCGGCCGGTAGCCCGTGAAAAACGGCGTGTGCCGCCCGCCTTCTTCCTTGGTCAGCACATACGCCTCGGCCTTGAACTTCGTGTGTGGCGTGATCGAACCCGGCTTGGCAATCACTTGCCCGCGCTCCACTTCGTCTTTTTCCGTTCCGCGCAAGAGCAACCCAACATTGTCGCCCGCAATTCCTTCGTCCAAGAGCTTTCGGAACATCTCCACGCCGGTCACCACTTTCTTCATCGTCGGACGGAAGCCCACAATCTCCACTTCTTCGCCCACTTTCACTTTCCCGCGCTCGACGCGCCCGGTGACAACAGTTCCGCGTCCAGAAATCGAGAAAATATCCTCAATCGGCATGGCGAACGGCTTGTCTATATCCCGCTGCGGCAGCGGCACGTTCTTGTCCACCGCTTCCATCAACTCCAAAATCGACTTCTCC
>DASUAV010000029.1:0-10383 GCA_035763605.1 Candidatus Acidiferrales bacterium
GGGTCGAGCAGAGGCGGATGCCGAAAGCCTAAAAACAGCAGCAGCACCGCGAAAATCAGCCATCCGCTCCAAAAGAGCAAGCCCATGGCCAGCAGCGCGATGCCAAACGCCAGCGAAATGCGCCGATGGCTGCGGCTGGCGACGCTGTAAACGATGTGGCCGCCGTCGAGCTGGCCCATCGGCAGCAGATTCAGCGCTGTCGCGAATAATCCCACCCATGCGGCGAGCGCAATCGGATTCAGTAAAATGTTTTTCGCGTCCGCGCCAGGATGAAAAATCATCAGCAGAAATTTCATCAGCGGCGGATTTCCAAAAATCACCAGCGCACCGGCCTGCGCGTTTGGAACAACTTTCGACATCGCGATGCCCGCGATCAAAACCGGCAGCGCGATGACGAATCCCACCAGCGGCCCGGAGAATCCCACGTCGAAAAGCGCTTTGCGATTGATAATCGGCGAGCGAATGCGAATGAACGCGCCGAAAGTGCCGATGAGGGTGGGCGCCGGCAAAAAATACGGATAGCTCGCGTCAATTCTGTAATAGCGGCAGGCGAAGTAATGTCCCAGCTCGTGCGCGAGCAAAATTCCGATGAGCGTGAACGCGAAAGGAACTCCGCCGAGCAGCAGGCGCGGATGCGTCAGCGCATGCCAAGTGGGCAGGAACGCATTTTCGAGTCCCGCGAACGGCGCGCGATTCTGCGCGTACGAAACGGAAAATTCGCGTCCCACGGCGAGCGTCGAGATGAGCGTCAGGACAAAAAGCACCAGCGAGAGGACGAATGGGCGCTTCCGACGCGTTTCCAGAATGACGGGAGGCTGAAAAAATGCGGGATAGCTGCGGTCGAGCAGTTCCGCCGGCGAGTGTGCGGGAGCGCCGCCATTTTCATTGCCATTCTCCACGATTACAGATTACACGAGCGTCGGCGCAGCGCCAAATTTGCATCGCGCGCAACTTTTCACACTGCTCGGTGTCCAAATAAATGGGCCCAGGCTTTCGCGCGTCGCGATCGTTGAACGAACGCAGGGGGTGCGTAGATGGAATCACTCTGGCGCGACATTCGCTACGCGGTGCGCGGGTTCGGGCGCGCGCGGGCGTTCACTGTCACTGTGGTGCTGGCCCTGGCGCTGGGCATCGGTGCGACCACTGCCGTTTTCAGCGTAGTGGATCGCATTCTTTTCCGCAGCCTTCCCTATCCTCACGCAGACCAGCTCGTTACCTTTGGCTACGTTGCACCCATCGAGCCGAACGAATTCATTATGGCGCCCGATTTTCGCGACTGGGGCAATGCGAATGGCGCTTTCGCGTCTACCGCTTCGTTTAATTTTGTTCAGGATTGCGACATCACGCAAGCCCCAGCCGCACGTGTGCAGTGCGCGCATGTGGACTGGACGTTTCTCCCCACGTTTGGAATCCAGCCATTGCTTGGGCGGAATTTCACGCGCCAAGAAGACACGCCAACCGGCTCCAAAGTCGCCTTGCTGTTTTACAGTTTATGGAAAAACCGCTTTGGCGGCGATTCCCACATCGTCGGAAAGACCATTTCTTTGGATGGCAAGGAAACCACGATCATCGGTGTTTTGCCGCGCGATTTCGAGCTGCCAACGTTAGGTAAGGCCGACATGCTGGTTCCGGAAGCATTTCCGGCTGATGCGTACGTCCATTCCATCACTCGTCCGATGCCGATCCTCCGCGCCTTTGCACGCCTCAATCCGGGCGTAACCATCGCGCAAGCGCGGTCGGCGCTGCAGCCCTCTTTTCGCGAGTCGCTCAAGTCCGTTCCTGCCGCTTTCCGTAATGAAGTAAGCCTTTCCGTACGCTCGCTGCGCGACCGGCAAATCGAAGATGCGCGCCTCGCCTCATGGATCCTTTTCGGTGCGGTGCTCGCTGTTCTGCTGATCGCGTGCGCCAACGTTGCGAACTTGCTTCTCGCTCGCTCTACTTCTCGTCGGCGCGAATTTGCGATCCGTTCTGCTTTGGGCGCAGCGCCTACGCGTCTGCTCCGCCAAACGCTCACCGAAAGCGTGATGCTCGCTGTCACCGGTGGCGTATTGGGCTGCGGCTTTGCATACGCGCTGCTCAAGATGTTCGTCGCCATCTCGCCACAGGGCATTTTGCATCTCGACGACGCCACGCTGGATTTGCGCGTGCTCCTTTTCACCATCGCCGTATCCGTAATCTCCGGGTTATTCTTCGGGTTCGCTTCCGCCCATCGCCATTCCTCGAACAACGCACTCTATGGCCGCGCAAGTTCCGGCCTTTCGCGAGCTTTCTTCCGCCGTGCCCTAGTCTCCGCACAAATTGCGATTTCATTTGTGCTCCTCGTCGGTGCCGGCTTGCTCATTCGCAGCCTGGACAATCTGGAGCGTGTGCCTCTGGGCATGGACACGTCCGGCGTCATCACCGCGACAATCTCGCTGAATCCGCGCCTTTATGGCGATATGGCGCGGCGCGAGAATTTCTTCAACGATGTCGAGCAGCGTCTTCACCAGCTTCCCGGTGTAAGCGCATTTGCGCTCAGCGACAGTGCGCCTCTATTAAGCGGCGGCAGCGCGGCGAGTATATATGCCAATATTGAAGTGGCAGGTCGTCCGCGCACGCCGCAGGGCACCGGCGGAATGGTGGGGTACGCCAATATAACGCCCGGATTTTTCTCGGCTCTAGAAATTCCGATTATCGAGGGCCATGCATTCACGGAAGCCGAGCGTTCTCCGAATGGGAATGTTGCTATCCTGAATGCAGTATTGGCGAAACGCCTCTTTCCACATGAGGATGCCGTCGGAAAACGAGTGCGGTTCCAGCCAGACCGCGCGTGGTGCACGATCATCGGCGTTGCGGGTGGCGTCAAGTACGTTCAGAACGACGGTTTCATCTTGCCAGCAGAATCGGAATACTATCTGCCACTGCACGAAGCTGCGAGCTTCATTGATGCGCGGCAGAGAGTCATTTTGCGCACGTCGCTGAGCCCAGCCGCGGTCGCTTCGTGGATGCGCAAAACGGTGGCCGCGCTCGACCCCACCGTTCCGGTCACTGTGAATTCAATGTCCGAACGCTTGAGCCGGCTCGAATCGCGTCCGCGCTTCAATGCCACGCTCCTCGGAATTTTTGCGGCGCTCGGAATTGTGCTCGCAGCGGTCGGGACATACGGCATTCTTGCCTTTTTCGTCGTCCAGCGAACGCGCGAAATCGGAGTGCGCATGGCCCTTGGAGCACAGCGCCGCGATGTGATGAAGCTGATTCTTTCGCAGGGAACGAAACTGGCTACAGCAGGACTGATTTTCGGCATCGCCGGCGCATTCTTGCTGACGCGCTCGATGACTGCGTTGCTTTTCAACGTCAAGCCGTTCGATCCAACGGTCTTTGCGGGTGTCGCGGTTCTTCTGATTCTGGTCGCGCTCGCCGCCTGCTACATTCCCGCACGGCGGGCGATGAAAGTCGATCCGATGGTCGCGTTGCGTTACGAATAATGAGGATTTTTCAAAACACTAAACGAGCGGAATTCCAGCGCGGAATCGAATCAAACCTAAACAACTTGCGTCTTAAAGCGCCTGCAATTCTTTCCCCGGTTTGAAGCGCACGGCGCGGCCCGGCTGGATGTGGACTTGCTGGCCGGTGCGCGGATTGCGCCCGATGCCCGTCTTGCGCGGCTTCACATTGAAAACACCGAAGCGGCGCAGCTCAATGCGTTCGCCGCGCCCAAGCGCGTTCTTCAGCGCCTCGAACACCGTCTCGACCGCCTGCTCCGCCTTGCTGCGAGGCATGTTCGTGCGCTGCACCACTGCATTCACAATGTCCAGTTTGATCATAAAACGCGCCGCTCCTTTGTGTGAATCGTATGCTAGATGCGCGGGTTGCGAGTTGTCAAGCTGTGCGCGGTGTACTAACATGCCGCGCCTTTCGAATTCGCAAACCAAATTTTCGAGCGGGCGGAGGATGGAATGAGCGTCAAGCCGGACCACTGGATTGCCAAAATGGCTCGCGAGCACAAAATGATCGAGCCGTTCGCGGACCGGCAAGTGCGCGACGGGGTCATCAGCTACGGCGTTTCGTCGTACGGCTATGACATGCGTGTCGCCGACGAGTTCCGCATTTTTACCAATGTGAATTCGACCATTGTGGACCCGAAGCAATTCGACGCGCGCTCATTCGTGGAATTCAAAGGGCCGGTGTGCATCGTGCCGCCGAATTCTTTCGCGCTGGCGCGCTCGGTGGAATATTTCCGCATTCCTCGAAAGGTGCTGACCATTTGCGTGGGCAAGTCCACTTACGCCCGCTGCGGAATTATCGTCAATGTGACGCCCTTCGAGCCGGAGTGGGAGGGTTACGTGACGCTCGAAATCAGCAACACCACGCCTCTGCCCGCGCGCATTTACGCGAATGAAGGATTGTGCCAGGTGATTTTCTTCGAGTCGGATGAAGTCTGCGAAGTTTCGTACAAAGACAAAAAAGGAAAGTATCAATCGCAACAGGGAATTGTGCTGCCCAAGATCTGATGCTGCGCACGTCAGATTTACCTGTTATGGAATTTTAAGCTGTCGTTCTATATAATCCGCCGCGATATGGGCGCGAAGCTCCCTCCTCGTGCAATCGCGGGTATCGCAGTCCTCGTGGCCTTCACTGTCTTTATCACCTGGCGAGCCAAGCTGCTTGAGTCAAACGTTACGTCCCTCACGCAGACACCGGCGCTGGTAAACAAAGCGGCGCCTGATTTTTCCCTGGAAACGCTCGACGGCGCGCACGTTTCTCTTGCTGATTACCGAGGCAAAAGAGTTGTGGTGAGTTTCTGGGCCAGTTGGTGCGGTCCGTGCCGGCTCGAGATGCCGGAACTTCGTTCTTTCTACACGCAATATCACCGGAATTCGGAGAAATTTGAGTTTCTGGCCATCAGTTTGGATGAGAATCGCGCTGACGCCGCCGCTTTTGCCAGTCACGAGAAGCTACCCTTTCCGGTGCTGCTCGATCCGCACAGCGCAACCGCGGACGCATACGGAGTTGATGGCATACCTACGGTTTTTGTGGTGGACGAAGCCGGTAAAGTTATATTCGGTCAAATCGGGTATAACGCGGGCCTTAATTTCGTTCTGGGCCAGGAGCTGGGGATAAAGATCACATCTGTATCGCGGGAGTTGCGGTGAATGAATCCGGCCGTTGAATTCCGCAACGTCACGAAGGTATATCGCCGGCGATTCTCGAGCCAGAGGATTGCCGCGCTTTCAGACGTCTCGTTCGATGTTCACGCCGGAGAAGTGTGCGCTTTTCTCGGGCCAAACGGTGCCGGCAAAACAACCACGATCAGCATTCTCATGGGATTTTTCTATCCGGATTCGGGCGAAGTTCGCGTACTCGGCTACGAGCCGGGGGATGTTCGAGCCAAGCGACAAATCGGATTTCTGCCGGAGAATTTCGCCTTTTATAAATACTTGGACGCCGAAAAGCTCCTGAGCCTTCACTGCGTTCTCGCAGAACGGGGGAACGGAAATCGTGATGCGATCATTCATGACCTGTTGACTAAGGTTCGCCTGGAACAATTCAAGGGACTGAAGATCTCGAAGTACTCTCGCGGAATGGTGCAACGGCTTGGCGTTGCGCAAGCGCTGCTGGGCGAGCCCAAGCTGCTGGTGCTGGACGAACCGACCTCAGGCCTCGATCCCGCAGGACGGAAAGATGTGCGCGAGCTAATCTCTTCGCTCCGCGCTGCGGGAAACACCATCTTTCTCAGCTCGCACATTCTTTCAGAAGTGGAGCAAATCTGTGACCGCGCCGTGATCATTGACCGAGGCAAAGTCGTTCGCGCCGGAACAATGAATGAATTGCTGGGTTCGAGCGGTCGCGTGGAAATCGTAGTGAATCAGTTGCCCGAGACATTGGAGGCTGCGCTTTCCGGATGGAGCGCTTCGATGGAACGGGGCGCGCGCGGCGTGAAAATCTCAATCGCTGAAGACAAGAAGCGCGAAGCCATCGAGTCATTATGGGCCGCAGGCTGCGATGTCATCAGCCTCGCGCCGATCCGCGGCTCGCTGGAAGAGCTCTTCTTGACTCTGGTGACCGGCGAGGGAGCAGCGGCATGAAGATCTGGGCTATCGCAACGAATACTTTGCGCGCATTCCTGCGCGACAAAGTCCTGATCGTCATATTTATAGTTCTGATTTGTTTTGTGCTTCTAATGATGACGCCGTTGCTGGCGTATAAAGCCATAACCACGGCTGAAAACGCCGGTTCAATGCAGGCATTGGTGCTCGGCATCGTGGCAGTTGTCATGTCCCTGTTGAGCGGCGGAGGCAGCTTGCTTGCCGCATGGGCCGGCGCAAGTTCGGTAGCCACGGAAATGAGGTCCGGAACGATTCAGGCGGTGATGGCGCGGCCCGTGAAACGCTGGCAGTTCCTGGCTGGAAAATATCTGGGCGTGCTGCTGCTCATGGGGTGCTATGTGCCCCTTATGTTTGGCATAAGTTATCTGCTGGCGTGGATGGGTGGCGAGCACATCCAAGCGGCGCCCTGGGTGCTGATTGTCTATCCGATTGTCCGGTACGCGATATATGCGGCCATTGCGATACTCCTGGTGACGTTTATGCACTCTGCCGTGGCGTTTGGAATCGTCATCTTGATTTCCGTGTTTGCCGGATTGGTCGCCCCAAAAGCGCCTTTGACAGCTCATATTCCGGCATGGATTCGAGCGCCCATCTATGCAGTCTTGCCTTCCACCGGGCTGCTTTCGGAATCGAGATTCCTTTCCATCACCCGAACTTCTTTGCAGCACACCACGTGGCTTCAACATCTGACCACGCTTGCCTACGGTTTGGACTACGCTCTCGTCTGCTTTCTTTTTGCGGTGTGGTCCTTCCACTACCGCTCGTTGCGGAGGGACTGACGCAGTTGGCGAGAGTCGGACGAGATCTGCGAAGTTTCGTACAAAGACAAAAAAGGCAAATACCAGTCGCAGCAGGGAATTGTGCTGCCGAAGATCTGAGTTGCTTCTTGCAGCAAAAGCCCGTGGGACCTACGTTTTCACGAGCTGCGAAACTTCGCCGAAGTGGCCGGAGAATACAAACGAGTCAATGGGATTGCGCTTGCGCGGAGCGAGTTCGCGCTCGCGCAATTTGCCGGAAAGCTGCTCCGGCTCGCCCGGATAGCCCACGGCGAATCCGGCGACAGCCTCGAAGCCATCAGGGATCGCGTAGGTATCGCGAATTTTGTCCACGAGAATTCCGCCCATCTGATGAACGAAAAGCCCGCGGGCGACAGCCTCAATGGTGAGTTGCGCGGCGGCCTGCCCCACGTCGTGAAAAGCATGGCGATTCGGTTCGCCATTGTCCCAGCGCAAATTCGCAACCGAAAACATCAGCACCGGAACGTCTTTGCACCACGAAGCGTTGCCTTCAACCAGGCACGCGAGCATGCGCGCAAATTCCTCGGGCTCGTCTTTGCGCGCGATGAGATAGCGCCACGGTTGTTGATTGCCGGACGAGGGCGCCCAGCGCGCCGCTTCGAAGAGGCTGCGCAAAACTTCCGGTTCGACGCTGCGCGGCGAAAATGCTCGCGGACTCCAGCGGCGGCGCAGCAGTTCGTGAATGGGAAACTGTGTCTGCGCGGGTTTTTCCATGTGATTACGCTCCCGGCTGAGCGGCTGATGCTCGTTCATCGAGCGAGGGCTTCCCGGGTCCGTACGCGGAAACCATCAGCAGACCGCCCATGATGGCGATGTTTTTCAGGAAGTGAATCTCATTGTCGCTGCGCGCCGCCCCTTGCAGCGCCCAAAAATTGTGGAAGACAAGCGTAGCGGGAATCAGATACAGAAACATGATAAACGCGGCGATGCGCGCGTGGAATCCGAAAACGAGGCACAACCCGCCAATGATCTCCACGATTATCGCGCCAACAAGCATGGCGGATGGAATCGGAAAGTGCTTCGATGCCAGAAAAGCAGCAGAACCGCTGAAAGAAGTCAGCTTTCCGTATCCGCTGAAAAGAAAAATCACGCTGATGAGAATGCGGCCGATCAGCGGAATAACTCGATCGTATGCTTTCATCGAATCTCCATTCGTTTTCGTTTGCTCATGCTCAAAATAGACCCTCGCGGAATGCGTTGCACCTTGCGATAAGCTCCTGGCCTCGTCTCGATTTGGATGAGCGCCGGCCGGTTTGGATTCACACCGCGCGCCTGCTAACCGTCCCTGATAACCGCAAGGTCAAACGATCCGCAATAATTCCAAACAGCAGGGTGGCGTTTCCCTCTCTTTGCGGTATGATTCTTCACGCACATCGCGCAGCCCTCAGGGACAACTTCGCCATAGAACGTCGAATCGAATCACTTGACTCGCAGTTCTGCAAGCCGGGAATCGTTTTGCATGGCGTGAATGCGCCCGTGAAGGAAGCGGATATCGCGGCGAGTTCAATCGAAACACCAAATCCATTGTGGAGGAAATTTTGGTTGATGCGTGAAATTGTTCTTTCGATTTTGGCTGTAAGTATCGGAATTGCTCCGGCTTCTGCCGCTACAGCGCCATCGTGTCCAGCCGGCAAGCCCGTGGCGCAATTTCGTCTGCTGGTCGAGCCGCCAAAATCGGGAGAAGCGCTGCCGTTGAGCCAAATCAATATCATCGAACCGGGAGAGAAGCTCAAGTATGAGCCGGTTCCGCTCTCGAAAAAAGCCTATGACGACGCGAAAATCGGAATTCTGCTCGCGGCAGCGTCCGGACAGGATGCCGGTCACATCGCCGTTCTCGACGTTAAGCCGGCAAAAGCGCCCGTGGAATGGACTGTGCCGGTGCGCGCTTCGATTGTCGCTGTTGTTTTCGGACCGCAGGGATTGAACGAAGGAAAAATCAACAAGCTGGTGAAGAAAAATCCGGAGCTGGTTTTGAAATTGAGCGATTACGTCGAGCAATCCTCGAAAGTCGAGGCGCTGGTGCAAACGCTTTCGAAATATCAGAACGCGCCAACACAGTCCGGCAATGTGCAAGTCGCGCTGGGCGAATTTTCCAAGCAGTACGGCGTTTCTTTGCCGGCGGTGAACAGCAGCACGCCGTCCGACCAGCAGGCGCAGCAGCTTTTGCGAGCGCTGATTCCGGCGTTCTCCGGCGATCCGCTGGCGCAAACTTCCGTCACGCAGCAATCCACCGGTTTGGCGGCTTCTGTTGCCACGTTTTTCATGGGGCCGCAGTTCGGAATCGCGGCGGGCGGAGCGGCGCTGCTCGGGCAGTTGCACGCCGCGCTTTTTCCGCGCGCGGAATTTCGCACCGCGCTCGCGGAACCGAAACTCCCCGCAGGCATGAATCTTTGCGCCGGAAATACCGCGCCGGCCAAGGCGCACACGCGCATCGCATATCTGTGGGCTCTGCCCGTTCCTAACGCCGCGGCTCCTTCCGCCAGCATTGCGCAGAACACGCGCATTCCCGGGGCATGGAATTCCTCAATCGAACTTAGAGCCGCGAATGAATCTCAATTGCGTTTGCTCACGCGCGTGCGCGACTGGCATCTGGTCGCCGGCGCAACGGATATTTCCGTTCCCGCGAAAGTCAGCATCGGCCCGCAAAGCGATTTGCTGGCGCTCGACCTTACGCACGCGAAACTCTCGCCCGGTCAATATCATCTTTCCGCAAAGTGGGATTGGACACCGATGAGCATTGGCGGCACTCTCGAGGTGGTGAATTTCGCGGACTACTCCACCGCGAAAATCTCGAACGCCTCGCGCGATCATCTGGTCAGCGGCGCGGGTGCGGTTAAAGTGGGCATGGATGGCCCGGATTTCGAATTCCTGCGCGAAGTAGCTCTGTTGCGCGCGGCAGGTTCTCGCACGCTTGTTTCGCGCTTGCCGTTTTCATTTGCGAACGAGTCCGGCGCGCAGCACAGCGTCATCGCCGACGTGGATGCCAGCCATCTCGCGCCCGGCGCGTATCTGTTGCAACTGACGCAGCTCAACGGCAAAGCGCATGAAATTCCCGTCACCGTGCATCCGCCGAATCCCACGCTGGCGAATCTTCCGCTGCGCGTAAACGTTGGCGAAACTCAGCAAACGCTTGAACTCCACGGCACCGCGCTCGATCATATCGAAAAAATTACCAGCGATGACGCCACGTGGACGCTCGCTGCAGAAAATCCCGCTGCCGGCGCCGCAAACGCCACCGAGCGCAGCGCGACGATTCGCCTCAATCCCAATGCGAAAAAGGGCGCGCTCATCAGCGCCAAGGTTTACGTCACAGGCATCGGCGAGCCGCTCGACTTTTCCGATGCGCTACGCGTCGCCGGCCCGCGCCCGAAAATCCTGAGTGCGAGAAAATCCTATGCTGCCGAAGGCGGCGTGGAACTGCGCGACAAGGAAATCCCTGCAAGTTCGGCGGTCAGCTTTTCAATTCAGGGCGCGAATTTCGATTACCGTTCGCGTTTGCG
>DASUAV010000030.1:0-60847 GCA_035763605.1 Candidatus Acidiferrales bacterium
GATTTCCAGGCTGATGTTTTTGAGGTTGTGCTGGCGCGCGCCGCGCACCACGATTTTCTTCAGGCCCATATTTGTCAGGAAGCGTACGGGCGGCTCCGCTGCTCACTGCGGACAATACGCCCAAGTTAATCTATGAACATAACAAGCAGTGCAGCAAAGGGCAAGTCAGGTCAATCTGTGGAAGCATCCTGTGCCAGGCCAGCGCAGCCCTAAGGTTTCAGGGTTTGCCGCAAGAATAAAGAATCTCGCATCTTAAGTTCAAATGCCCAAAAGAGAATCTAAGAAAGAAACTGCTCCCGCGAAAATGGCGGGGAAGACGTTCGACGACCTTCGCGATCAAGCAAGAACATGCAAAGCCTGTGACCTGTGGAGGAATGCCACCCAAACGGTGTTTGGAGAGGGCGGAGGTGCGGCTCCGAAAGTCATGTTTGTGGGCGAGCAGCCGGGAGATCAGGAGGACCTCAGCGGCAAGCCCTTCGTTGGCCCCGCAGGGAAACTGCTAGATAAGGCGCTGGAAGAAGCGGGCATTGGCCGCCGAAAAGTGTATGTTACAAATGCGGTGAAGCATTTCAAATGGGAGCCACGCGGGAAACGTCGAATACACAAAAAGCCGAACGCAACGGAAATTGCCGCGTGCCGCCAGTGGCTCGATGCAGAGATTGCATTCATACGGCCAAAGGTGATCGTTTGCCTGGGAGCGACCGCGGCGCAGGCGCTGCTGGGAAGAGATTTTCGGGTGACGCAGCACCGCGGCGAGCGCCTGCAATCGCCGCTCGCGCCGGTGGTGATGGCGACGGTGCATCCTTCTTCGATTCTGCGCGCGCCGGACGATGAAACGCGGCATGAGGAAATGCGGCGCTTTGTCGAGGATCTGAAAAAAATCGCGCAGGCGCTCTGAACCGCCTCGTTGGTTACGTTACTCGCTTTGATTCTGCGGTGAATTTGCGTCACAATAGACGCAGCTTTTCTGCTGGAAAGAATCCTTCGCCTGATGAACGCAACTACGACAACTGCGCCTTCAACATCTGGCTTGGAATGGGCGCATCCCCTCGTTCAGGAATGGTTCACGGCAAAATTCGGCACGCCGACGGAACCGCAGATCGCCGGATGGCCGCACATTCTCGCGGGCCGCGACACGCTGATTAGCGCTCCCACCGGTTCAGGAAAAACTTTTGCCGCTTTTTTGGCGTGCATTGACCGGCTTGTTCGCAAAGCGATTACCGGCGCATTGCGAGATGAAATCGAAGTGCTCTATGTATCGCCGCTGAAAGCGCTGGGGAACGACATCCAGAAAAACCTCGAAATTCCTCTCGGCGAAATTCTTCGTTTAGCGGCGGAGCGCGGCTTCCTGATGCCGGAAATTCGCACCGCCGTCCGAACGGGCGACACTTTAATGCACGAGCGCCGCGCGATGCAGAAGCGCCCGCCGCAAATTCTGGTGACCACTCCCGAATCGCTCTACATCCTGCTGACTGCCGGAAAAAGCCGCGAACTGCTGCGCAGCGTGCGCACCGTCATCGTGGACGAGATTCACGCCATCGCCGACGACAAGCGCGGCTCGCATCTGGCGCTTTCTCTGGAGCGCCTCGAGTCTCTGACCGGCTGCCATCCCACGCGCATCGGCCTCTCCGCCACGCAGCAGCCCATTGAGCGCATTGGTCAGTTTCTTTCCGGCGGCGAGCGGCCTTTGCCGACGATTGTACAGGTGGCGCAGCGGCGCGAGTTTGATTTGTCGGTCGAAGTTCCGGCGAGCGAGCTGGGCGCGGTGGCTTCCAATGAAATGTGGGACGAGATTTACAAGCGCATCGCAGAAATGGTGCAGCAGCATCGTTCGACGCTGATTTTTGTGAATACGCGGCGGCTGGCGGAGCGCGTAGCGCACGCATTAGGCGGATTGCTCGGCGAAGGCGCGGTCGCTTCGCATCACGGCAGTTTGTCGCGGCTGCGGCGGCTCGCTGTCGAGAGCAAGCTGAAGGCCGGCGAGCTTCGCGCGCTCGTTGCGACGGCTTCGCTGGAATTGGGAATTGACATCGGCTCGGTCGAGCTCGTTTGCCAGATTGGTTCGCCCCGCTCGATTGCCGTCGCTTTGCAGCGCGTAGGACGTTCCGGCCACTGGCGCGGCGCGATTCCCAAAGGCCGCCTATTCGCCACGACGCGCGATGAACTGCTCGAATGCGCAGCACTGGTGCGTTCGATTCGCGAAGGATTACTCGACCGCATCATTATTCCAGAGTGCCCGCTGGACGTGCTGGCGCAGCAAATTGTGGCGGAATGCGCAGCAGCAGAGTGGAACGATGACGATCTTTTCGCGCTGGTGAAACGCGCCTATCCATACAGAAATCTATCGCGCGAGAGTTTCGATGAAGTGATCGGGATTCTCGCGAACGGAATTTCCGCGCGCCGCGGGCGTTATGGCGCCTATCTGTATCACGACGCAGTGAACAAACGCCTGCGCGCGCGACGCGGCAGCCGGCTGGCGGCAATCACCAGCGGCGGCGCAATTCCCGAAAATGCGCTTTACACAGTGATTGCCGAGCCGGAAGGAGTTGTGGTCGGCACGCTCGATGAAGATTTTGCAGTCGAGAGTCTGCGTGGGGACATCGTTCTGCTTGGCAACACCTCGTGGCGCATTCGGCGGATTCAATCCGGCTCTGTGCTGGTGGAAGATGCGCAGGGCGTGCCGCCAAACGTGCCATTCTGGCGCGGAGAGGCGCCGGCGCGAACGGCTGAGCTTTCCGAACAGGTTGCTGAACTGCGCGAGCGCGTTCACTCGCTCACAGAATCCGCTTCGCCGACAGGATCTCGCAATGAGCCTGCGCGTTTGGCGGCCGTCGAGTGGCTGATGCGCGAATGCGGTCTGGACCGAGCGGGCGCGGAGCAGGCCGTTGAATACATTATCGCCGGCCGCGCCGTTTTGCGCGCCGTTCCGACGCAGCAGACCATAATCGCGGAGCGTTTTTTCGACGAAAGCGGCGGGATGCAGCTGGTAATCCACGCGCCGTTTGGCGGGCGCATCAATAAAGCCTGGGGACTTGCGCTGCGAAAGCGCTTCTGCCGCTCTTTCAATTTCGAATTG
This sequence comes from Candidatus Acidiferrales bacterium, assembly GCA_035763605.1. Classification (GTDB taxonomy): domain Bacteria; phylum Acidobacteriota; class Terriglobia; order Acidiferrales; family UBA7541; genus DAHUXN01. The sequence continues at coordinate 3,077 of DASUAV010000030.1, forward strand.
CAAGCCGCCGCAACGGATAACGGGCTCAACATCTCTCTCGGCGAGCAGCACAGTTTTCCGCTCGCCGATGTTTTCCATTTTCTGAAATCCGCCACGGTGGAAGAGCTGCTCGCGCAGGCAGTCCTGGCCTCGCCGATTTTCACCAGCCGCTGGCGCTGGGCCGCGGGACGCGCGCTGGCCTTATTGCGCTTCCAAGGCGGAAAAAAAGTGCCCCCACAGATTCAGCGAATGCGCTCCGACGATCTGCTGGCCGCCGTTTTCCCCCACGCGCTCGCGTGCCCGGAAAATCTCGAAGGCGACATTGAAATTCCCGACCACCCGCTCGTGCGCGAAACGATGAAAGATGCGCTGACTGAAGCGATGGATATCGAAGGCCTGAAATCTGTTCTGCAAGCCATTGCTGATGGGAAGATTCGAACGGTTGCCGTCGATACTCCAGCGCCGTCGCAATTCTCGCACGAAATTCTGAACGCGAATCCCTACGCTTATCTCGACGACGCTCCGCTTGAGGAGCGGCGCGCGCGAGCGGTGGAAATGCGGCGAATGCTCCCCGAGGCTGTGCTTTCGGAGGTCGGGCGGCTTGATCCGGCGGCGATTCAAAATGTGCGCGAAGAGGCATGGCCTGACGTGCGCGACGCGGATGAATTGCACGATGCTCTGCAAAGCTTCGTCGCGTTTCCGGAGATCTCACAAGATCAAGATGGCTCGTCAGAAGCAGCTTCTTTGCGAGGCATCCCGTTCCTTCAAAGCGCGATTTCGCATTCCACAGCGGCCTGGCAGCACCATTTTGCAGTGCTCATGGCAAGCAATCGCGCGGCACGTGCTTTTGCTGGTGAGCGCGCCTACTGGGTTTGCGCGGAACGAAAAAAGGCATTTGTGGCGATATTCCCCGACGCGCGATTCGAAGCGGAACTCGCAGATCTGGGGACGGCGCCGCCTTCGAGAGAAGACGCGCTGCTCGAATGCATCACCGGCTGGATAGCCCATAGCGGACCCATCAACGCGAAAATTCTTGGCGATGCGTTCGGCATCGCGGCGCCGGATATCGAGCAGGCATTTCTGCGGCTCGAAGCAAGCGGAGCGGCGCTGCGCGGCAATTTCACGGGCGATGCTCTCGGCCAAACGGAATGGTGCGACCGGCGATTGCTGGCGCGCATTCATCGTCAGACGCTTGGTACTTTGCGCAAGCAGATCGAGCCGGTCACGGCGGCGCAGTTCATGCGCTGGCTGCTGCGCCGGCAGCATATCGCGCCGGGAACTCAGGTGTTTGGCGAGCGCGGCACTCTCGATGTGCTCCGCCAGCTCCAGGGATTTGAAGCCCCTGCGAATGCGTGGGAGCGCGAGATTTTGAGCGCACGCGTCGCGAATTACGATCCCAAAGTGCTCGACCAACTATGCCTCACCGGCGCGGTTGGCTGGGGACGCCTTTCCCCTCATCCTGCAATGATCGAGGAGCAGGTTTCCGCGAATCGGCGGGTTATTCCATCGAGCGTCGCGCCGATTACATTTTTCGTAAGAGCCGAGTTGGAGTGGATGGCGCCGAAAAATCCGGAGACTGGCGCGGAAAAGCAAAACGGACTCACTCCCGCCGCGCAAGATGTTTTGAAATTCCTGCGGCAGCGTGGCGCATCATTTTTTACAGATATTGTTCGCGGGACGCAGCGCCTAAAAGCCGAATTGGAAACGGCTTTGTGGGAACTAGTGACAGCAGGAATTATTACCGCGGACGGCTTCGACAACATGCGGGCGCTGATTGATCCCAAGCGGCGTTCGGGCCAGGGCCGCGGCCAAAATGCGCGCCCGCGGCACAGCGCCGGACGCTGGTCGCTGCTTTACGCGAATGGAGATGGCGCGGAGCGCGGCCAAATGGTTGAAGCTACTTGCCACATGCTGCTTGAGCGATATGGAGTCGTTTTTCGAGAGCTTCTTGCGCGCGAGACTCTGGTCCCGCGCTGGCGCGAATTGCTTCTGGTTTTTCGCAGACTGGAAGATCGCGGCGAAATTCGCGGCGGAAGATTCGTCAGCGGATTTATCGGAGAGCAATTCGCGCTGCCGATGGCGGTCGAGTCGCTGCGCGCTACACGCAACGCCGCTGCGGCGAACGAAGTGGTTACGATTCCCGCAGCCGACCCGCTCAATTTAGTGGGTATTATTTTGCCGGGAGAACGCGTGCCGACGAATTCGTCGAGAACCATCACTTTCACGGATGGCGTTCCGCTGGAAGCCGCCGAATCGCGCAGGCGATTTGAATCCGCAGTGGCCGTCTAAAGCGCGCGGCCCGCGCCTGCTGCTGCTTTGCAAACGTAAATTTCCGAATGTCGCCCAGTTTGCGCCAGATATTGTTCCGCGACGCGCCGGCGAAATTCCTCGACGTAAATCCCTTCGACCAGATTCACCGTGCACCCGCCAAATCCCGCGCCAGTCATTCGCGCGCCGTGAACACCTTTTTGTTGCTCAGCGACGGAAACAAGCAAATCCAATTCCGCGCAGCTTACTTCGTAATCATCGCGAAGGCTGCGATGCGATTCTGCCATGAGTTCGCGGCTCTGCTTCATGTCATTCCGCTGTAACGCATCGGCCATTTGCTCCACGCGCCCATTTTCACTAACCACATGACGGCAGCGTTTATAAAGTTTGCCGGTCAACAAACCTCGGTGCTGGTCCAGGTCAGCCAACGAAAGATCGCGCAACGTCCGAACTTGCGGCATAGCTTGAGCGAGCAGCCGAACCGCCTCCTCGCATTCCGCACGGCGCCTGTTGTACTCATTGTGTTCCGCGGCAAGTTTATGCTCGACCATGGTGTTGCAAATCACGATTCTCAACGAATTGGGAATAGGGACAGCTTGAAACTTCAAAGAGCGGCAATCTAGAAGCAGTGCGTGATCGCGCAGACCGTTACATGCGACGAACTGATCCATGATGCCGCACTGCGCGCCGACAAATTCGTTTTCAGCCTTCTGGCACAATTTTGCAATCTGCGAAGGTTCCGCTTTGTGTCCAAAAATTCCTAACAGCGCACATGCAGTAGAGACCTCGAACGCTGCCGAAGAACTCAGGCCGGCGCCGATGGGGACTTCACTGCAAATGTAAAGATTCGCGCCCCCGAGCGGATATCCGGCGTTTTGAATCTGAAGAAAAACTCCCGCAGCGTAATCGCTCCATTGTCCTGAGCGTGCAATCGGCTGTTCATTGATGCTGATAGAAAGCGTGTCTTCCAGATTTTCGGAGAAGAGAGTCATCTGATGATTGCTGCTGCGGGAAATCGCCGCGTAGCAGGAAAATTCGATGGCCGCGGGCAACACAAATCCTTGGTTGTAATCCGTATGATCGCCGATGAGATTCACGCGCCCGGGAGCGCGATAAATTTGCGGCGCGGCGCCGAATCGCTTCTTGAATTTGGCTGCCAGAGCAGTTGGCTCAACCATTCAAATCCGACCGAACACTTCGTGGCTGTAATTTTATTTTGCTGAACATTCTTGACAGCCGGAATTCCATGAAAGATAGTGTTGCGTCGCAATCATAGTCCATGGAAAAAGATTTAGGCCATCCTTCACGCCGCACGCTTCTAAAAGTCCTGGGCATCGGCGCAGGCGCGTTTACTGCAAACAGCCTGCTTCCAACCGGGGCTTACTCCCAGCAAGTTCCTGGCGCGGCGAAACGGCTGCCGTCTTTCACCGGGCCCGGCGCGAATCCCTACTGGAACTCGGTGGCCCAGATTGCGACGGTTCCGCAAAAAGCGCCGCTGATTATGCTCACCGACCGTCCCGTGCAGCTTGAAACGCCGCGGCATTACTTTTTGAACGCCATCACGCCCAACGACGCATTTTTCGTGCGCTGGCATCTCGAAAGCATTCCCAACGAAGTGGATCTCTCCACGTGGCGCTTGCGCGTTGAGGGGAACGTTAATAAGCCCCTGGAGCTGAGTTTTCCGGACTTGCTGCGGAAGTTCAAGCCCGTAACTGTCGCGGCTGTAAACCAGTGCTCAGGAAACAGCCGCAGCCGTTTTCAGCCGCGCGTCCCGGGCGGCCAGTGGGGCAACGGAGCAATGGGCTGCGCGCGCTGGACCGGCGTGCACTTTCGCGAACTCCTCGACATGGCCGGCGTGAAGAGCGGCTCCGTGCAAGTCCAAATGCAGGGGCTTGAACGCGGCAAGGGTCCGCAAGGCATGCCTTCGCATGAATTCAAAAAGTCGCTCAATCTGAAGGATCCCGTTCTTGACGAAGCCATTCTCGCTTATTCCATGAATGGCGAGCCGCTGCCGATGCTGAACGGATTTCCCGCGCGGCTCATTGTCCCAGGCTATTTCGCCACCTATTGGGTGAAGAGTCTCGAGACCATTAGCCTGCTCGAGAAACCGGACGAGAATTTCTGGATGAATCCCGGCTACCGCGTGCCGGATACTCCTCGCGGGGACACGACGCCGGCCGATGTTGCGGCAAAAAAAGTGAAAATGGTTCCCATCACGCGCATGCCGGTGCGTTCGTTCATTATTTCGCCCGATGGGGACACGAAAATCCCGGCGGGGCTGCCGCTCACAATTCGCGGAATCGCTTTCAGCGGTTATGGTCGCGTAACCAAAGTGGAATTCTCGGACGCCCTTCGCGGCACTTGGCGAGAGGGGCAACTCGGCGAAGACCTTGGCCCGTACGCATTTCGCACCTGGCAAATACCGTGGACACCGGAGCGCCCGGGGAAATACCAGCTCGCCGTCCGCGCCACAGATGAAAAGGGAAATGTGCAGCCGGATGAAGGCGTGTGGAACCCGGGCGGCTACCTATGGAACAAGATTGAGCGCCAGGAAGTTACAGTCGGAGTTGCGCAATGAATTGGCTCAAACGAGAACGCCGGAAAATTTCTCTGCTTGCGATTGCCATCGCACTGCTGGCGGTCGGTGCAATCTATGCTGACCTGCAGATCGGCTACTACACTCCGTCAAATCTCGGTGCGATTGCGCAGCCTGCCTCTGTTTCCCATCGAGCCGATGGCGTTTACAAGATCGCTTCTTTCCCTCTGTATAAGACGACTCTCGTTTCAGGGCCAGGCCGCCAGGACGTGGAGGCGTACTGCAACACTTGCCACACGCCGAGCTATATCACCATGCAGCCTCCTTTTTCAGCCGCCACCTGGAAAGCGGAGGTCGAAAAAATGGGCAAAGCTTATGGCGCGCAAATCCCCGCGGAATCGCAGGCCAGCATTTTGAAGTATCTCGATTCGCACTACACGCCCGAAACTCGCAAGCGCTAAAGCATTCGCCCAACCTTTGATTCTCGCTGTAGCCCGAGCGCTCGTTATATACTCCGCGTTCGTTTTAAGCCGAAATTTTTGTGAAGGAGCTATTTCACGTGAACTACCGCCGCTGTTCTTTCTCGTTACGAGCAATCTTCCCTCTGTTTTTTCTATCGCTGATGATTGCATCTCCTTATCGGCTGAACGCTCAGCAAATTGATCCGAATCTCTACAGCGCGCTGCGCTGGCGTCTGATTGGGCCTTATCGCGCCGGACGAATCACGGCTGTTGCCGGCATTCCCGGAAACCCCGCCGCGTATTACATCGGAACGCCCGGTGGCGGCATCTGGAAAACCACTGACGGCGGGACCGTCTGGAATCCTATTTTCGATTCTGCCCATGTTGCCTCCATTGGAGCGTTAGCGCTTGCGCCCTCCGACACAAATATCATTTACGCCGGCACGGGCGAGCAGACTGAAGGCAACGGCGTTTACAAATCCACCGACGCCGGCGCAACCTGGGCAAACATCGGTCTCGCCGACACGCATTACATCAACACGGTTCTCGTAGACCCGCGCAATCCGAATATCGTCCTCGTTGGCGCCATGGGCGATAGCACCCCGAGCGGCAATCGCGGTGTTTACAAAACCACCGATGGCGGCAAGACGTGGAAAAAAGCGCTCTTTCAGGACAACATGACCGGCATCGCGGACATGATCATGGACCCAAATAATCCGCGCGTCCTCTATGCAGCCATGTGGCGCCCAGTGGTGCGGCTCTTCTTTCCGCCATCCGGCCGGCCGCAACCGGGCCCGGATACTTGGATCTACAAGTCAACGGACGAAGGCTCGACGTGGAAGCGCCTCGATGCTGATGGCATGCCGCCTGATAAATGGGGACGCACCGGTCTTGCCGTCGCGCCGGGAAATCACGGCAAACGCGTATTCGCCATCGTCTCGCAGGGACTTTATCGTTCCGATGATGCCGGCGCGAACTGGCGCAAGATCACCGAAGATCCCCGCGTTGTCGGCGATAGCTATTTCAGCCGCGTTTTCGTGGACCCCAGAAATCCCGATGTGGTCTACGTGATGCAAACGTGCAGCTATCGTTCAACCGACGGCGGTGTGACGTTCGAGGCGTTCAAAGGCGCGCCGGACGGCGACGATTATCACACCATGTGGATCGATCCAACCAATTCAAGCCGCATGATGCTGGGCGTGGATCAGGGCGCCATCATCAGCCTCGACGCGGGCAAAACTTGGAGCCCCTGGTACAACCAGCCCACCGGTCAGCATTACCATGTTTCCGCCGGTTACGAATTTCCTTACTTTGTTTACGCCTCGCAGCAGGACAGCGGCAGCGTGGCCATTCCGAGCCGCAGCGATTTCGGACGCATCCGCGACCGCGACGTTTTTTCGCCGGGCGGCTATGAATTCGGCTATATCGTCGAGGATCCGGTTCACCATTATTTTGTTTACGCGGATGGCAGTCCGGGAACCATCGTGCGTCTGGATCGCCGCGACAATCAAGTGAGGACTGTCTTCAGTGCCGGAACGAAATATCATGTGACCAGCAATGCCCCGATGCAATTCTCCCCGGTAGATCCGCACACGCTTTATTTCGGCACGCAGTATGTTTTGGAAACGGCGGATGGCGCTGTAACCTGGCACGAAATCAGCCCGGATCTGGCGGCTCGTCCCGCCGAAAAATCGGCTCCGAACCAAAACGGTCGCCGCCCTGGCCCGCGAAACGGCGTCATCAATGCGCTGTCTCCTTCACCGCTTTCGGCCAATGTCATCTGGGCGGGAACGACGAATGGTCTTGTGCAAGTGACGCGCGATGGCGGCGCGACCTGGCAGAATGTCTCACCTTCGGGATTGACTGATCGAAGCTCGATCAGCATCATTGACGCCTCGCATTTTGATCCTGCATCGGCATACCTGGCCGTGGACGACTTTCTGGATTCACATCCTCATTTCTACCGCACGAATGATTACGGCAAGAGCTGGCAGCAGATCAATGGAGGCTTACCCGAAAAAGGTATCGCCCGCGTCATTCGCGAAGATACTGAACGCAAGGGCCTTTTGTTCGCAGGAACGGAAACCGGCGTGTTCGTTTCCTTCGACAATGGCGATCATTGGCAATCCTTGCAGCTCAATCTGCCGACCACCTCCGTGCGCGATTTGATCGTCAAAGATGATGACCTGGACATTGCCACATACGGCCGCTCGCTATGGGTTCTCGACGACATCACTCCTTTGCGGCAGGCCAGCCAGCAAGTCGCCAGCGCCCGGGCCTATTTGTATCGTCCTGAACCCGCAATCCGCACTATTTGGGATAACGACCCGGATACGCCGATGCCGGCCGAAGTTCCCGCCGGCCAAAATCCTCCCGATGGTGCGTTGATTGACTACGATTTAAAAACAGCGCCGCAAAACGACATCACCTTGGCCATTTACGATTCCACAGGAAATCTCATCCGCCAGTACACCAGCGCGCCGCCTAAATCCACCGAGCACGCGCCGGACGATGTGCCTGAATACTGGTTCGCGCCGCCCGCCGTTTTGCCAAAACGTGCAGGTTTGAATCGTTTTGTTTGGAATCTGCGCTATCCGCATCCCGACGTGCTCAATTATGGTTTTGGCGGCTTGGAAAAATCGGTGGCGTTTTATGGTACGCAGGATGCCGTTCCAGGCGCGACGCCGCGTTATCAGCCGCTGGGTCCTGAAGTCGTCCCGGGCGACTACAAAATCGTGCTCACTGTTGACGGGCAGACATATCAGCAAATCCTGCACGTCGCGAAAGATCCGCGTGTGCCCGCTTCGCAGTACGATTATGTCGAGCAGTTGAACGTGACGCGCCAAATGACAGATGGCCTCGGTTCAAGCTACGCCGCATTCAATGCTTTAGAGCCGCTGCGCATTGCCGTCGAGGACCGCATCAAATCGCTAAGCGCCAATAAGCAAGCAAAAGACGCCCTCGATAATGCGAATGCGTTTGAGAAGAAATTTGCAGCCATCCAGGGCGGCAGTCCTTTTGCGCCCGGCTTCGGATTTTCCAACTCGATTCTCACGCAGCTCGTTTACGCCATTAACATGGGCGATGGCGCTCCGGCACCGTCCCTTCGCGAGGACACATCAAATGTTTGCGCGGATCTAAACAAAGCCTTCGCCGCCTGGCAAAAACTGAGCGCGACCGATTTGCCCGCGCTCAATAGCGCTTTGCAAAAGTACAACCTTGCGCCGCTTCCACAGGTGACATTGAGTTCGCCATCGAATAGATGCACTAAATAGGAGGCATTTTCCAACAGTAGCCAGCCCTCAGAATCGAGTGACACGCCGCTCATCGCGTTTGCGGAGGTAGATTGGCCAATCGCGGCTCGCAATTCCAGTGAAATTCTCTTGCGTCCATTCGTCCCATTTTTCGACTGTCTCTTCGTACAGTTACCTTGCAAGCCCCGATTCCCAAACTGCCGCCGAACTTGTGGTCCCAAAGGCTAAAATTAGGATAAGTCTTCGCTCAAGGAGGCGCCGATGCGGCGGTCTTCTCTTCTGATATTCACAGCCGTGGCCATGCTCTTGGCAGGCGGTGCAGGAGCAAGAGTGCGAACAGGCAGGCTCGGAGGCGTCATTCTTCACGCTGATGGTAAACCCGCTGCCGGAGTTGCCGTTGTGCTTGAGCGCTCCGACGGCTCCCGGCCGATAGCTACGCGCACCAACCCGGATGGTTACTTTCTCTTCAAATATATTCGCGCCGGCTTGTATGATGTCCGCGCTTCGAACGGCAAACAGGCGACTGTTTGGAAGCACAATGTGATGGTTCATACCGGGCGCGAAACGCAGCTAACTCTTCATCTCGAGCCGGTTCACATCAAAACCGCATTGAAGTAAATAGAGACTGTCTTAAGCCACATCCCAATCGGGGCCGTACCACCCCCGTGGTACCAGATCGAATAGCTCTTTCGCGTCATTGTGCTGTCCTCAGCGCCAGCCCTAATCTCGCCGCTTCGGGTTGGAAGATGTGCTGCGGGGACAACGGTTCTAACGAGCCGAGGCCGCTTCCAGCTCGAAACACCTTGAGCCGCCTGCCGGTATCGCGAACCCTGCTCCGCCGGCGGCGGCACCTGTTCACCGCAAACGTCCACAAGCAGGAAAGCCTGCACAATCCCAGACGCACTTTGATTTTCGGCTAGAACGTGGACACACCGAGGAAAATATCGGGGAAGCCGTTAAAATCGTTATTCACCAGGTTGCTCGCGCCGGAATAGAACGCCACAACGTGCCCTGCGCCACTAATCACCGGATTCAGGGACAAAGCATTCGCCGCAACCCCAAGCGCCGAAATGCTCACTAACGCAGTCCCTGTCTGACAGGAACTCAGTCCGGTGAAACAGCTCCTGCGCACATAAACATTTTCGAGACCGCCCACATTGGTCAAAACCAGATTGGTGGCGAGCGATGCAAACGCCACGAGCTGCCCATTATCGCCCAAACTGGGTTTCTCGCTTACCGCATTTCCTGGCGTAGCACCGTCAGCGGCAACTGAAACGAGCACATTACTCGGCGAGCAGCCGCTCGGAACGCCCTGGCATGTATCTCGTTCGTAGATTTGTTGCGCGCCGCCCGAACCGCCTCCCAGATTCGTAGCCGTGGAAGCAAATGCAATGACGCGGCCGTCAGGCGTCATTGCCGGCTCGACGCTCGCGCCGTCCGCAAAAGTCACGCCGTCCGGAGTCGAAATCAGTTGCGCCGGGGTGGCTGTGCATCCTGTGCTGATTCCCAGGCACAGCCCTACTCGATAAATCTCCTGCGCGCCGCCCGAACCTGTAACGAGATTGGTGGCCGTTGAAGTGAACGCCACAAACTGCCCGGACTTGCCCGCTACAATCACGGGTTCCGCGCTCGCGCCGTCCGCGGCCGTTCCGTCCGGCGCAGCCGATACCAACACGGTTTGCGGCGTGCATCCTGATCCCGCGCTTGCACAGGTATCGCGAACATAGATCTCCTGCGCGCCCGTTGTCGCGCCTGCAACGAGATTGGTCGCGGTCGAGGCAAACGCGATAAACCGGCCATCCGCGCTAATCGATGCTTGTCCTGAGGCTCCGGAACCAGCCGAAGAACCATCGCTGCTCACGGAAATCAGGCTCGTGGTTGGCGTGCATCCTGTGAACGCGGTTACGCAAGACGTGGAGAGAAAGACTTGCGGAGTGCTGCCGTCAAATGCGAATCCCGAAACCAAGTCCGTGGCCAGCGAAGTGTAAGCAACGACCGTAGCGCCGCTTGAATTCACGACCGGTGAGAAGCTCGGTCCATTCGCGACAACGCCCGCGGGCCCAACGTTCACCAATATCTCCCGCGGGGTACAGCTCGACAATCCCAGGCACGTATCGCGCAAAAAAATGTTAGATGTGCTGTTTGTGAGCGGATTGGGCGGCGGATTGATCGTGGTGGTTTCCAGCAAATTTGTGGACGATGATGCAAACACCACGAATCTGCCGCTCGCATCCATCGAGGGCCCTACTTGATCGGGCGCGCTGACTCCGTTGTTGGCCTGCGCTCCATCGGGGGCGACGTCCACCAAACCTGGAAGACCCGCGCCGGTCGCTGAAGGCACCACCGAAAAATGCAAGATGGCGCTGGAGCCGCCTCCGGGAGATGGATTCACTACCTGCACGGTAAGTGTTCCGACCGCTGCCACATCGCTAGTTGCAAGCTGCGTGGTGAGCGATGTAGCGGTTCTGAACGTTGTTGGCCGCCCCGTTCCGTTAATTAGAACTTGGCTCGCTGAATCAAACCCGCTGCCCGACACACCTATCGCCGCAGTCGTGGTGCTGCCCGCCACAAAAGTTTGTGGGTTCACATTCGCGATCACCGGAGCCGGATTCACCACGTTCAGCACAATCGAATTCGAGATTCCGCCGCCAGGCGGCGTGACGTCCTGCGCCGGCGGATTCAGCACCGCTATATTCAATTCCCCAGCAGCCACCAAATCAGCCGGGTCAAGAGTAAGCGACAGCTCTGTGTTGGAAACGAACCTCGTGCTGCGGTTGGATCCATTGACGGTCGCCACCGAATTAACAGTGAAGTTCGTGCCGACGATAGTGACTTGCGCGCCGCTTCCCGCCAATACCGAACTGGGTGTAATCGTGGAAATCTGAGGTACCGGCGAAGCTGTGTCATTAATGGTCAGAGTCACCGAATTCGATGTGCCGCCGCCCGGCGCTGGCGTAAACACGGTCACCGTCTTGGTTCCGGAGATTGCTATTTGATTCGGATTTACTAAGATCGTAAGCTCATTTTCGCTGAGAAAAATCGTAGCCTGCGGAATGCCGTCGAAGAGCACCTGTGAGCTGGGCGCAAACCCCGTTCCCATCACCGCCAGGGTGAATGTTGTTGCGCCCGCCGGCACGCTCGCAGGATTCAGCGTGCTGATCACCGGCCGGGGCAAATTGATTACACCTCCGCAAGACGCGAGCAGCACAACGGTGAGCACCAATCCAGCTGTTCGAATTTTTTGACGCAAATCCAATTTCGCCTATTCCCGGTTCTTAGAACGTTGAGGCACACGAGTGCAACACGAAAGACTACTAGAGATGAGCGAATCGGGCAATTAGGATGCCCGCGTGCGAATGCAGATCTTCGCTGCAAAAACTGAAGCCCTACGAAAACGCGTATCTGACTTCTAGAATTAGTATCGCTCCTGTACAGTTTTCGTCAGGTTGGCCCATCCATTCGCTTTATCCATTGGATTTAGCTCCGGCTCCCCGCCGTAATTGCGAATGGAGAGTTGGTGTGCGATTTGCTACAGGAAATACTGATTTACTCAGTATCTGGAATTAACAAAGCGCAAGCACTACCGCGCGTTCAATAGATTTCTTCAAAAAATTGCATAGTTCATGACTGTCTCCAAGGAGGATGCATGCTCAGTTCGCTTCTGAGGTTTCGTTGGTCTAAGAATTTTGCTTCCGCTCTATTCACGATTTCCGTCGGCCTGCTGATTGTGGCGGCCCCGGCATCTGCCCAGTCCACAGCTACCCTGCAGGGCACGATAACTGACACCTCGAATGCCGCCGTTCCCAATGCCAAAGTCGTCGTCCATAACCAGGCCACCGGTGTGGAGCGCACCACCCAAACAGATCAGTCCGGCTCTTACCTTGTTCCCGGACTTTTGCCGGGCCTCTACACGGTCACGGTCAGCGCCAGCGGTTTTCAAAGTTTCGTCATTCGCGATCTGAAGCTGGACGTCGCAACGACCGCCACGGAAAACGCCGAATTGAAAGTAGGGCAGGTAACTCAGGAGGTGGTTGTATCCGGGGGCGCGCCTCTCGTCAACACGAGTACTCCTGCGGTCGGCCAGGTCATTAACCAAACGACTGTTCAGCAGATTCCGCTGAACGGCAGGCATTTCGTTGATCTTGGATTGCTTGTTCCCGGAACCGTTACGCCTCCGCAGAATGGCTTCCTCACAGCGCCGCTTCGCGGACAAGGCTCCTTCGCCATCAATACAGCCGGCCAGCGCGAAGACACCACTAACTGGCTGCTGAACGGCATCAACCTGAGCGACGAAGTGCAGAACCAGATCACCTTCCAGCCTTCGATCGACACCGTTTCTGAATTCAAAATCGATAATTCCACCTTCCCGGCAGAGTACGGGCGCAATTCCGGGGCGATTGTGAACATCGCCACGCGCTCGGGAGCAAATGATCTGCACGGCGAACTTTTCGATTTCCTACGCAACAACTTTTTTGACGCGCGAAATTTCTTCAATCCAAAGCCCAAGCCCCAGGCCGCGTTAATCCGCAATGATTTCGGAGCGGATGCAGGCGGGCCAATCAAGAAGAACAAGGCCTTCTTCTTCGGCAGCTACGAAGGATTGCGTCAGCATCAAGCCATCTCCACGGTCAGCACCGTCCTCAGCGCGGCCGATCGTGCGCAGGTGGCGGCCTCGAGCGATGCGGCGATTCAAGCTCTTACTGCCGTTATCCCGCAGGCGAATAGCGGCACGAACACATTCCTCGGCGCTTCCGTTGCCAATGTGCAAATTGACCAGGGCGCGGGAGACCTGGAGTTTGTCGTTGGCCCGAACGATCGCGTGCACGGGTATTACGCCTTGCAGGAGGATGTTCGTCAGGAGCCTACTCTGCAGTACGCTCAGAACAACGCTCTGCCCGGATGGGGCGACACCCGAAGCGCGCGCCGACAGATCATGACTCTTGAAGAAGATCACGTCTTCGGCCCAACTCTGAGCAATGAAGCGCGCCTGGGCTACAATCGCGTTTCTATCCACTTCACTCCAAACCAGCTGCTGAACCCCACAGATTTCAGCATCAACGATGGCATTACGAACCCTATCGGGATTCCGCAGTTCTCCATCGGCGCATCTGCTCTGCAATTCGGCGGACCGGCAGGATTTCCGCAAGGTCGCGGCGATTTGACTGTCGTGGGAAGCGATACCGTCCGCTACATTCGCGGCAACCACTCCATGGCTGTTGGCGGGGAAATCCGGCGCTTCTACAACAACAACTTCAATCTCGATGGCGGCAGTGTATCGTTTGCAGGTATTCCGCAGTTCATCGCGGATCAGCCCTCCACCTTTGCAATCAACCTGAGCAACGGCGCAAGCAAACTGCTCGAACCATCTTGGGGGATTTTCGCGCAGGATGCCTACAAACTGCGGCCGAATTTGACCCTGAATCTCGGCCTGCGTTATGACTACAACTACGCCATTTCGGATGCGCAGGATCGTTTTGTGGAGTTCGATCCCGCTACGGCGGAGCTGATCCAGGTAGGGACGAATGGCTTTGATCAGCCATTCCAGTCCGATGCAAAGCTCGTTCAGCCCCGCGTCGGAGTCGCTTGGGATCCATGGGGCGATGGCAAAACGTCCGTTCGCCTCGGTTATGCGATCCTCGCAGACCAGCCCGTTACTAACATCGTCACCGGCCAGACCACGAATCCGCCGTTCGGCGACCCGCTCAATGTGAATAGCGCGCAAGCGCCCACATTGGCGCTCACCAATGCGGCCGCCGTCGCCGGACCCGCAGGGCTCGCGCCATCCACAATTTTCCGCGGATTCCGCAGCCCCTACGTTCAGTCTTACAACTTCACCATTCAGCGTGAAATCACGCCGTCTCTCGGCGTTCAGGTCGGCTATATCGGTTCCAAGGGTACTCACTTGCGGCTGGCCCGCAACCTCAACCAGCCCGCGATTGGGCAGGAAATTGAAGGACCGAACAAGCTCAAGCCCACGCTTCCGTTCTCGGCCGTTTCTGCTTCGAGTCCGATTGCCGCGGGACGCAATCTCGGAAACATCACTGAAGCGGATTCCAGCGGGAATTCCAATTACAACGCTCTTTGGATTTCCGCGAACAAGCATTTCGCCCAGGGTTTGCAGTTCAACGCTTCCTACACCTATTCGAAGTCGCTGGACTATAATTCCCTTAGTTCGCAGGGTGTGACGCTCGAGGACAGCACGGATCCCCGGCTGAATTACGGCCCGTCCGACTTCGATGCACGGAACCGTTTTGTCATCAGCGCGGTATACGACCTGCCGTTCAAGGGCAACCGGCTCATCTCCGGATGGGAGCTCTCGGGCATCTCACAAGCGCAGTCCGGGAACCCGCTAAATGTCGTCTTGAACGATAGCGGGCCTACCGGCAATTTCACGCTGCGCCCGGATGTCTCCGGTGCTGTGCAAATCGGTCAAGGTGTTCCAGCCTCCAGCTTCGGCGTGCAATGGATCGAGAATCCTTCGGTCTTCTCGTCCCCGTCCGTTACCGGTCCGAATGGTGGAAACATCTATCATTTCGGCAATCTCGGACGAAACTCGATCATCGGGCCGTCCTTCGTAAATACGGACTTCTCTTTGATCAAGCGCACGAAGATCAACGAGCGCTTCGGCACGGAATTCCGCGCCGAGTTCTTCGACATCTTCAATCATCCCAACTTCGGGGATCCGAATCTGCGCTTCGGGGCCTCCACATTTGGTTTGATCACGTCCACACGTTTCCCAACCGGCGACTTCGGTTCATCGCGCCAGATTCAGCTCGCGCTCAAGTTGACATTCTAACGGCGCGACTGAATCGTATTTGCGAAAAGGCGGGAGCTTAAGCTCCCGCCTTTTTTCTTAGAATTTGAAAATTGAGGATGACCTGCTAGGTTTGCGGAAACCGAGGCAGCAGTTCGAGAAAGTAATTGCGCGACGAATAGCAGACAACTCGCGCGCGTTCGCGCAATCGACCGCTGAATTTCTCTTTGAATTCGGCGGCCTCTAAATCCGGCGCTCGATGTTTGGAAAGTCCTGCCAGACTTTCACGCCGCAAAAATGCGAACCCTCGGTACAAATCGGCGTGGTGATGCCCGCGCGCAAATAGCAGGGCGGCCCAATGTAAGTGGCTAACTCTGGAAAAGCTGCTCGCACTTCCGCAAGCTCCTCCATGGAAGCCTGATAGATTTCCTCCTGCGCGTTGAAGCACGTCCGCATCGTCCACTTGTGAAGCAGGTGCAAGAGCGAACCGGATTCCACCAGCCGAATGGCCTTCGCATTAGGTAGCAAATATTGCGCGATTTCGGCGGATACGCCGCGGTCGAGTAGTTCGTTCTTGGCAGTCCAGGCGTCCGCCATCGCTCGCTGGTAGAGATCTCGCGCAGTCACATTTTTCTGGATCAACATCGGGGTGATGTAGTCCGGCGATCTTGTATCGGCGAGCGTCAAAATCGGACGCGAGCCGGGAACCATGCGATGCCGCTGGTCCTGGCTGTCGGCCGTGTGGCTGATTTTCTTAGCAAACGTAAAATTGGCATGTTGCAGCGCTCGCATTATCGGCGCATGAACGCCGATATTGAGCGATTCCCGCCGGTAAGCATTGCGCGCCGGATTGAGCAGCGCTTCAATCGCCTCAGCGTCCGAGCATTCCTTGTTCGTTAGACCGAGAACGGCTCGATACGCGCTCGCAATAACAGCAGGGGCCTTTGCAGAATAGTCCACAAGGCGCGAAGTGCGCCCTTCAAGCTGCGCATCAAATTCCGCCGCGAAAGCTTCTCCACTCCTGTCCGGCGAAGTCGCGCGCCATTCCGGCAGCTCTTCCATTGGCTCCATCGGAAATCTGCCGAAAAACTGCGAATCCACTTCGCGAACGCGCTGCACCATTTCGTTTACAACAACGCGAGCCTCCGTTGGCGTATCGCAAGCAGCATTCATGCGCCATAAACGATGCAGCACGATTCCTGAAAGCGTGTGCACCATCGTGGTAAACGCCGCAACGGGCAAAACGTATCGCGCCACTTCGATCGCGCGCTTTGCCGCCGCAGCCTTGATTTTCTCGATTCGGCGCGGATGCGACATTGGCCCAATGTGCCAAATATCGCTGAGAATCCGATTTGCTTCCGGTTGCAAAATACGCGCCAATTCGCGGTAGTAGCGCCAGGCATTCGCGATGGCGCGCTCGTAAATGGCTCTTTCCGGCGCTCGGAAATTTTCACTTTCCGGAGGGATGTACGCCTGCGCGCGATCCAGCCGCACGTATCGCTGGCTCTGCTGCTCCGAATTGTAGAAAGGATGGGCATGCAGGAAGGACCACACAAAATGACGACTCACGTTTTCGAGCCCGAATTCGAAATGCGCGTGCTGGTAAACCGTGTGATGTCCGCTATAAAACGTCGCCGCCCCAATATTGATTCGCTGCTTTTCCGTGATCTCTTCAGGCTGGATTAGCCGCGGCGCGTAGCACGTTCTTGCGGCGGCAATCGCTGAGTCATAGGCGTGTGAAAAGGCGTTGCGTAACGTTACGCGCGGAAGTGCGCTCTCGACGTGATCGTCGGGAAAAGGTGAGGCAGGAACGGCCATGTACCGTCGCATTGTACACCGGCGCAGATACGCCCGCGAACAAATACAGGGCGCTCGGCAATCAGAACGGGCGGCGTGTACAAGCAAATGAAATCAGGTCGAATCGTCACATTTGTCCACTAGATACTGACTATTTTCAGAGGTACTAAGGTACCGTTGACACTTTCCGGTCTGCGGCGTAAATTCGCCCCGACAATTGAATCGAGGCTCTGGCTAAGGCCACGGGCGGAGGGGTGTACTGTTTGGACACATAGTCTAAACATTTCCCCCTTGACAACACTGAACCACATAGAATCCCCCCGCTGTATATCTCAGGATCGTGGGGGATTCCATGAACAAGCTGTTGACGTTAGTGGTTTTAGTGTTGTTGGTGCTGGTAAGCGCAGTCGGGCTTCGCAATCTCACGGCCACTCAAACAGCAAGGCCGGTGGTTGCAAGCACGGCGAACCCGGTACCCATCCTTCCGGACAACGTACGGATGGTTGCCAGCACGGCAAACCCGGTCCCGATACTGCCGGATGACTTTTCAGGACGCTAATACTCACCTGAAAAGTTAGGACCTGCTATCATCCGGGCCTTGCCTCGAAGACTGAGGTACACAATGCTTGGCCCGACTGATTACGTAATTGCTGTTCTAGGGCTTGCTCTGGAACTTTACCTTGTACTGCGCCTGCTTACCTCGAAGGACTTCCTTCGCTACATCGCCTTAACTGTCTATATGTTGGCCTTATTTGTGGTCAGCGTCGGCCAAGATTTTGTGCTACTCCGTTACGGTGTGCACTCCCAGATTTACGGTTACGTGTACTATTATAGCGACGCGCTCCTAACAATCGCGCTCTTTTTCGTGATTATGGGCTTCTACCAACAGGTGTTTCATCAGATGGGCGTCGGTAGATACGTCCGGTTGGCTTCGATCCTTCTGCTTTCATCTACTGCGCTGTTCTCATATCTTGTCGTCCGCCGAATGCCGATCCACCATCTAACTAACCGTTTCGTAGTGGAAATGAGCCAAAACTTGTACTTTGTAGGCATGGTGCTGACCTATTTGCTTTGGGGAGCGGTCGCAAAGCTGCGCGAAACAAGGACGCGGCTAATTCAGCTCGTGCTCGCCTTAGGAATCTTCTTCAGTTCCGACGCAGCTGGTTATGCATTGCGAAACCTATATCCCTCTCTAGAAGGGAATTTTCTTAAATGGGTACCTCCGATAGCGGGCGCATTCCTGCCGCTGGCATGGGCTTATACATTCACAAAAATCCCTGAGGGTGCGCGCCTGGAGACCGCCCGGGTTACAAAACGGGCTCCTGCTCCCGGCCTCGCCGTGCATCAACACTCATGATTGCCGCACTCATCTGCGTCGTCTCCATTGCTGCGCTGTTGCAATTTTTCATCTCCTATTCGCGCTCGATTATTGCGGCGTATCGCAAATCCAGTCTGTCCGAGCAAGTGCGAGAGGTCGCAGGACTCTCCGAAGACGCGCTGCACGGCGAGCAGTTTGGGCGTCTTTTGCAGCTGGTGCGCTTGTGTCCGCAGAAGGGCGACGATCAGGGCGATCTCTCCGTTGTACAGAGCTATTACCGTCTGATGGGAGTTTTTAAGGCGCTGGGGCGCGCCCTTTCGCCGTCTCTTTCGCGTTGGGCGGAGCACGAACGTGTCAATTGCGTCTATTTTGCCGCCGTAGCTCTGGACCGTCGCATCGCTTACAGCCGCGCTCTGCTTGCCCAGCAAATGGCCCAGCAGTAATCCGGCAGTACCCTCGTCCGAATTTGCGATTTTTCCTGCTGCTGCTATCATCGCTAGATTGAAACTTCACGCTTATGCCTCGCGCGCTTACGGACCGCATCCAGCAAACCATTAAAAAGCACGGAATGCTCCGCGCCGGCGACCGCGTTGCTGTCGCTGTTTCCGGCGGCGCGGATTCGGTCGCCTTGCTCCGGCTTTTCCATTCCATGCGCGACGAACTCGGCATCATTCTCGTGGTAGTTCACTTCAATCACCAACTGCGCGGCTCGGAATCGGATGGGGATGAAAAGTTCGTGGTTTCTCTCGCCGAAACTCTTGCGCTTCCTGTCATTATCGGACGCGCTGACGTTGCACTCGCCGCCAAGTGCAATGGGTGGAATCTGGAGGATGCGGCGCGGCGTTTGCGATACCAATTTTTCGAAGAAGCTTCGGAGCAACATGCGATTGCGCGCGTAGCCACTGCCCACACAGCCGACGATCAGGCGGAAACCGTCCTTGCGCGCATCATTCGCGGGACCGGACTTGCCGGGCTCTCCGCCATTCATCCCGTGCGCGCAAAAGTCATTCGACCCTTGCTCGAGATCCGGCGCGAGGAACTCCGCGAATATCTGAACTCAATTCATCAGAACTGGCGCGAGGACAGCAGCAACACCGACAAGAGTCGCCTTCGCGCCCGCCTGCGGAGCGATCTGCTTCCGCAACTTGAGCATTTTTCGCCGAACATTGTTACGAACCTAAACACGCTTTCAGCCCTCGCATGCGACGAAGAACTTTTTTGGGTCTCGCTCGTTGAGAACCGCTGCACGGAGATCGTGACAGCAGAGGACGGCGTACAGAGCGTAAGCGCCGCACATCTGCTATCGCCGCTCGACGGTCTTCCGAATCAAAACGGTGATTCGCGGTATCCTCAGCAGGCGCTCACTCAGCGGATTATCCGAAGATTGTATGCGGATGCCGCCGAGGAAGGCGGTGAACTCTCGCATCAGCACGTTGACCGCATCATCCAAATGGCGCGCAGCGGTTCCAGCGGCCAGTTGCTACATCTGCCTGGCGGCGTGCAAGTTCGCAAAGAGTATGGCCAGCTGATGTTCTTACACTCTGGCGAGAAAAATCCGTCCAAGCAGCGCACGAACCGCGCCGCTCGCTACTGCTACCCAATTGATCTGTGTGGACAGGCCTCAGCTACCTTTTCAGTTCCACAGCTTGGCCGCACCTTCCGCCTGAAAGTAATTGACTGGCACATGCAGGCGCGCGAAACTATTACGGAGGGAGTAGTTCTCGACACAGAACAGCTTCGCCCTCCGCTCGTTCTGCGTAGTTGCAAGCCCGGCGACGCCTATCGTCCTCTTGGCCGCAGACACCAGCGAAAACTGTCGCGAATGCTCATGGCCAAACGCATTGGCCGGTCGGAGAGAGTGCTTTGGCCTGTGCTGGCGAGCGCGGACAGCATTGCCTGGGCAGACGCCATGCCGCTCGCAGCTGATTTCTGCGCCACGGGTAGTACACGGAGAGCTCTGTGGATTTGCGGGCGCGCGGAGTGAGGCTGCAACATTGGTCTTTTAGAGACCAAGAGCGGTGTAGTTTGGCCATATTGAAACCAACATACGTTGGCCTTGTAAGTGCATCTAATGAAATGGTGGAATATGGGCCGCCTGCTCCAGAAAGGCTTTATTGAAATTTGCCTATCCATGATGCAGCTGAGGTTGGCAAGCGTAAGCACATAGGCAGCTTCTTCCGAACGGAAGAAAGCACGATATTTGAACTAACAAGAGACATGGGTCTATTTGAGGTAGGAACGTGAACTCAACCGTCAAAACAGTGTTGTTCTGGATGGCGATGATTCTGCTTGCCGTTTTGCTGTGGAGAATGGCGTCCACGGGTGGTCAGACTGCGCGGGAGCAGACGCCGAGCTACACCGATTTCCAGACGCAAGTGCAGAAGGGCAACGTCAGCGAAGCTACCATTATGCTTTCGTCGGTGAGCGCGGAGGTGGATGGCCAATTCCGCGAGCCCAAAGACAAATTCCGCGTCACTGTGCCCAAGGAAACGCTCAACGATCTGACCAAGGAACTGCAAGCCAAGAATGTGGACGTCAACATCAAAACCGTCAGCGACAACAACTGGATGACCTTCCTGATTGACGGCGTGCCCTTTATCCTCTTGCTCGTAATTTTCCTGATCATGATGCGGCAGATGCAGGCTGGCGGAAATAAAGCGCTCAGCTTTGGAAAATCCCGCGCGCGGCTTCTGACTGCGCAGCAGAAAAAGGCTACGTTCAAAGACGTCGCGGGAATCGAAGAAGCCAAAGAAGAGCTTCAGGAAATTATTGATTTCCTGAAGGATCCGCAAAAATTTCAGCGCTTGGGCGGCCGCATCCCCAAAGGGGTTCTGCTGGTCGGGCCTCCCGGAACGGGCAAGACTCTGCTCGCGCGCGCCATCGCCGGCGAAGCAAACGTTCCCTTCTTCTCGATTTCCGGCTCCGACTTCGTGGAAATGTTTGTAGGCGTGGGCGCCAGCCGAGTTCGCGATCTCTTCGAGCAGGGCAAGAAAAATGCGCCATGCATCATCTTCATTGATGAAATTGACGCTGTAGGCCGCCATCGTGGCGCGGGATTGGGCGGCGGCCACGATGAGCGCGAGCAAACGCTCAATGCTTTGCTCGTGGAGATGGACGGCTTCGAATCCAACGAGGGCGTGATCTTGATCGCCGCCACTAACCGACCCGACGTCCTCGATCCTGCCTTGCTGCGGCCGGGCCGATTTGATCGCCGCGTCGTCGTGCCCCGTCCTGACGTGAAAGGCCGTGAAGAAATTCTCCGCGTGCACACGCGAAAGGTTCCCATCGCCGATAATGTGGATCTCTCGATTCTCGCGCGCGGCACGCCGGGATTTTCCGGAGCGGATCTCGCCAATCTGGTGAACGAGGCCGCGTTGTGGGCTGCGCGCCAAAACCGCAAAGTCGTCACCATGGACGATTTTGAGATGTCCAAAGACAAAGTCCTCATGGGCGCGGAACGACGCTCCATGATTTTGTCCGAGGACGAGAAGAAGAACACTGCTTACCACGAAGCCGGTCATGCTCTTGTTGCGGCCATGACCCCGGGCGCGGACCCGCTGCACAAAGTCACCATCATTCCGCGCGGAATGGCCTTGGGCGTCACCATGCAGTTGCCGATTGATGACAAGCATACTTATACCCGTGATTTTCTGGAGAGCCAGCTCACCGTTCTCATGGGCGGACGCGCTGCCGAAGAAATTTTCCTGCAGCACATCACCACCGGCGCTGGAAACGATATCGAGCGCGCCACGGAAATCGCCCGGCAAATGGTCTGCGAATGGGGTATGAGCACGCTCGGTCCGCTCACCTTCGGTAAGAAAGAAGAAGCGATTTTCCTAGGGCGCGAAATCGCGCAGCATCGTGACTATTCCGAGGACACAGCCATCAAAATTGACGCTGAAGTCCGCGGTATCGTCACCGGCGCTTATACCAAGGCCCGCAACATTCTCGAAACGCATGGCGACGCACTCGAGCGCATCGCTCGTGGATTGCTCGAACGCGAAGTGCTCGACGCCAATGAAATGCGGTTGCTGATTGACGGCAAGCCGCTGCCCGACAAGACGCCGCCTCCTCCGCCGTCGGCGCCTCCCGTGCCGTCCAAAGAGCCGGTCGCTTTGCGGCCCGAGCCGCGCGCCGTTCCCGGAATGGCTAAAGGCGAAAAGCCAGCGCCGGCCTGATAGCTCTGCGCGCCACTCCAATGCCGTCCACCGCAGGCACCTCGTATTTCTAGGTGTGCTCGAATTGTCGTAAAATACCTGCATGACGCAGAAACCCGCGATGCCTCTTGATGTCGAATGCCCCTGCTGTCACGCGAAATTGACAGTCGACCGGCAAATGGGTGTGGTCCTCTCGCATGAACCGCCGCCCAAGGGCGCTCCTTCGGTTGACCTCGATGACACCGCAAAACTTCTCCGCGACCAGGCCGCCCGCGTCGAAGAGAAATTCCGCCTCTCTGTGGAGGCCGAACGCGTCAAGGACGATGTTCTGGAGCGCAAGTTTGCCGAAGGCCTCAAGAAGGCCAAAGACAAGCCCGTCGAAAAGCCCATCCGTGATTTCGATCTTGACTGACTGACGGCCCTTGCGCTGTGCCGATTCACCCCATAATCTGAACCGATGAAACGGGGCCTTGCAGCGTTCTGCATAATTGCGTTCTCCGCGCTTTCTCCGCCGCTTCATGCGAAGTCCCGCGCGCAAAGCAAACGCAAATTGCCCAAGCCTGTTCAGATGGATCGCGGCGTGCAATTTGCTCGCGATCCTAAAACAGGCAATCTCAATCTAAAGAGCGCAGTCGAAGTTGACCGAAGTGCGAGCCATGCGCCGCTGCTGCGCGTTCACGTCAATCTCGTCGAAGTCGAATGCAACATCTTTGCCGCGGATGGTTCAGCCGTTCGCGATCTCTCGCAAAACAATTTTCGCGTTTTTGAAGATGGCGTTCCGCAGACGATTTCGCATTTTGACGCTTTCGCCGAAAGCGCCGCTATCGCCCTCGTGATGGATGCCAGCCCGAGCGTTCTGCCGGACTCCGCCTCAATGAAATCCGCAGCCGAGCAGCTCATTCGAGGCCTCTCGTCCGCAGACGAAGTTGCTGTCGCCGATTTTTCCGAACACACATTTCTTCTGCTGCCTTTTTCGCGCGATCGCCAACTGCTAACCAGGGCCGTCAGCGGCGTGAATGTGCGCAATCTTTTTTCGGACACCGGCGGCTCGAACATCTACCGCTCGCTCTATCTTGTCGCTGAGGAACTTTTCACGGGGCGCACCGGACGCAAGGCCATTATCCTGCTCACGGACGGCCAGGATAGCGGCATGGGTCTTACTCTGGACGGTTCGGGCGTGCGGCCTGGTACCGCGCATCCCCAAAATCGCGCAACATTCGAAGACATAGTTCGCGCCTTGAGTGAGCGCGGAATCGAAATTTACGTAATCTCCACGCAGAATCGCCCGCGCATAATGACTCCCCATTGGCTCGCGCTGCACCGATCGGATTCGCTGATTACTCCCGCTGTTCTCCCGCTCGGCATTCCCGCATACACGGCGTTTCTCGCGGAATTGGTGCGCCGCGTCGGCGGGCAGCTTTATTTTCTGAACGAATCGGGCTCCGTCGCCGCCGCGTACCATTCCATCGTGCAGCGGCTCAGCGCGCAGTATACGCTCGGCTATTATCCGAGGGCTGGCGATACGCCCGGCTGGCATTCGCTTCGCGTCGAATTGCTGGGCCGCGATGGGCTTCGCGTTGTGAGCCGCTCATCGTATTATCAAGCCGCTGAAAAGTGAGCTGCAATTTGCCGTCCTCACGCACTCGATGACTCAATCTTTTCAAAGAGCAAAATTCCGACTTCGTCTTCCGTCGCGCACAATCGCGCTTGGCGAACGCACTCTCATCATGGGCGTGCTCAATATCACGCCAGACAGCTTCTCCGACGGTGGAAAATTTCTCGATACAGAGAAGGCCGTTTCGCGCGCACTCGAAATCGAAAGCGAGGGCGCTGACATCCTCGATATCGGCGGCGAGTCCACGCGCCCCGGCTCCGAACCTGCTTCGGTGGACGAACAGCTCGCTCGTGTCCTGCCAGTCCTGCGAAAATTACAAGGCAAGCTGAAAATCCCCATTTCGATTGACACACAAAGCGCCGCCGTCGCGCGCGCCGCCATCGAAGCCGGCGCGGAAATCATCAACGACATCAGCGCGCTGCGTCGCGATGCGCAAATGGCGGCGGTCGCAAAATCTTCCCGCGTTCCGATCATCTTAATGCACATGCGCGGCGAGCCTCGTACCATGCAACATGGCCCATTCGCCCGCGACGTAATGAAGGACATTGCTAATGGATTTCGCGAAGCCTTGCGCCGCGCCCGCATCGCCGGCATCAACCGCTCTCAAATCCTTCTTGATCCCGGCATCGGCTTCGGCAAAAACTATAAGCAGAATTTCGAAATTCTCGCCCGCCTGCCGGAACTCTCGAAATTCGGCGCCCCGATTGTCATCGGCACATCGCGCAAAGCCTTCATCGGAGCAGCGTTGGGCAATTTGCCTTCCGATCAGCGCATCTGGGGCACGGCCGCGACCGTTGCCGCAAGCATCCTCGGCGGGGCGCATATCGTTCGCGTTCACGACGTGCGCGAAATGGCGCAGGTCGCAAAAATCTCAGACCGCATCGCCGCAGCCGAAAAATAATGCGACAGCCAGTCCGCTGCTATAATCCAAAAGACCTCACCCATGCTGCCAATAGGCTCACAAACATGACCTCGCACAAGTTCAGATTCGTATCGGCAGGAACCCTTTTGCTTCTAGCCCTCGCGTTGCGTGCCAACGCTCAAGGTTTGCCGCCGGTCAAAAAACCTTTTCAGCCACAGGTGCCGCAAGGAACCAATGGCTGCTCGGTACAGGCGTCTTCGTGCGCCGATGTTGCGCCAATTATCATCAAGAATGTCCAGGGCCCGTCGCCGCTCGAGAAAAATCTGCGCGAACTCACCGACACTATCGGCGGCCGCGTCACCGGTTCGCCCGCTGCCGAAAAAGCTGTAGACTGGGCCGTCAACGCCTTTCGTCAGGCCGGCGTGGACGAAGTGCTCACCGAAAATTTCACGCTGCCGAATGGCTGGTCCGAAGGCCGCAGCCGCCTGCTTGTTCAATCTCCGGTTCCTTTTCACGTGCATATCGTGTCCATGGGCTGGTCTCCCGCAACGCCTGGCGAAGGAATCAGCGCCAACATTGTTGACGTGGACAAGGGAACGCCCGCCGACTTTCAACGCGTCGGAGAAAGCGCCAAAGGGGCAATTCTCCTCGTCCACACCGAGCTTTTGAAAACTCTGGATGATCTTTTCAACGAATACCTCCATGAGCCTGCCGTCGAACAGCGCGCCATTGGCGCCGGCGCGAGCGCGATTCTGTGGATGTCGACGCGTCCTTACATGCTGCTCTACCGCCACATTTTCACCTTGGACGGAACCATTGATCGGATCCCGCAGGCAATTGTCGCTCGCGAAGATGCTGAACGCCTGGCGCGCTTCATCGCCGCCGGCGAGCCGGTAAAAGTCACGCTGGACATGCCCAACAAAATTTCCGGCCAGACCGGCTCCGAGAACGTCATCGCCGAAATTCGCGGCAGCGAAAAGCCGAATGAATTCGTCATTCTTGCGGCGCACCTCGATTCCTGGGAACTCGGAACCGGCGCGCTCGACAATGGCTGCAACGCCGCGATGATCATTGATGCCGCGCGCGCCATTCGCGCCTCCAAAGCCATTCCCAAACGCTCCATTCGTTTCGTGTTATTCACCGGAGAAGAGCAAGGCATGCTCGGCTCCTGGGCTTATGCGCTCGCCCATCGCGCGGAGCTTTCCAACATGAGCGCCGCCGTTGTTTTTGACGAAGGCGACGGCCGCGTCACCGGCTATTTGCTCAGCGGGCGGAAAGATGCTCTCGCACCGCTCAACAATGCGCTCAAGCCTCTCGCCTCGCTTGGCCTGTTGAAAAATACTCTGGACGCCGAAATCGGCACCGACAATTTCGATTTTCTCCTCGAAGGCGTGCCCACACTCATCGCCAATCAGGATCCCGACGACTACATGATCAACTATCACGCTTCTTCCGATACCTTCGACAAAGTGGATTTCGCGCAACTCAAAAAGAACGAAGCTATCGCCGCCGTCACCGCCTACGCCCTTGCTGACCTGCCCGGAAAACTCGGCGTCCGCCAGACACGCGCACAAATCGAGCGCCTCCTTGAGCAAACCGGCATGGAGAAACAAATGAAAATGATGAACATGTGGCAGGCCTGGGCCGACGGCAAGCGCGGCCGCCGAATCAATCCGACGAATCCCTGACCCGTCACCTTTCCCGCACCATGCCGCCCGCCGCTCCGCGCGGCAAGTTATAATTATTAAATGGGAGCCGCGCCGCGCGCCGCCGCGAAAGCCTCTTCGGCCTCTTCGCCGAAGCACGCGCGTATCCTCGCGCTTGATTACGGCCGCCGCCGCATCGGAGTGGCGATTTCCGATGAGTTGGGACTCACCGCCCGGCCTTTGCCCGTTCTTTACCGAAAAAATCGCCGCGAAGACATTGCGCGTCTGCGCGAAATCGTTCGCGCAAACGGCATTGCGCGCATCATTGTTGGCCTGCCGCTGCATTTGAACGGACGCCGCGGCGAAATGGCGGAGGAGGTTTCACGCTTCGCCGGACGCCTTGCGAAAGAACTCGGCCTTGCCGTTGATCAGCTCGACGAACGCCTCACCAGTTGGGAAGCGGAGCAGCTCGCGCAGGAATCGCAGCGCGCGGCGAAAGCTGATTTGGATTCCATTTCTGCGGCCATTCTTCTTCGCGAATATCTCGGATCCCAGAGCGTTCACGCGAAATCTGCCGGCACGGCTCAAACGCCATGAAAAAAGCTGCCGCAATTCTTGTGATTGTGCTCGTGCTCGCCGGAGCCCTCGCTTTCTGGCTTCGCTGGGAAATGAATCGCCCCTATCGCGGTTTCTCTGCCTCGCAAGTTTTTGTGGATATTCCGCGCGGCACTTCGCGATGGAACACAGCCAGCCTGCTCCAGCGGAACGGCGTGATTCACAGCCGTCTCGCTTTTTACCTCATCAGCGAACGCCATCGCCGCCGCAGCCTTCAGGCCGGCGAATATCTTTTCCAGCGCCCGCAGACTCCGCGCCAGGTTTTTTATCAGATCGCCGGAGGCCATATTTACGTTCACGTCGTCGTCGTTCCGGAAGGTTGGACGATGTTCGATATTGCCTCCGAGCTTGCACGCCAAAAGCTCTGCACCAAAGAAGAATTTCTGATTGTCGCGCAGAGTCCTGCGCTTGTCCGCGATATTGCGCCCGATGCCAAGAGTCTCGAAGGTTTCCTTTTTCCCTCAACTTATCAATTTTCGCGCAACACTTCGCCGCAAGAAATGGCGGCGACCATGGTCCATCAGTTCAAGGAAGAATGGGAGAAGCTGCGCTCCATCGCTGTGGCCAATTCCCTGATCGAGCCGGTTCGCGAGGTAATCAAATCGCGAGGCAGCGAACAAACCGTTTCACCGCAAACCCTTTCGCCCATTCAAATCGTCACTCTTGCTTCTCTGATTGAACGCGAAACGCCACAGCCTCGGGAGCGACCCGTCGTCGCGAGCGTT
Organism: Candidatus Acidiferrales bacterium; assembly: GCA_035763605.1. Taxonomy (GTDB): domain Bacteria; phylum Acidobacteriota; class Terriglobia; order Acidiferrales; family UBA7541; genus DAHUXN01. Next base: position 31,064 of record DASUAV010000030.1, read on the forward strand.
TTTTACAATCGCCTGAAAATCGGCCTGCCTTTGCAGTGCGATCCCACTGTGCAGTACGCTCTCGATCTCGAAGGCAAGCCCACTCCCAAGGTTTCCGCCGAGGATTTACATACGCAATCGCCCTACAACACCTATCTCCACCGAGGCCTTCCGCCCGGCCCCATCGCCAATCCCGGCGATGCATCTCTACGCGCCGCGCTCAATCCGGCGCATACGGAATATCTCTATTTCGTGGCGAACGACGCCGGAGGCCATTTTTTCGCCCGCACTCTGGAAGAACACAACCGCAATGTCGAGAATTACCGCCGCTTGCTTGAAGGTTTGCCTCCCCTGCCTCCGCCACCTCCCCCTCATGTTGCTAAGCAAAAATCACCGCCGCCCAAACCGGAAACAGCAAAATCGAAGAAACATTCTGTAAGTAAATCCAAGACCGTAAAGAAATCCAAAACTGTAGCCAAATCGAAAATCGCCCGCGATTCTCACAAGCACACGTCCGCAATTAAGAGCACAGCGAAAAAGAAGAAATCGAGCAGGCGTTCATGACCTCGGGAAAAAACAACATCGTAAAGAAGGAAAAAATACTGGCCGCCGCGCGTGAATTGAAAAAAAATGTCTTTAGCCCCGCGGAAATCGAGCAGATTCGCCGCAAGCTCATTTCCGAATCCGGCGAAGCGGGCAAGACTTCCGCCGAATACATCTCCAGCGTTCTCACGGACGCCAAAATGCGTGTCCTTTCTTCCGCGCAACACGGTATTCAAGACCGCTACGAGGAGGAATTCGAAGACTTGCTTCACTTTTCCTCTCTCGATGAGGCGGAAATGTGCCTCGTTCGCCTTGATGAATTGCTACGCAAGTTTGAGACTGAGGGCGAACGCGCCGCGGAAGCTCGCGTCCTCGAAGTCGCGCGTCTCGGCCGCCGCCGCGCCGAAATGATCGCGCGCAATCATAAAGTGGATCCCGCGAAGCGCTCGGAGAAAGAAGAGATTGCCCTCTGGTTCGCCGTTTGGCTCGAACAGCCCGATGCGTTTTTCGACTGGCTGGAAGTGCGCAAGCAGTCTCCGGAATTCCGCCAGCGTTTCCCCCAGCAGGATGAACCCACCGAATGATTCTTGAAATCGAACCGATGGATTTGGGCCAGGACGTTCGCGCCATCAGCTTGGAACTCGTTGATGGCCCGGATCGCGAGCCCGTGCGCGGCGCGGATGCCGCCGAAGTATGGAGCGCGATTCTGCCCGCCCTCGCCGGTAAAGATCCTTGGGCTCTCGACTTTCTGAGCAAAGCCGAACGCCTGCGCGCATTCTGCAAAGCGAAGGGCATCCCCTTTCGCGAAGTCTCCCGCGCGTTTACGGTGCTCACTCCTCCATCGCCTCAAGCTCTAGCCGAGTTGTTTCGAAGTTTCAGCTCCGAAACTGCCGGCATCCGTGCGGGCAGCGAAACACAGAAACCCGACGCTGCTCTCGAAGGTGAACTCGCCAGCCGCGGACTCGACGCGTACCACTCTGCTTATCCGCGCTATTCTTTTTGCGGCATCTGCGACCTGGAGAACGGCTCGCTTGTTCTGCTTAGCACGTCCCTTTGGGCCACCGAAGTCGCTCGTCGCCTCCGCCCCGCGGTGAACGGAGCCGGCATCCAAATCCAAATCGCGCATTAGCCTTCAAATCGTTCTGAATCAGCAGCTTACATTCCGGTCGGCAGGTTAATGAAATGCGCACGCAGGTACTTCCGTACCATTTTCGGGCCTCAGAATAGAGCGCACGATTATCGTAGCGACTTTGCGACGTTTCGAGATTGTCATGCCCATTTTCAGCGAGATTTCGGTGCCTGCCCTGCCCGATTTTGTGCGTAGCTTGAATGCTCTCCTGAAGTTCGCCCGGCTCTATGGTTTGCACCACATTCGTTCCGATGAACAGTTTGAGCAAACTTGGCGCGAACTGAAATCCGCAATTCAGGCTTCCGCGCCTGGCGGCTTGGTCATCGGAATTTCCGGCCCCGGCCTGATCCTGAATGGCACGGTCTTGGATTCCACTGACGCGGAGAGAAGCCTTTCCTCGATCTTGCGGAATGCCCAGATTTCCAGCATCGTTTTCATGCCCGAGCTGCTCGAAGATTCCTTCCTCGATTTTGTGAAAGCCTTCGCGCGCTCATCGAAGTCGCGCGACATACTGCCTCTTCTCAAAAATTCTTTCGACGACAGATCCGAGCGTGGAATTCGCATCAACCAGCTCCGTTTTGTTACCGTCCACCCGGACGAGAATTCCAGCGTGAAGAATTGGCTTCGCGATCCCGAGAAGCTGGCGCAAGCCCTCGGCCATAACTCCGCGTCAGGGAAACCTCGGCAGTTCAGCTCATTCGCATTCGGGGAGGAACTTCTCGGCGGACTTGGCGAACATGCATCTTCGCAGCCGATCAGCGAAAGAGAAGCTCTGGAAGTGCTGGCGCTTCTCGAAATAATTGGCGCGCAACCGGAAAATCAGCCGACTGACGAAGCTCGGTGGAAAAAAGACCTCGATTCGCTTTCGCCGCCCTCCAAAGCTCTCCTCGGCGAACTGCTGCATGAGCAAGCAGCAAAACTGCGTTTGAACCGGTTGGATGATGTTGCGTTGGTCCGCTTGGGAACCGAAGTTGCAATTCGCTCCGCCATAGAACAATTTGAAAGCGGCGCGATTGCAGCCGAAGCTGTGCGGCCCCTGCTTGCGCGTTTGTGCTCGAAAATCGCCGATGCCAGAACGTCCCTGCCATCGCGCAAAGCGAAATTCGCAGGCGCAAAAATCTCCGCTGATTCGCAGACCGACGCGGCGGAACGTCAATTGTGGGCGTCCGTTTCGGCAGGCACGCGAGACAGCGTGCTGTTCTCCGAGCACAGTTGGAACATCCCGCCGCGAAACATTCAGCAATGCTTTAAAGAATTTCAGAAGGCAGGCGACGAGGCGGCCGCGGAGCAAATCCTGCGGCAGTATGCGCGCTGCGCTTCCTCCCCTGATACAGCAGCGCGAAAGCGAGTGGCGGCGGGAATCGGCGAACTCGCCGAATTCTATGCCGGTTCCAGCGCGGAAGTCTTTAGCGAGTCCATGCAGGCCATCGGAGAGCAACTCCATCGCGAGCGCGATCCCGAATTGCAGAGTTTACTGAGCGCGGCATTTCTCAAATTCAGCGAACACGCCGTCGAGCATCGAAATTTTCCTGCCGTGCGCGAAATGCTCGCGACCCTTGCGCACCTTGAAAAATCGCGCCCCACTTGGGCCCGCAGCCTCCGGCCGCGCATCGGATTCGACAATCGGATTCCCGAATTCATCGACGGTGCGCTGAAGAACGGCGCTTTCCACAGCGATTTTCTCGACGTGATGCGCGCCGTTCCTCACGCTGCCGCCGAGCAGCTTGCTGCGCGCATTACCAACGTTGCGCGGGTTTCAGAACGCGAAAAAATCGTCGACATGGCCGCTTCCATCGGCGAGCCGGTTCAGGCAAAGCTGCGGCAAACGCTGGAACTCGCGCCGTCGCCAAAAGCCGTCCGCGTCGTGGGCCTCCTCAGCCGTTTGCAGCCCGCCGTCGTTGCGCAACTGCTGCCTTCGCGAATTACTTCCAGTGTCCGCGAAACTCACGATGAAGCTCTTCGGCAGCTCTCCAGCGCCGGCGCTCCAGAGCGCGGTCAGATGTTGATGAGCATGCTCGATCTTCTCGACTCCATGATTCTTCCCATGGCTCTCGATGAAGTCGGTTTCTGTGGTGATACCTCTGTCGCGCCCGATCTTTTACGTGTCGCCGATGCGCGACGCATTCCGGACGCCTCCGATTTCGTTCGCGTGAAGGCCATCGAAGCGCTGGGCCGTCTGCGCGTGCCGTCTATGGAAGCGGATTTGTTGCGATTTGTTCAGGAAAAGCGCGCATGGCGGTGGGCGTTTCCCGCGGAAATTCGCCTTGCCGCGGCTCAGGCGCTGATCAAACTTGATCCTGAGCGCGCGCCGATTTTGATTTCTGATTGCGGACTCGACATTAAACTTCTGAATTTTGCACCGCTCGATTCGAGAAGCGATCGCGATTTCGTTCGCCATCGGCGATATGCGCGCATACGCATGCCGCGTCCGGTCCCCGCATTTGCGCAATCAGGCAAGGGAAAATGCGACCCGGACGTGCACGTGCTCAGTCTGGAAGGCGGACTGCTCGGAGGGGATATGAAATTTACGCTGGGCGCGGCGGCGAGTCTGCGAATTTCTGCGGGCATGCGGCCAATCGAATTGGACGTGCTGATTCGATTCACAAAGCAAGGCTTGGCGGGATTCGAAACTGTGGGAATGGAATTGCCTGATCGCGGGCGGCTGCGCAGCTTGCTTGTATCCATGGCTCCGAATCCTTCGCAGCGCTCCGTCGTGCCGATGTGATTTTTGTGCTTGCGCGAGCTATTCTTCCCCGCCGTTGGATGCGTTTGCATCGCGTTGACACTCTGATTCTGCGCTGCTAGATTCAGTCCTGCCCGACAGCCAAAATGAAAATTCTGCGAAATAAAGTTCGAGCGGTGCGCATTCGCGTAAGCGCACGCGGGGCCGCGCACTGACATGCGAAGAATACTGCGCGCCATCAAGTCCACGATCCTTTGGTCCTACGAACGCGGCAGTTGGCCGTACGACTTCATGGTTGTTCTGATCGTGCTCTTCGTTCTGGTCACGCCTCGGAGCTGGTTCCATGACCAGCCGCAGAACGGCAATGTAGGTGCATTGGCCTCGGGAATCGTTCTGGAGAACGACGATCCCGCCACGCACACGGAGACTTTTCGCGTGGATAGCTGGCTATTCGGCAATAGCTCCGCCAAGCAGAAGCGCCGCGAGGAACTCGAAAAGAGAATTCATGAACTTCTGAGCGGCTCGGTGGACGAGCTGAAGTCGCGGAGCTTCCAGATCAGAAGCATCCAGCCTGTTCGGGGCAGCGACGGGTCGGTGATGTACTATGAAGTGGAAATCAGGCGCTAAATCAACGATGGGCATAGGCGAAGAATAGGCGAATACACATTTGCGGCGAATGGCTAGTCCTATTGCAGGCCATTACCAGGCCAATTCCCAAAATCGGCCACCATTCTTGGCCATTTTTGAACCAGGCCATTTGCGGCTTAAAACGTGAAATGTCTTTTTTGTGAGTTTTTCGTTTCGCGGCGCGGAGATTGAAAACTTCAAAAAAGGCCGATAAACACGCGCTTTTCTGCACATGAGGGGCGCTCGGACTGAGAGGCCAGAAACGTGGCGGTGAGCCGTCCATTCAACGCAAATCGGCTAAAACCGGCGCATTTTAGGCGTGCATCGCGCGTTTTTTGATGTGTTTTTCAGAAGCGACCAGGCCAATTTGGGAGAAACGGGTCAAAACGACCAGGCCATTCCTGTGGGCATTCCACAGGGGCCAAAAGTGGCCCTTTTGACGGAAAAATAGTCAAACAGAAGGAGCCGGAATTCGGGTTCCCAATCGTTCCACGGAAGGGCAAAAAAAGCCGCAGATTTCTGAAAGCGGAAGCTCCGCACTACAGAGGCGCGGGCCGATGAAAAACATCGGCCCCTACAAGAGCTGAGGCCCCTACAAAGACAGTTCTCCACCGGAGTTCCAGCAGGGCGAGCGATTCCGGCAGGGACAACGAAAAATAAAAAGCCGCAGATCTTCGCAAACAGCGCGAAGTTCTGCGCTACAAAGGGGCGGCCGATGAAAAAAATCGGCCCCTACAAAAGCTAGGCGCCCAGGCCGATAAAAAATGGCGTGCACAAAGGCAGATGCCCAACACCCGCCAAGTCTGGCCATCCCAAAGGCAAAGCGATGAAAACGGCGGGCTTCAGACGAGGTGAATAATTTCGAGGCCGGGCCAATGCTGTTGCAGGTATTCGGCTACGAGGCGGCGGTGGCATTTGTCGGGCTTATCTTCGCTGCAAAGGAGGCAGGCATCGGCGATTCGTTCTTTCGAGACAGCCGTTTCGATCTGACGCGACTTGATCAATTCGAGAAAGTCGCGTTCGTAGGCGGACCACTCGCCTTTATTTCTCCTGTACGCGGTGAGCAATTCCTGCGTTGGCGCCAGCAGCGGCTCGTGGACATAGTCCATGCGGCAGATCTCGCGAAGGAAAAATTGCAGGTCGTCCTTCTTTGCAAAACCGGCCAACTGAGAAACGTTGTTGAGGCGCACATCCACGAGCCGCTTGGCGTCTGAATCGCGGAGCATTAAGAAGAAACGTTCGGCGGATTTTTTGGTGAATCCTATGGTGAAGACTTTCACGCAGAGGCTTTCTCGCTGGTGAGTTCGCCGTCATAGGCAACGCGGCCTTCCTGAGCAGCAATCGCGTCTTCAATGACTTCCTCTTTGGTGCGATACAGGTCTCGTTCAGGCATTCCGAGCATCTCGACGAGGCGGCGCATGGCTTCTTCGTGAGGCTCCAAGTCGCCGTTTGCGCGAATATGATCCACAGCAATTCCTAGAGCGCGGAGTTCTCGCGCGACCAGCAGCGTCCGATGGCAAACGAGCGGTTCGGCTTCGGCGCAGAGGAGAACCGTGCGATAGGACTGCGCCCCTTTTTGGACGCGGTCGAGGCCCTGCTTGAATAATTGAGTCTGAGCCAGCCGGCGATACTGAACGCGGCCCTCGACGTAGCAACTTGGGTCATCCGGACGGCCGCCGAGCTCGCGTCCCAGGAAGACGTAGGTGATGCCGTGGGTTTTGAGGGAATTTTGCAGCGGTTCACGATTGAACTGCGGATAAAGCTTGCTGTAAGGAGAGGAGCGCACATCGGCGACGGCGGTGGCGGCGTAGCGGCGCAATAGGTCGAAGAAATCGTCGAGGGAATGATTGGAGTGACCGATGGTCAGCACGCTCTTGTCGGTGGTTTCGGTCATTTTCTTTCCCGGTCAGGAGTGATTACCGCGGCGACCAGCTTGTAGCAATCGCCTTTGTGGGGCTCGCCGAGGCTGACGGTTACGAAGCATTCGCCGATATTGTAATCGCCATCCGGCTTCGCGCGATAGGTTCTCTCGATGAGCGGATCCGTCACCCACAGCTTATACTGCGTTCCGCGGTATACAAAATCGGCTTGAACACGCCGGCGCATGAGAACGATATCTTCACCGAAGACAGACACGCTCAATTTTAGCGAATCAAGATGCAGCAGATATAGAGATGAGTTTAGGCGATGTGCGGCAGATTCGGAGACACGGTCGTTTACGCCTGCACGAGTGTGGGAGTTGTTCAGCCACAGGGAAGCGGGCTCGTCTACAAGACGGCTAAGTTCAGGCCATTTGGCGTGGCCCGCTCGGACCCAACGCTGGCTCGCATACAGAAGCCAATTCTCGGACTGAAAGCCTTTGGGCTGAGGGCGTTGCAAGGGAACGTCAATAATGTCAAGGAGTTCGGGATCAGCGCCGTCGCCGTAACGCCGCTCGCGTAACAGTATCTCTCCCATAAGGCGATTGCCGACGGGGCGTATCCAGGGACCGGGAGCGCCCGCGAGCCACTCCTTGCCGGCGACACAACGCTCGTTCATTTTTCGGGAATTGGCGAGGCAAACGATGCGCTTTGATATAACCATCTGTGTACGTTCACGATGATAATATCACAGGTGGCGAATGGCCAAGCATCAGCCAGTAACCCGCGGAGGAAACAGCGGGAGAACCGCGGTTAATGCATATCAAATGGTGGCCGACCTGAAGGCGGCGCTACGAACGTTTTTCGGTGGCGAGGAGGGCTTGTTTGCGAGAGAGGCCCCAGCGGTAGCCGGAGAGGCTGCCATTTTTGCCGATCACGCGATGGCAGGGAACGATGACGGAGACGGGATTGGTGGCGCAGGCGCGAGCCACAGCGCGAACCGCCTTTTCGCGTCCGATGGAGCGAGCGATCTGGCTGTACGTCCGCGTCGAGCCCCACGGGATGCGGCGCAGTTCTTCCCAAACGCGGCGCTGAAAAGCGGTGGCCTGCACGTCGAGCGGAAGATCGCGATGCGGCTCTTCTCCGCGTAGATGGCGGAGGACTTCGCGAACCCACGGGCCGAGTCCGGCGGCGTCGGCGCGGATTTCGGCGCGAGGATATTCGCGCGCGAGAGCGGATTGGAGCTGAGTTTTTGAGTCGCCGAGATAGACGGCGCTCACTCCCCGCTCAGTCCCAGCGACGAGAACGTTGCCGAGCGGACACGGAACGATGGTGTAGTGAACTTGCATGCCTGCACCTCCACGTTGATATGCGCCCGGGGTCATGCCCATTTGCGAAGGGGCGCGTTCGTAAAGCCTGCTGCTGGAGCCGAATCCGGCGTCGTACATGGCGGCGGTCAGTTTCTCGCCTTTGCGGAGGCGAGATTTCAGATGAGCCATGCGGCGGGCGTCAGCAAACTGGCGCGGCGTGACGCGAAGAATTTTTCGGAAAACACGATTGATTTGGTGAGAGCTGAGGCCGAAAGGACGAGCGAGTTCGGCGAGGGTTAGGGGCGCGTCGGGCTCCGCGGCCAAAGAGTTTTCGATTTTGGCGCAGATTTTACGGACGAGCGCCGAAGTGCTCGCGTCGGGCGAGTCCATTTGCGGACAGCAGCGGCGACAGGGGCGAAAACCGGCGCGCTCGGCTGCGGCAGAGTTGTCGAAGAAAACGACGTGCTGCGGCTTTGGCCGCTTGGACGGACACGAGGGGCGGCAATAAATTTTCGTGCTGCGAACCGCGTATACAAAATCGGCGGATGAGGCGCGCTTTTGCACGGCATCCCACTGCGACGGCAAAAGTGCAGCGTGTGCAGGAATCGGTTTAAGCGATGCGCTCATATCGAGAGCCAAATTACATTAGAGCAGAAATGATTTCTATCCGATTCTTGCGGGTAAATTCGTTCCGCGATTCTTGCGGGCGAAGCGGATCGCCCGGACGGACTTGCTGAAATCCGAACACTCGCGCAACAGATTTGCGGAATGAGATTTGCACACGCTTATGGACAAGTTGTTTAGTTCCAGTACTCTATGTTGTGGAAAAAGACACTTTTGTGCTTGACATCGTTGACCGAGAACGACGTCCCGTTGCATAGTCTTTGGGCTTGGCCTGGGGAAGGCCAACTCTGGGGGAAAAGATATGGGGGCGCTTCCGAAAGTGCAGTTGGTGAATTCACCGGCTGAATCCTCGCCAAGATTGCCGAAAATTCCGACGAGTCTGCCGCATCGGACGTTTCTGCGCGTACCGACGCACGCCATCAGCGTGGCGGAAGACCGGCGGCGCAGCCCCAGAGCGTGCCTGAATTTGCCGTTGCAGCTCATTAGCGTGGCGGGGAATCTCGAACCGGCGCCGGTAACGCTGGTGACGAAGAATATCAGCTCGAGCGGAATTTTCTTTCTCGCGCCGCGCGTCATTGAACCCGGAACGTCCATCGAACTGGCCGTGGCGCTGGTGGAGCGGCCGCTGGGCTGCGGCAGCGTGCGGCTGAAGACGGCCGCGCACGTTGTGCGCGTGCAAGAATGTGAAGTGCCGGGATGGTATGGATTCGCCGCGTCGTTTGACGATATCGATTTTGACCGCGACGATAACATGCCCACTGCTCATTAACATATTTGTTGTAAGCTGTCGCTCTGATCCTGCCTGAACTTGCCTGAAGCACTCGTCTGATAGTCGTCTGCTACAATGAATGCTTATGCCTGTCGAGCGCGAGAGGCTGGAGGCGGATGTTCTGATTGTGGGCGCGGGGCCAGCAGGGCTGGCGTGCGCCCTACATCTTTCGCGCCTGATTGAACGGCACAACAAAGCAGGAAAAAGCCCGCAGTTATCCCCTGAGAACATCTACGTGCTGGAAAAGGCGCGCGACGTTGGCGCGCACCAGCTTTCCGGCGCGATTGTGGATCCATGCGCTCTGCGCGAATTGGTTCTGGATTTCGAGAAATCGGCTCCGCTCGACACGCCGGTCACCGACGATGCGGCATATTTTTTGACCGAAAAGAGCGCGCGCAAGCTCCCAATTACTCCTCCTCCTTTGCGGAATCATGGAAATTACATCGTGTCGCTGAGCAGATTGACGAAATGGCTCGGCGGGCTGGTGGAAAAGGCTGGAGTGAACGTGTTTACGCAGTTCGCCGGCGCTTCGCTGATTTATGAGGGCGAGGGAATCGCGGGCGTCATTACCGATGACAAGGGCGTGGATAAAAATGGAAAACCAAAGGACAACTTCACGCCGGGATACGAGTTGCGTTCGAAAGTTACCGTGCTTGCGGAAGGGCCGCGTGGCTCGCTGACAAAAATGCTGGTGAATCGTTTGCATTTGGATGGCTTGAATCCGCAAATCTACGGAATCGGAATCAAGGAGTTGTGGGAGGCGCAGGCGGGGCGCATCCAGCCGGGATTTGTGGCGCACACGCTGGGCTGGCCGCTCGATTCGCACAAATACGGCGGCGGTTGGATTTACGGAATGCAGAACAATCGTGTGTCGCTGGGAATGGTCGTAGGGCTCGAGTACCGCGATTCGCTGTTTGATCCGCACGAGGCGTTTCAAAGGTTCAAAACGCACCCATTTGTGCGGAGGATTCTGGAGGGCGGGAAACTGGTGCGATACGGGGCAAAGTCATTGCCCTACGGCGGATGGTATTCGATGCCGCGCCCGTACGTGAAAGGCGGGCTGATTATCGGGGATTCGGCGAGCCTGCTGAATTCGCAAAGGCTGAAGGGAATTCACACGGCGATCAAGAGCGGAATGATTGCGGCAGAAACGATTTATGAAGCTTTGGTGGCGGGTGACACTTCGGCGCAAAAGCTGGGCGCGTACGAGGAAAAATTGGAAGCGAGTTGGGTAAAGAAGGAATTGTGGGCAGTGCGGAATTTTCACCAGGGATTTCACAATGGGCTGTGGGCCGGGCTGGTGAATGCAGGATTTCAATTTGTGACGGGCGGGCGCGGGCTTGAGGACCCGATGCGCTGCCGGCCGGGCTACGAGAATTTTCAGAAGTTGAATCGGCCGCGCGAAATTGTGAACCAGTCCACGAGATTTAAAGGCGATGGCGTGCTGACGTTTGACCGTCTCACGGACGTGTATCACTCCGGGACGCGGCATGAAGAGGATCAGCCGTGCCATTTAATTGTGCGGGACTTGAGCATCTGCGCCGACCGATGCGTGCGCGAATACGGCAATCCTTGCCAGTATTATTGTCCCGCGGCGGTGTACGAGATGGTGCTCGAAGCAGGGCAGCCAAAACTGAAAATCAACGCTTCGAATTGCGTGCACTGCAAAACCTGCGACATCGCTGATCCGTATCAAATCGTGGATTGGGTTCCGCCAGAAGGCGGCGGCGGGCCGAATTACGAAGGAATGTAACAGCCGCAATTCTGCGCGATGAGCGAGCCATCCGCACCATCATCGGACACCAGAGAATCCGTCAACATTCATTACGATACGCGCCTGCCTGAATTGTCGCGGTGGCGGCGAATGCAAATTCCCGTGATTGCCTGGGCGGTGTACGGAGCCATACGCGCGATTGGGCCGACGATGCGCATCGAAGTGCTTGGATGGCAGCATGCGCAAAGGGCCTACGAGCGCGGGGAACATTTAATCGGGACGTTCTGGCATCGCTGCATTTTTGCGGCGATCTGGTGGTGGCGGAACCGCGGGGTGGTGGTAATGAACACCACGAATTTCGACGGGCAATGGACGCGAAAAGTTATCGAGCGGCTGGGATTCGGCACGGCGCAAGGAAGTTCGTCGCACGGCGGGTTGAAGGGTTTGGCGGTGATGGCGCGGCGGCTGGAAGAAGGGCATGACGTGGCGTTCACGATTGATGGCCCGCGCGGGCCGCGGTATGTGGCCAAGCCTGGTCCCGTGATGCTGGCGAGAAAAACAGGGCAGCCGATTTTCATGTTTCACGTCGGATTGGAACGGGCGAAGACGTTCACAAAATCATGGGACCTGTTTCAGGTGCCGCATTTTTTTACGCGCGCCGTTGCAGTGATTGCGCCAAATATTTATGTGCCCCCGGATGCATCACGCGAATTGATGGAGCAGAAGCATCAGGAGATGCAGCGTTCCCTTGAGGAAGTGCGCGACCTTGCGGAATCGTGGTTTACTTTGACCGAAGCGGAACGAGAGCGGATTCGGCGCGAGCGCAATGGTTGTTAGCTTCTAAGGCTTGGCGGAACAGGTTTGCGCGCAGTCACACAACGCGACGGCGGCCAGGTCCAAAAGCTCGGCCACGAAACGCGCACGTCATCCATGCCGGATTTGCGCAATTCGTCCGCGTAGAGGCCGACGCTCTTCAAGTCTGAAAGCGCAACCTGCCCGCCGGGTTTCAGCACACAGACGATTTCACGAATCGCTTCGCGCCGGCCTTCGCGGGCGGAGATGTTGTGGATGGCAAAATGGGCAATGACTGCATCGAATGTGCCGGACGCGAAGGGCAGTTTGCGCATGTCTCCGTCGTGAACTTCCACGCGCTCCGCAACGCCTTCGAGTGCAGCATTTTTCATGGTTGCTTCTCGCGAATTATTTGACTGGTCGGTTTGCGACCACAAATCCACGCCGACAGCGCGGCCATGAGGCAGGAGTTTCGCGGCGGCGATCAGAAGCAAGCCGTGACCGCAGCCGACGTCCAAAACAGATTCATCGCCGCGTAGGTGCAAGCCGCGAAGCAGGCGATCTCGGAGACGAAATTTACCAAAACGGCTGCTGGCGAACATCATGCTTGCACCAGCGAGGCAGCCGATGCCTCCATTGAAAATAAAAGAAGCAGCGCCAGCAATGGCGCCGGAATCGTTGCGCGGAGCCCACAATAAAAGAAAAGTGCCAAGGCCTATGGCGGTGAGCCCGATGGTCAATAAGGCGCGGAAGACGCCCGGTGCGTCGAGGCCGTAATCTGGCTTTGACTTACTCATCATTGCGCAGCTTTATTTATTTGTTTCCATCGGGCAAACAAATTGCGCGCCTGTTCTTCTGTGTGCTCGATGGATTGGGAGCAGTCAATCAGGTCGTCGGCGAGGCGGCGTTTTTCGTCGAGCGGGAGTTGCGAAGCGAGGCGGCGTTCGGCTTCTTCGCGCGTGCATCCACGACTGATAAGGCGCGCAAGCTGCTGCTCTCGCGTACACCAAGCGACTGCGAGGCGATCAAACGTTTTGTAGAAACCGGTTTCAATGTGAAGCGCAGCTACAACGACTGCGATGCCGGTTCCTTTCTGCGCCAAGTCTGCGAGCCGCGTTGCGATTTCGCGCAGGACTTGGGGATGGGTGAGCGCGTTCAGCCGCGATAATTTCTGCGCGTCGGCAAAAACGATAGCACCGAGTTTCCGCCGGTCGATTTGCCCGTTCTCATCGAGAATTTGCGCGCCGAATTCCTTCACAATTTCCCGCGACACAGGATGGGAGGATTTCAGGAATTCGTGCGCGACGGTATCGGCTTCGATAATCGCGCAGCCCAACTGCTGAAGGATGCGCGCGACCACCGATTTTCCGCTGGCGATTCCGCCGGTGAGGCCGATGGTCAGCATGCGCTAGGCGAATGAAGCAGCAGGAGCGCGCAATCCGCGGCGAAGGCGCGCGGCTCTTACGGTATTGCTCATGAGCATGGCAATCGTGAGCGGGCCGACTCCGCCGGGAACAGGAGTGAGCGCGCCGGCGGCTTGCGCGACGTCAGGGTGAACGTCGCCAACGATGGCTGAACCGTTCTTGCGGAATTTGTCGAGGCGCTCGGTAAAATTGCGGAAAAGTTCGGCGGCCTGTTGCGCGTCCGTGATGCGGTTGATGCCCACATCAATTACTGTCGCGCCGGGTTTGACGTCATCGGGTGTGACGAAGGCGGGCCGGCCGATTGCGGCGATGAGAATATCCGCTTCACGCGTGAATTTCCGCAGGTCGCGCGTTTTGGAATGGCAAACTGTGACCGTGGCGTTGGCTTGAATCAGCAGCAGAGCCATAGGCTTGCCGACGATGTTGCTGCGGCCGAGGACAACGGCGTTCGCGCTTTCGACGGGAATGTTGCTGCGGCGCAGAATTTCCATCACGCCCAGAGGAGTGCACGCGACGAGATGCGGGCGGCCTTCCGCAAGCTTGCCCAGATTCATTGGATGAAAGCCGTCAACGTCTTTGGCAGGATCAACCGCTTCGAGGATTTTCGTCGAATCAATTTGTGCGGGCAGAGGAAGCTGAACGAGGATGCCGTCTACGTCTTCGCGGGCGTTGAGGTCGCGAACAATCTTGAACAATTCGGGGGTCGTGGTATTCGCGGCGGGCGTGATGTGAAAATTGCCGAGGCCAAGCTGCTCGCAAGCTGCGATTTTGCTGCGGACATAAATTTTCGAAGCGGGGTCCTCGCCGGCGAGAACGGCGGCAAGTCCCGGGCGAATGCCTGCAGAACGCAAATCGCTGATTTGCTGCGCCAGTTCCGCGTAGATTTGGTCGCGAATCGCATTTCCGCTGAGCAGACGCGCGGTCAAAATTGGCTCCTTGTGAATCGTTGAATTTACCGGTCATCATAGCATAGGGACTTATGTGACTCCCGCCAGACAAACGACCCAAACGAGGGTTCGACAAGCGGACGGAGTTACAATCCTTGCAATAGTGTGTGGTGCGCTCTAAATTCTTGCAGGCTGCGGTGCTCTTTGTCTATGGGGGGTTCTACGAGTTCCTCGTGTGGCGAATTTTCGTGCGTTGGGACTACGGGAACACTCATAATTCTTTTGCGGATCATCCTCTCACAAACACCAGCGTGGCCGTATTCGGCGGCCTGTCGGTTTGCATTTTCATGATGCTCATGATTAGGCGAGTACGGCGACCAATCGCTTCTCGATCGTTCATTTTTAGAGGTATGTTGTTTGGCCTAATCGCGACGGTCGTGGACTTCCAAGCATTTCTGCTTGCGATATCCTTTTACCTCGGAGGTTTGTGGTTCTTTCTTGCCTTTATCGATGTTGAGACGTACGGACTCATACTACTCAGTTTCAGCATGCCGTTCGGCCTTGTTTGCTGGGTACTCGCCGGGGCGGCGATTGCCTTTTTCTCCGGGGCTCCTGCGATCGAAAGGACTTCATGATATTCGAAGGGCTTTCTTAAGCAGAAAGTCCCTCGGCACGATGAAGCCACTTAGATTTGTTCTTCAGTAGATATCGTACTGCTCCCAGTGAAGGGTAGGGTCAGCCTGGATGATTAGGCTCTTGTGCGTGACCTGCTCGAGCTCGTCCATGAGCGCGGATTCGCGCGTCTTGAGGGCTTTGGCGATTTCCGGATGAACGCGCAGGGTGAGGCTGGCGGCTTCGATTTCGGGCGCCATTTTGCGGGCCTCGGTCTGAATTTCGTAGCACAGCGTGGGCACGGACTTGACCATGCCGGAGCCGGTGCAATACGGGCAAGGCTGGCAGAGCGTGCGTTCGAGAGCCTGCTTGGTGCGCTTGCGGGTGATGGCCACGAGGCCGAATTCATTGAAGCGCAGAACCTTCGAGGGCGCGCGGTCGGCCTTGAGAGCCTCTTCGAGCGCGGCCATGACTTTCTCGCGGTTGCGGCGCTCTTCCATGTCAATGAAATCAATGATGATGATGCCGCCCAAATCGCGCAGGCGAATCTGGCGGACGATTTCCTTCACCGCTTCGATGTTGGTGCGGACGATGGTGTCTTCGAGGCGCGTAGAGCCGCGTCCGACGAACTTGCCGGTATTGACGTCAATGGCTACGAGCGCTTCGG
Source organism: Candidatus Acidiferrales bacterium (assembly GCA_035763605.1). Taxonomy (GTDB): domain Bacteria; phylum Acidobacteriota; class Terriglobia; order Acidiferrales; family UBA7541; genus DAHUXN01. The sequence continues at coordinate 46,683 of DASUAV010000030.1, forward strand.
TGTGGTTGATGACGATGTAGCCGCCGGACTTGAGCCAGACTTTCGGGCGCAGGCCCTTGTCAATTTCCTGCTGAATGCCGAATTCCTCGAAAATCGGAGTGGATTTGGTGAAGAGCTTCACGCGATTCGCGAGAGCGGGCTGGAAGCGGCTGACGAATTCCAGGATTTTTGTGTATTCCTCTTCGGAATCCACCCAGATGGAACTGTAATCATCGCTCAAATAATCGCGGAGGATGCGTTCGACGAGATTGATATCGCGATGCAGGAGCGAAGGGGCTTTGCGCTGCTCGGAGTGGCCTTTGAGATCGGCCCAGGTTTTGGTGAGGAATTGGACGTCTTCGCGAACTTCATCCGGCGACGCGCTGGCCGCAGCGGTGCGGACGATGAAGCCGCCGCTGGCGGAGCCTTTCGCGTCGTTTACTAGGTGGCGAAGGCGCGAACGCTCTTCGGCGGAAGCGATTTTGCGCGATATGCCGGTGTGATCAAGCGTTGGCATATAGACGAGGAAGCGTCCCGGAAGTGAGATGTGACTGGTGATGCGCGCGCCTTTTTTGCCGAGAGGTTCCTTGGCGATTTGGACGATGATTTCCTGGCCGGCCTTCAAGAGTTCCGAAATGAGCTGATTACGGCGCGGCTGTCCGCGATGGCGCATGTGGCCTCGGAAGGGGCGGCGTCCGCGCCGGCCACGATCGCGGTCGTGGTCACGTCCTCCACGGCGCATGGGACGCTGCATGCGGGCGCGAAAATCGGAGCGGATGCGAGCTTCCGTCGGCTGAGACTCCGTTTCCGCGGAAGCAGCGAGTTCTTCGTGCAGGACTTCTTCGCCTTCTTTTACCTCGATCGCTTCGGAATCGGATTCAGAGATTTCGGCGAGAGGACCGAGCTCGTCTTCCGCGACAGATTCGGCGGCAGAATCTTCGGAGTCGTCTTCCTCGGATTCCGTTTCGGCGTGCTCATGGCTTTCCACTTCGGAAATTTCTTGCGACTCGTCTTCGGCTTCAGATTCGGATTCTGATTCGGATTCTTCGGCGATATCTCCTGCCGCGCCATTTTCGTTGAATGAGGCTTCCTCGGCGCGTTCTTCGGCTTCGCGTTCGGCCTCTTCCTGCTGCACTTCGGCAACGTGTTCGGCGAGAGAAGTGGCTTCCTCTTCGGTTAAATCCGGATGCTCCGCGAATATTGGCTCAGAAGCGGCGGACTCGCCGCGCGAGGATTCCGAGGCGATGCTCGCTTCCGCAGAAGTTTCGTTCTGTTCCGGCTCGAACGACTGGAGCACCGGCTTGTGCGTCTCATTCGCTTCCGCGGGAGCTGTTTGCTCATCACTTTGCGCAAGCGAGTCATGGGCTTTGGCCTTCGCCAGCGATTCGCCGGGTAGAGGTTCAAGAGAAGTGATCCAGCCCTGCGGCGTGTCACGACGCTCTTCGTCACGGCTGCGATCATGGCTGCGGTCGCGGCGGAAATCTCCATGGCGCTCGTGGGGACGGCCGCGATCAAAGCCGCCGCGGCCGCCGCGCCCGCGTCCGCGTTCAAAACCGCGACCACCGCGCGAGAATCTCGACTGATAATGATAAAACCCCTGCGGCTCTGCTTCCTGTTTTGAGGCGGCATTCTGTTCCTGGATGGGAAGCACATCTGTCGGCGAAGAATTCGGCGCTTCGCCTTGCTCCGCGGCGGTCTCAGACGACATTTCAGATGACAAGGGCGTCTGATCGATTTGCTCGCGTGGCTCGCTCGATTGACCGGGCTGCTCGAGATGGGAGAGCGTGCTTGATTCCGCTGGTTTCGCTTCAACCGGCGGATGATGCTGCGCCGCGGAAAGGGATTCGCCGGGCAAAACAACAGCTTCGAACGGCTCCGCTGGAGAATTCTGCTCGGGCGGCTCATAGGGCCGGTGAGAGGCGTATTTGGACTGGGGCAATTCGCGGCCATAGCGTCCGTGACCGCCGCGATCTCTCCCGCCGCGTCCATGCCTGCCGCGTCCGCCGCGACCGCGATCACGCCCGCGGCCATCGCCACGGCGAAAATCGCGGGAGCGCCCTTCGCCTGAAGACGGGCGAGGCGCGTAATTTCCGCGCGAATCATTCCCATGCAAATCATCAGGCGCAGACTCTCCGGCGCTTTCACCGCCGCCGCTGATGCTTTCGCCGGGCAGAGCGGTAACGGACGATTCGCTGCTCTGTTGTGATTCCTTGTGCGGGCGGGGCGGCGGCGCTGACGAGCCGTGATTTTCGGCGTCATGATCCATGTCTTCAATTTCCTGGAGGAAATCGCTGACGTAGAGGAAAGCGTCGCTATCGAGGCCGATATCCACAAAGGCCGACTGCATGCCGGGAAGCACGCGCGTGACTCGTCCTTTGTAAATGCTGCCGACTAACGCAAACTCTTTTTCCCGCTCAACGTAAATTTCACAAAGCTGACCTTCTTCGAGAATGGCGACCCGTGTCTCGTGGGGGTTCGCCGAAACAACCATTTCCTTGGACATGAAAACTCCTAAAGGCGCATCGGCGGGAAGACAAGCGGTGCAGGGATGCACACGAGTGGTCCAGCAAAGCCAGAGGAGCTCGGAGAGAGCTTACATTATCTGGCCAAGATTTCCGCATCTGATGCGTTCCTCATTCAAAAGTGTTTACCGGCACGCCAGCGCGCGACCGGAGCAAAGCTTGCCCGGGCTCAACTAACGAAGCGCTTGGTGCGCACATTCATCACTAGGCCCAGAGCGAAAAATCCAAAAATCGTGGAAGAACCTCCGTAACTCATGAACGGCAACGGTATGCCGGTGACCGGCATGTAGCCTATTACCATTCCCGTGTTGACGAATACCTGAAAACCGAAAATTCCTGCCACGCCCATTACGAGAAACATCCCCGCGCGGTCGTTCGCCTTCTGCGCGTTATCCACAAGGCGGAGGAGGAGCGCAAGGTACAGCAACATCATGATCAGTACGCCGAAAAATCCCTGCTCCTCGGCTAACGCGGCCAGAATAAAATCCGAATACCGCACCGGCACAAAACCGAGTTGGTTCTGACTGCCTTTGCCAAATCCCTTGCCCCAGAATCCGCCGGAGCCAACCGCGATTTCCGATTGCAAGATTTGGTAGCCGGCCCCGCGAGGGCTTTCTTCGGGATTGAGGAAAGTCGCCAGACGCTGCTTCTGATAGGGCTTCAGGAAATGCCCGTTCCAGCCGACAACAGCCACTACCGCGCCAAGCGCGAGCACGCCCACTGCGTGCTTCCAGTCAATACCCGCGAGAAAGGCCCCTACAACCGCGACGGGAAGCAGCATCAATGCAGTTCCCAAATCCGGTTGCAGCAAAATTAAACCTGCCGGAACTCCTACCAGCAGTGCGATCTTTAAAAGATCTCCAAACGTCAGGCGATCCGTGCGCACTTCGCTGAAATACCGGGCCAGCACAATGATTATAATCAACTTGACGATTTCTGACACCTGTAAATTCACTCCCCATATCTCAATCCAGCGCCGGGCGCCGAAGTGCTTGCTGCCTATCACCAGAGCCACAGCCAAGGCAGCGACCGAAAGAATGTACAGGAGCGGAGTTTGATCGAGCATGGCGGTGTAATCAATTCGCGAAATGGCGAGCATGCCGGCAAATCCGATTCCGATCCAGATGAGCTGCTTCCACTGCATACCGTGCAGAGAGCCGTTGTGAGTCGAGGAGTAAATTTCGAGCAAGCCGACCAGACAGATCAGCATAACGATGGTCAGCAACCACCAATCGAGTTCGAAAACGCTGGGGCGCTCGGCCATCAGTTATGCGCCTCCGAGTTGGTTTTCGCTGAAGTTACTTCGAGGGCTGGTTTTTGCGGAGCGGCGTGCGCTTCCAGTTCTTGAATCGGCTGGCCAAGTTTCTTTTCGAAATAGGCCTTCACGAACCGCGCGGCGAGAGGCGCCGCTGCGCCGCCGGCTTCGAGCGCCGTATCTTGCACGAGAACTGCGACCGCGATCTCGGGATTCTCTTTCGGCGCGAATCCGACGAACCAGGTGTTGTAGTGATAATGCTTCCGCTGTTCGGCGGAAAGCCGCAAAAGACCCTTGGCGCTGATGGTTTGAGCCGTGCCAGTCTTTCCACAGAAACTGACATCCTGAAGTTTGGCCTGTTTCAGTATATTGTAAGCAAAAATTCCGGTCCCGCCTTCATTGACTACGCCGTACATGCCGGCGGTGACTTCGGCGATTGTTTTCGCTGAAATCGGGAAGTGCACGACCTTCGGCTCGGAAAAATCCTTGAGCAGGTGCGGCTGATAAAAAACGCCGCCCATGGCGATGCCGCTGATCGAGCGCACCAGCTGAATCGGCGTTACATCAATCGGTCCCTGGCCTATGGCCAATGAGACGGTCGAACCCGGATACCATTTATGGTGATAAACGCGCTCTTCCCATTCTTCCGAAGGCACGAGGCCGGGCTCTTCGGCAGGCAAATCAATGCCGGTCAGTTTTCCCAAACCCAGAGACGTGGCGTAGTAGGAGAGGCGATCCAGCCCCAGCCGTATTCCGACGTTGTAGAAGAAAATGTCGCACGAGTGCACGATGGCGTTGTGCAGGCTGACTTCACCGTGACCTTTGGCGTCCCAGTCGTGCCGTACCTGACCATAGAAAACTCCATAACCAGGGCAGAAGACGTGGTAGCTCGCCGGAGGAACACCGGATTCGAGCATGGCCACGGATTCGAGAATCTTGAAAACAGAACCGGGAGCAAGCTGCGCCTGAATGGCGCGGTTCAGCAGAGGTTTTTCAGGATCGTTGTTGAGCGCTGCCCATTCTTTGCCGGAAATGCGTATGGAGAAATCGTTGGGGTCAAAAGCAGGGCGGCTGACCATTGCGAGAATTTCGCCATTCTGCGGATTCATGGCAATCATCGCGCCGATTTTGCCGGCCAGTTCCTGCTCCGCGATTTGCTGCATGTCTGCATCAATCGTGAGTTGAATGGGCTTTCCCGGTATCGGCTCGGTATCGTCAAGCGTGCGAACCGGCTTGCCGATGCTGTTCACCACCATGCGGCGCATGCCGTCCGTGCCGGTCAAGATGTCGTTGTATTCGCGTTCGAGGCCGGCTTTTCCGACAATGTCGCCGGGCTTGTAGCGGCTGCCTCCGGATTGCGCAAGCTGCTCCGGCGAGACTTCGCCGACGTACCCGATTACGTGAGCAAGAAAATCGTTGGGAGGATACTTGCGGCGCTGCACGAGCATCAGCTCAAGTTCCGGCAGATCAAGCCGGTGAGATTCGACGAAGGCCAGATCGGCATCCGAGGCTTCGGGCTTCACGACGACGGGCTGGAATTTCGGTTCGCCTCGTGCCTCTGCAAGCTGCTGCTCGAGGTCTGCCCGAGTGATGCCTAAACCGGAGGTAATCTGCGGCAGGTCCTTTTTAATTTGGGCCGAATCATCGCGCAGCAACAGGATGCTGAAGGAGGGATAATTGTCCACCAGCACGCGCCCATAGCGGTCCAGGATTTTTCCACGCGGTGCAATAATAGGGATAGAGCGCACGCGGTTTTTCTCCGCGAGATCAGCGAAATGGCCGGACTGAACAATCTGCAACTTCCAGAAGCCGACCAAGAGGAGGAGAATCCCGAGCACAACCATGTAGGAGACGAGGATTAGACGTCCCTGAGGTATTTTCTGATCGCCACCAATCCAATTCGCCACGCAAACTCCCGGCCGCGCGGCGGGTCCTGAAAACCCGCTCGTACCCTTTTTCGTCGCGCCCGCTGAAGAGTGGGCTTCTAAATTTCATCTGGGAAAAAGGTAAAGCTCACCGTAGCACCTGGGGGAAGGCGGCGCAAGCGAACGTGCTTTTTGAATTAGCATGATGCGCGCAATCTCACACTGTTCAAAGGTACAGTGCTTGCGTGCCGTGAATCCCGAAGCATTTCAATAATGGCGCAATTCTTCGGAGACGAATGGCGCCGTGCTTGAGATGCCTGCCATAAATGCCGTCATGAAGACGGGCAGATGCAGACGGTCGCATGCAGGAACGCAGAGGCCGATGGCGTCCAGACATTTTGTGTCACCTGCACTAAGTTTTTGAGCGACCTGTACTTGCGTACAAGTATTTCTGTTTTCGCAACTCTGCTCGGGCTTTATTGAACGTCCGCAAAACCATATGTTAGATTCGCAAATCAGCAGAAATTTCGAAATGACAACCGACAAACTCACCGATGTGTCGCGCCCGAAGGTCAATAGAGTCGAGGTGTACTGGCACTCGGTAACGTATCGCAGCGTGCTGCTGTACGTGATCGTTATCTCCGTCATTATTGGGACCTCAAGTTATCTCGTTTTCCCGGATTCTTTTGCGGGAATCGCCAAACACATTTCGCACGCGTTTGAGCCGAAGAACACGGCTTCCGCTTCCACGAACGCTCGCGGAGCACGGTTCGTCAATCTCGACGGAAGAGTTCAAGTAAAGAAAGTCAACTCCGTGCAGTGGACCAATGCCGATTATCAAATGACGCTCGAAAAGGGCGATCTGATCCAGACCGGGGCGGATGGCGTGGCCAGAATTTCGTTCGCGGACGGCACTCAGTACACTGTGCAGCAGCAAACGCTGGTTACGGTCGAGCAGATTTTTGTGCCACAGAATAGCGCCTCGAGCGTGGCCGTTCACATCAGCGCGGGCGCAGTCGACCTGACTACAGGAAGCTGGCAGGTTCCGGGGTCGAAAGCGGAAGTTTCTTTTGCTGACGCGGAAGCTATTCTTCATGAAAACAGCCATGCGGACGTGAAGACCAATCCTGCAACCAAGCAAAACGAAATTACGATGTCAGCCGGCGCTGCCGAAGTGCGCCGTGGCGGCGAGCAAGTGCAAGTGTCCCAGTACCAGCGGGCCACATTTACAAATGGCGGGCCCATAACGAAAACCAATGTTCTTGCGCCTCCGGGGCTCGTGCAGCCGGTGAATCTCCAGCCCATTATCGTTCCGGATCCGAAGCACACGCCGATTCGCTTCGAGTGGCAACCAGTGGACACCGCGCACGAATACGAATTGCAAATCAGCAATACGGCGATGTTTACTCGCGTGCTCGCGGATAAGAGAACCACAGATACAGCGGTGGAAGTTACCGGCTTGAACTCAGGAGAATATTTCTGGACGGTGAAAGCGATTGACGCAAAGAACGGAGCTAGCCAGGCCGCCGCGCCTTTTAAATTCACGCTGGTCGAGCAAGACAAAGAGCAGAAAATGCCGCTGGAAGTGGATAATCCGGTGTTTCACGGGAAGGTCGTTGAAATCAGCGGTCATACTGAGCCAGGAGCGGCGCTGCTGATTGACGGAGAAACTGTCGCCGACATCGGCAACGACGGGCATTTTCGATATTTTACGCCGCCGATGACAACCGGCGACCATATTATTACCATCACAGGTCAGGACCGCCGAGGGTTGACGGCGACGCAGCATATACCTGTCGTGGTCCCGTAAATTTTCGGATTTTTCAGCAATAATTCTGGCGCTGCTATTGGTTTATGGGGATGGCAGGGCGCGGGGGATTCATGAAAAACGGATATTCCATGAGGTCGGTCTTCAGCTTGTTTTCTTCCGACCTCGCGATTGACCTGGGCACAGCGAACACCCTGGTGTTCGCCAAAAGCAAGGGAATCGTGGTGAACGAGCCGTCCATCGTAGCGATTAACAAGAACAACGGCGAAGTGGTGGCCGTCGGAAAAGAAGCGAAGGAAATGCTGGGGCGCACGCCGGGAAATGTAGTAGCGATCAAACCCATGAAGGACGGCGTCATCGCGGATTTCAAAGTCACCGAGAAAATGCTGACGTATTTCATTCAGAAAGCGCATAATCGCCGCGTTCTTGTGCATCCGCGAATCGTGATTGGCGTTCCCAGCGAAATCACTCCGGTAGAGAAACGCGCAGTGCAGGATTCGGCCTATCGCGCGCGCGCCAGCGAAGTCTATCTTGTCGAGCAGGCCATGGCTGCGGCGATTGGCGCCGGGCTTCCCATCGAGGAGCCTTCCGGAAACATGGTGGTGGATATCGGCGGCGGCACCACAGACATCGCTGTGATTTCGATGAGCGGCATTGTTTATTCACGTTCCGTGCGCGTGGCCGGCAATGAAATGGACGAGTCCGTGATGCATTATCTCAAGCGGAAATACAATCTGCTGGTCGGCGAGCGGACCGCGGAGCAAATCAAAATCGAGATTGGCTCAGCGTATCCGTTGGAAAAACCGTTGACGCTGGAAGTGAAAGGTAGAAATTTGATTGAGGGCGTTCCGCGCACTGTCACGATTGACGACAGCGAAATTCGCGAAGCGCTCTCCGAATGCGTCGCCACGATTCTGAATGCGATTCGCGTGGCACTCGAGCGCACGCCACCGGAGCTCTCCGCCGACATTAGCGACCGTGGAATCGTTCTTACCGGCGGCGGCGCGCTGATTAAAAATCTCGATAAACGCATCCGTGAAGAAACTGGATTGCCGGTTTCCATTGCCGACGATCCGCTGGCATCCGTGGTGCTGGGCACGGGCAAGATGCTCAGCGATTTCCGACTGCTTCGGCTGGTTTCGATCGATTAGAGCTGCGAATATGGAAGTCCCTTCTCGCCATCGGCCCCTGCTTTTGCTCGCTGCTGTCATTGTGGCGCAGGTACTGCTGCTCGCGTTTCAAATCAAACGCGGCAATGACGTTTCGCTCATTCGGATATGGTCGGCGGAATTGCTCACGCCATCGCAAAAGGGAGCGAGTTTCGTCCTTTCAAAGATTGGCGGCTTTTGGTACGGATATGTCGATCTGCGCAACACGCGGGTCGACAACCGCAAGCTGTCGCAGGAAGTAGGCGAATTGCGGCTGAAAAACGAGCAGCTTCAAGGGCAGGCCGCCGAAGCGCTGCGGCTCACGAAGCTGCTCGGATTTCGTCAGGAGAACGCGAACGTTCCGATGCTCGCCGCGCAAGTGATTGGAGCAAACGCCGATTCCAATAGTCAGACGGTTTTCATCAACCGCGGCGAGCGCGAGGGCATCCGGCGGAATATGGCGGTCATCACGCCTGACGGCGTCGTCGGCAAAATATCTGAAGTCCTCCCGCACACCGCTCAGGTGCTGCTTATCACGGATCGCGATAGCGGACTTGGCGCGCTGCTTGCGGGAACGCGCACGCACGGCGTGGTAAAGGGCACGGGCGACCCATCTCTCTCGCTCGATTACGTGAATGGCGAAGAAAAAGTGCCGAACGGGGCCGAAGTACTCACGTCAGGTGAAGATCGAATTTTTCCGAAGAACCTGCCGGTGGGAATTGTCGAATGGACCAAGCCTGGATTGCCTTTTCAGAAAGTTCAGCTCCAGCCGGCGGCACACTTGGACCGCCTGGAAGAGGTTCTCGTTGTCCTATCCGATCAGCCGTTCAAGTTGCGCGAGAGCAACACGACATCTTCGCAGGACAAAGCAGCCATAGCTAATGATGAGCAAAATGCTTTGACTGCCAGCGCAATGAAATTGGCACCGGGGGCTTCAAAATCAACGCAGCAATCTTCCAGCAAACCAACTGCCGCAGAAAAGAAGCTTCCAGTGGCGCCGCCGCCGAAAAAACCTGCCCCCACTCCACCGGGCGGAATTTCTCAATGAGAGCCGCAATCAGATGATCGGCGCGCGAATGGATTCTCAGTCTCAGCACATCGAGGTCCATAAGTTTTACGGCGGCACGGTGCTGATCGTGTGTTTTCTGGCGCTGGTGCTGCAGGCGCTCTTGAATCGCTTCAGCCTGAAGTTTCAAGTCCTTGAACTTCCGCTGCTGGTTGTCGTCTACTTTGGCTTGAGCCGCCGCAATTCTGTAACCGGCTTACTGCTCGGAACGGCAGTAGGCCTTTTGCAGGATGGAATCAGCCTGCCGCACACCATCGGGCTGTACGGAATCGCGAAGGGATTCATTGGCTACATCGCTTCTTCGATTGGCGCGCGTCTGGATACCGAGCATCCCATTAGCCGGTTCATTTTGATGTTCCTTTTTTTTCATGTTCATCAGATCATCTGGGCGCTCATAACTCGGCTGCTGCTCGCCCAAAATGCCCAGTTTTTCAGCATCCACCTGCTCATCGCCTCGCTCATCAATTCTGTTCTCGCCGTTTTTCTTTTTTCCGGCCTAGATCATCTTCGCAAGCATTAGCGTCGTTGCGTTCCCGCTGCCGTTGACCTAACATTCGCGCTCCGCTATGCCGCAAACCGATCTCGCTGCCGAGCGCGCCAATCAGAGAAATGCTGTTATCGCGTGCTTTCTCGGATGGACGCTAGATGCTTTCGATTTTTTCGTGCTGACTTTCGTTCTTGCGCCGATTGGCAGGGACTTTCATCGAAGCGTCGTCGAAATAAGCGCCGCCATAACAGCGAGCCTGATTACCCGTCCTATCGGCGCTTTCCTTTTCGGGCTTTTGGCGGATCGTTACGGACGTCGGCTGCCGTTGATGCTGGATGTCCTCTTCTATTCCATTGTGGAGGTTCTTTCCGGACTCGCGCCCGGCTTTTCCGTTTTCATTTTTCTCCGCCTGCTTTACGGAATCGGCATGGGCGGCGAATGGGGCGTGGGTGCGTCGCTGGCGCTCGAGTCTGTGCCCGAAAAACGCCGCGGCATGATCTCAGGTTTTTTGCAGGAGGGCTATGCTTTTGGATACTTGCTCGCTGCGATCGCTTTCTGGCTTGTCTTTCCGCGTTTTGGCTGGCGCGCCATGTTTTTCATCGGAGGCTTGCCTGCGCTGCTCACGCTCTTCATCCGTTCTAAAGTGAAGGAAAGCAAAGCGTGGGAAGCGACTGCCTCGCATCTTGACTGGCGAACGTATTGGAAGTCGATTTTCCGCAACGGCAAGCGCTTTGGGTACCTTGTGCTGCTGATGGCGCTGGTGAACTTCATATCGCACGGCACGCAGGATCTCTATCCCACTTTCCTGCAATCGCAGCGCGGATACACTCCCGGAACAACCGCACTGGTGACGGCGATTTCGATGATCGGCGCCATTTTGGGCGGCATTCTCGTGGGACTTTATTCCGACCGCCGCGGACGCCGCCGCGCGATGGTGATAAGCCTGCTTCTTGGGATTGTGCTGATTCCGGCGTGGATTGCGGCGCCAAATTTCGGCATCATCCTTCTGGGCGCTTTCCTGATGCAATTCATGGTGCAGGGAGCGTGGGGTGTGATCCCAGCGCACATCAATGAGCTCTCTCCCGATACGCTGCGCGGGTTTTTCCCGGGGTTCGCCTACCAGCTCGGAGTGGTTTTCGCCGCCTCAAGCGCCCAAATGGAAGCGTTGATGGCCAAACACCTTTCGTATGGCCACGCTATGGGGATTTTTGCATGCGTCGTGCTCGCGGCGGGAGCGATTGCCATTGCCTTTGGCCCGGAAGCTCACGGCATTCGCTTCGGCCGCGATGCAAGTCCTCCTCCTACAGTGGGAAACTGACAACTCGGCTGGAACGCCATCCTCCCGACAGGAGTAAAATTGAAAGAGATTCCGAAGGGGGGATTTATGACCGCAACGCCGAAAGCAACTCCGCAATCATCCACCGCCAATATCGAAAAAATTCGCGAAAAAGCACGCCGGCTCGGAATTCTTTCTATGATGGCGACCACAGCTGCGGGTTCAGGACACCCGACTTCGTGCCTCTCAGCGGCGGAACTTGTGGCCGCAACGTTTTTCCATGCGATGAAATTCAATCCGCGCAGCCCTAACGGCGCGGAAAGCGACCGATTTGTGCTCTCGAAGGGCCATGCCGCGCCTGTGCTCTATGCAGCGCTGGCGGAGGCGGGCGTATTTCCCGCGTCAAGGCTGATGACCCTCCGGCAATTCTCCAGCGAATTGGAAGGCCATCCGACACCGCGAATTCCGGGCGTTGACGCGGCCACGGGCTCTCTCGGGCAAGGTCTATCGGTCGGCGCAGGGCTTGCGATTGGGGCGAAGCTTGACAACCTCGGCACGCGTGTTTTTGTGCTGCTCGGAGATGGCGAGTTGGCCGAGGGGAACGTTTGGGAAGCGGCGGAATTCGCCGGACATTATGCTCTCGACAATTTGATTGCGCTGGCAGACATCAATGCACTCGGACAGAGCGACCGCACGATGTACCAGCACGATATGGAAATTTACCGCAAAAAATTCGAGGCGCAGGGCTGGGATACCCAGGTGATTGACGGGCATGATGTGCCCGCAGTTATCGCGGCGCTCGACCGCGCGACGTCGGCGAAGGGCCGTCCTCAAGCTATTGTCGCGAGAACGATAAAAGGCCACGGCGTCAGCTTCCTCGCCGATAAAGATGGGTGGCACGGCAAGGCGCTTTCCAGAGAGCAACTTGGCAAAGCTGTCGCGGAATTGGGCGGTCCAATCGAGTTACCCGCGGATCCGGGACGTTCTTACGCGCGCACGGATTTGCCTGAGCCCCCTTCTTTCCCTGAGCCGCCGGCGCCCAGCTACAAGGGCGACGCGCAGGTCGCCACGCGCGAGGCGTATGGAAACGCGCTGAAGCGGATCGGCGCGGTGAATCCTTACATCGTGGTTCTCGATGGAGATGTCAAGAATTCCACGTTCGCGGAGATATTCGGCAAGGCTTTTCCGGATCGGTTCTTTCAGGCTTATATCGCCGAGCAAAACATGATTGCGGTCGGGGTAGGACTCGCCGCGCGAGGCAAAGTGCCTTTTCTCTCCTCGTTCGCGTGCTTCCTCTCGCGTGCTTACGATCAGGTGCGCATGGCGTCAATCAGTCGCAGCCCGATCAAACTGTGCGGCTCGCATTGCGGCATTTCCATTGGCGAGGATGGACCGTCGCAAATGGCGCTCGAAGATATTGCGGCATTTCGCGCTGTGCATGGCTCTGTAATTTTATATCCCTCGGATGCTTATTCGGCTGAACGCCTTACCGAGCAGGCCTCGCGTCTGCCGGGAATCACGTACATCCGCACTTCGCGTCCCAAAACTCGGCTGTTGTATTCCGCTGATGAAAAGTTCCCTGTGCCTGGATTTCACGTTTTACGCCAAAGCGAAAACGACTCCACGCTCATTGTCGGCGCGGGAATCACCGTACACGAGGCTTTGAAAGCTTATGAGCAGTTGAAATCTGAAAATATCTCTGTGCGCGTCATTGACCTCTATTGCGTGAAGCCGATTGAAGGATCACGCTTGGCCGAGCATCTGCGCGCCTGCAACAATTTCCTCCTTACCGTCGAAGACCATTATCCCGAAGGCGGATTAGGCGAAGCAGTGATTTCTGCCCTCGCCGAAATCGAAGCGGCTCCCGCGCGCTTCAAAAAGCTCGCCGTGAACGGCCTGCCACGCTCGGGCAAACCGGATGAACTGCTGGACAGCTTCGGAATTTCATCGCGCCATATCACTGAAGCGGTGCGCGGCTCATAGCTCACTAACTTTATCGAAATGTGGCGTTGGTATGCTATGGTTCAGAGCCGCGCCCGCAAATGCGCGTTTATATGACCGAGAAAATCGTGTTCGTTGGTGTTTTGCCTGAGGTGGTTTTGCTGGAAGGCTCAGATCAAGTCGTCTGGGTGGCGCAGGCTGGGAATCTTCGTGTCGAATTCGACCCGCAGCGCTGCCCATTTTCATCAAACGTGTTCCAGGCACCGCCCGGAACCAGACTTATGAGCGGAACGCCTCGGCCCGGCATTGGGTCCGGCTCATTCAAGTATCGCCTGGCGATCAATGACCATGTGGTCGCCCATGGCGAGGTTATTATCCGCGCCAAGTAGCGGCGAGCCCGCCGCTTAGTCGCTGGCGAGCGCTGCCCGTCCTACCGTGACCGACTCCGCCAGCGTCCGTCGCGCTTGTGCCAGCCGGAATGCCGGTATGCTTCGGCCCGGAGCTACCGTGAAGTCCGCCAGCCGTCGCGGGAAGTCCTGTCTGTGGTCGTAATGCAATCCCATGGGTGTGAGCAGTTCAGCCGCAAGTTTGGGGTCATCGCTTCGCTCCACTCCCCAGAACCAGAGCCGCTCCTCGTCACGCTGGAGCAGCTGCAAAGCCTCCTCCAGTCTTTTCATAGCTGCATCGAAGGATGAAACCAGGAAAAACAGGGGAAGGGACCAGCCCTTGCCAAAACGCGCCTGGATGCGCACGGAATACTTTCCATTTTGATTGATCTCGATGCAACACCGATACTCGTTCCTTTGACTGGCCTGTTTGTGGCTCATATCTTTCCTCAATTCCCGCGCATAGCAATCC
>DASUAV010000031.1:0-4189 GCA_035763605.1 Candidatus Acidiferrales bacterium
TTGGATTGCTACTGCTGGTGGCGGGCTATGTTCGTTACACCGTTATTGAAGAACTCGATCTGGCTAGCAAAATTCTGCTGATTGCCGGCGGCGTGCTGGTGCTGGCGTGGATTGTTCTCGGATTCCGCGGAATCATCGCATTTTTCTCGAAACGTTCATCGAAAATGGGCGCGAATACCGGCGTGCTGATTATCGCCGTGCTGGCCATTCTCGTATTCCTCAATTATCTGGGCTACAGGCATCACAAGACGTTTGACCTGACCAGCGAGAAGCTCTACACGCTTTCCGACCAGACCAAGAAAATCATCGACCCGATTCGCCAGAACGTGCAGGTGTTCATGTTCGACCGGAATTCCGGTTCGGACGCGCAGCAAGTGCAGGCCATGAAAGACAGGATGGCCGAATACGCGTCGGAGAATCCGCACATTCAGTTTACGGTGGTGGATCCGCAGGAGCATCCCGAGCTGGCGAAGAAATACGATGTGGAACGCATGGGGCAAGTGGTTGTGGTCAACGGCGCGAAAATCGAGCGGCCCGAGGAAACGACCGAGCAGGACATTACTTCGGCGATTTTGAAGGCGGTCTCGACCACGGTCAAGACGGTGTGCTTCGTCGAAGGGCATGGAGAAAAGTCCACGAGCAGCACGGATGGGAAGGGCTTCAGCGAAGCGAACACCGAATTGGAGAAGGAGAATTATCAGGTCAAGACCATCAACCTGGTGAGCGCGGGCAGCGTGCCTTCCGACTGCAGCGTGCTGGTGGATGCCGGACCGACGAAGTCGTTCTTTCCGCAGGAAGCGGAGATGATCGAGAAATATCTGCAGAACGGCGGGAAGGCGATGTTCCTGCTGGATCCGGGAACGGAGCCGAAGCTGGAACCCGTGATGCAGGCGTGGAACGTAAATGTGGGCAGCGATTACGTGATAGACGTCAGCGGCGTGGGCCGCCTTCTTGGAGCGGGGCCGGCGATTCCCCTGGTGGTGAACTACGGAGAAAGCCCCATTGTTCGTAATTTCGAAAATTCGATGACGTTTTTTCCGCTGGCGCGGACGGTTGCTGTCGCGGACAAATCGAAAACTCAACCGGAGGCCATCGAACTCCTGAAAACTTCGCCGGCGAGCTTCACCGTAGCGAGTCTCGGAAACGGCACAGTGAAATACGACCCTAAGAAAGATCAGCGCGGGCCGCTCTCACTGGGCGTTGCCGCGGAAAACGGCTCGGGCAAAGACGACGCGCGGCTGGTGGTCATCGGGAATTCCGAATTCGCCAGCAATCAGTGGATTAGCCAGCAGCGCAACGGAGATCTGTTTTTCAATGCGGTGAACTGGCTCTCGCAAGAGGGGAATTTGATTTCCATCCGGCCAAAGCAGGCGGCGAACCGTCGCGTGACGCTGACGCAAGCGCAGCAGCGCGGGCTGGCTTGGACCAGCGAGATTTTTCTGCCACTGTTTGTCATCGCCGCCGGAGTGGTCATCTGGCTGAAACGCCGCTAACAGGATTCCTGGGATGAAAAAAAGCACGCTCATCATTCTGGTCATCGCGATTGCTCTTGGCGCGTTCGTCTATTTTTACGATAGCAAGCACGCCCCAAAAACGAGCGCCGAGGAAGCGTTCAAACCGGCTTTTTCGGCCAAGCCGGCGGATTTTTCGAGCATAACTCTCGAACGCAAGAGCGACGCAGTCGTGTTGCAGAAAAAAGGTTCCAGTTGGGAGCTTACCAAGCCCATCGAATCGAAAGCGGACTCCGCCACTGTGGACGGCATCACTGCCGATTTGCGCAATCTGGAAATTCAGCGCTCGTTCGCGGCCGGGGATGATCTTTCGAAATACGGCCTCGCCTCGCCAGCAGCGAAAATTCAATTCCAAGATGCTAAGGGCGCGCGGCACACCATCGAGCTTGGCGACAAAGACTTTTCCAACAATTCCGTGTACGCGCTGATTGACAGCTCAAAGCCGCAAAGCATCGCGTTGCTTCCGGCCTCTCTGCTCGGCGACGCCGAAAAATCCGTGAACGATCTGCGCGACCGCTCCATTCTCGACATGAGCGATTCGCAGGTGACCGCGCTGACGCTCCATGACGCCAGCGGCACGATTGCGTTGAAAAAAGCGCAGGCGGGCTGGGAAATCAGCCAGCCGAAGCCAACCCTGGCGGACTCGGAAGCCGTGGACAGCATGGTCAGTTCGCTTTCAACGGACAAATTCACAAAGGTGGCCAGCGAAACACCTTCTGATCTGGCGAAGTATGGCCTCGCGCATCCCGACGTGACGCTTGACGCCACGGGCAAAGACGGCAAGCAGTTTCGTCTGGCCTTCAGCAAGAAGGGAAACGACTATTACGGGCGCGACCTCTCACGACCGATTATTTTCAGCGTGGATTCCACGATCTACAGTTCGTTTGACAAGAAATTCTTCGATTTACGCGACAAGGAAATTTTGCACTTCGATCCGACGAATGTCGCTAGCGTCACCGTTCAAAACGCGAATGGCTTAATCGAATGCTCGCAGGGGAAGACCGACGAGTGGAAGATGGTGCAGCCTGCCGCGGATAAGGGAAAAGCCGTCCAGGGCTGGAAGCTGACCGACCCAATCGAGAACGCGCGCGCCACGGAGATTTACGATGCGCCATCTGCGTCGATTCTGGCACGCCTGAAAAAGCCGGTTATCACCGTGACGTTCACGGACAAGTCCGGCAAGAAGACGATTGTCGAGATTTCCGCGGCGGACAAGGATTCCGTGTACGTGAAAACCAGCGATGCGCCGCAAGTCTATAAGCTAAACAAACAGATCCTGACAGACCTCGGCTTCAAAGCCGCTGATTTGCTCACCTGAAATTTGATTTGCGGTTAAGCGGCCTGGAATGCGCCGACTTCCTCGCCGCGCACAGGCTCTTTCGCCCACGTCGCGAGCAGAAGGATTTTGCCGCTGACCGGCGAGATGTGAATGTAGTAGACGTCGGAACCGCTCCCTACCTCATAGAAATCCGAGCGCTTGGGATCCGCCTCGACGCGCGCTCCGCCTGCCAGCAGCCGCCGGAGGGTTTCAACGCACTCGGGCGAGTGATTGCGCGGATCTTCGATTAGCAATTCGTTCTCCAGTTTCATGACCATGACCGCTCTCCATTTTCCCCTGTCACTGTGTAATACGCCTGGCGGGTATCAAAAGTTCCGCACTATTTTGTCAAAGTGATTAGACGTGAGCAGCGCAAAAACGTCGCTAAAGTTTCGTAACGATTATCGGGTCTGCTACGGCCATGCCAGACTGGCCGGAGGAACAGGCCCGTAATCAACTTGTGACTTGCGCAAATGCCGCGAAGTTGCGATACTCCCGCGACAAAAAAAAGGAAGCCAAGTGAAGAAAAAATCCACGGGAAAATCAAGAAAGAGAACCTCGCGATTCCGAACGGATCGGCGGCGCAAACACCGTCACTGGCAAGTTACGGTCTATTATCACGACGGCGAAAAGTTTGCGCGCGTTTACATTGACAGGGAACGAGCGGTGAGCTTCGCCGAACGACAGAAGAGATCTCCCATCGTCAAGGCGACTCGAATCCTCGAAGTCAATTAAAACGCATTCAGACGGAACGGCGGCGATTCGTCATTCGGAGAGGAAACGTGTATCCGCGCGGGCGCTTGTCGCACGGGCGCGGCGCATGTTATAAACGTTGCTGCTCCATTTGTGCGCGTTTGCGGCCGTAGTATAGGGGTAGTACGACAGCTTGCCAAGCTGTAGGCGGGGGTTCGAGTCCCCTCGGCCGCTCCAGTTCCTCCTGCAAATTTATGCGTTCGTCATTCTTTCCGGCAGGCGCCCGCTATGCTACAGTCTTGCGTCCTAAAACTTCATGCTGGCCTATCTTTGCGGTCCCATTGAATTCGCGAACGGCGGCGGGAAAATGTGGCGGCAAAAGCTCGCTCCGTTTCTGCGCGAACAGCTTGGCCATCGCGTTTACGATCCCGCCGAAGATGAAAAGAAAAATCTCACCGACGAGGAAGCAGCGCACTTCCGCGACTGGAAAACGGCGGATATCGAGCGTTTCCGCGCCGTCGTGCGCAAAATCATCCAGTTCGACTTGGATCTGATCGAGAACAAGGCCGATTACCTGGTTTGCTTCTGGGCGGACGCGAATACGCAGAGCGGCGGTACTTCCGGGGAACTTACCATTGCCTACCGCAAAGGGATTCCGATTTATATG
>DASUAV010000032.1:0-12718 GCA_035763605.1 Candidatus Acidiferrales bacterium
TTTTTTTTTGCTTTTGAATCACGAAGGGTGACGCGAAAAAAAATGGCTGTTCGCATCTTGATTGCTGACGACCACGCGCGCGTGCGCGTAGAAATAAAACAGCTCATTCTTAAATCCGGTTATGACTGGGAAGTTTGCTGCGAAGCGTCCGACGGTCCGGCCACCATCGAGCAAGCCGCGCAGGGGCAGCCCGACCTGTTGATTATTGATTTAATTATGCCCGGATGCGACGGCATCAGTGCGGGCCGCAAAATTCGCGAATTCCTGCCGAACTCCCCGATGATGCTTTTCACTTTATTGGAGTCGGAGTATCTCGAGAGGGAAGCGAAGAAGGCGGGTTTTTTTGCTATGGTGCACAAAGCCAGTCCCTCGCTGGTGCTGATTTCCGCGATTCGCGACGCGCTCGCGTCTCGCCGTTTGCCCTCTGGCCATGCCGCCTCGAGAGAGTCGCGCGGCCCTTCTGGACTGTAACGCACTCTCCGGAGCTCGGTTCGAGCAACTAATACGTGACCACTCGGGTGAATGTACGTGGATGCACCCCGGCCGCCTCGCACGCGCCCTTCATAGGTCTCACATGGCACAGGGCAACCGAGGTCCTGGAAGCTCGCCCACGTCAACAACAGCAGTGTTTATTTTCTAAGGCCAACGCGGCGCTCGACGGCATGAAAGCGTGGGTGATGGCGAATGGCATCGAAGTGCGGCCAGTTCTTGATGTCGATCAGGTTGGTCTCGCGCCGAGAGCAGGCTGATTCGAGAGCATCAAGAGCACGGTCAACCTCGCCCAGGCCGTCGTAGGCAATGACAAAAGCAACGTTGGGTATATAGACAGTTTTCGCGAGCTCGTAGAGCTCACGAAGCTCACCGCGCGCCGCCTCGATCTTCCCTGAACAGGCATACGTGTGAGCGACAAACGCTTTGGAGAAAGCAAGTCCGCCACCGGCATTCTCACAATTGCGATAGGCTTCGAGGGCTTCCGGATACCTCTCCGTCATTTCATAGGCAACGCCGAGGGTCCAATAGCTAAGAGTCATATTGGAATCAACTTCGAGCGCGGTGAGAGCTTGTTCCATGCAGCGGCTCCACTCGCGAGCGTGAAGAAGGACAAAAGCAAGGCCGGCGTTGAGAAGCGGAGACATCGGCTCGCGGCTAAGAGCCTCGGTGATTTCGTGAATTGCTTCGCTGTGACGCCCTTGCTCTGCGAGCAGGTATGAATAGTGGTAATGAGCGTTGGCGTAATTTGAATTCAGATCGATGGTGACCCTGTACTCTTTTTCGGCCGCTTCCCAATTCCAATCGTAATTCTTCAGCGTCGTGGCTAACACTTCGTGAGCTTCGGCAAGATTGGAATCGAGCTCGAGGGCGCGAAACGCAAGAGCACGGGCTTTGGGATAGGCAATGTTTGGGTCTGCGGCACCGTAATAGCACGGGACGGAAATGCATTGGGCGAGTTCGGCATGCGCGAGTGCGAAGTTCGAATCGAGTTCAGTGGCGCGGTTGAGATATTCGATGCCGCGCCTATATCCTTCGGCAGAGCGCTTTTCACACCAGCGTCGCGCGCGGACGTACAGCTGATAAGCCTCGAGGTTCTCCGTCTGCCGTTTGGTAAGGCGAGTGGTATCTTCACCGGTAAGTTTGACGCGGAGACGTGCGGACACTTCGCGGGCGATGTCGTCGTGGATGGCGAACAGTTCGGTTAGATCGCGATCATACTGTTCACCCCATAGTGCTTCGCCATTGGCGGTGTCAATCAGGTCGACGTGGAGGCGCAGCTTGGAGTCGCGTTGCCAGATGCGGCCGACGAGGATCACTTTCGCGCCGACTGACCGTCCGATGGCGAGGGGATCTTGTTTGTTCTCTTCTTGGCGCGCGACGCTGTTCCACGCAATCACGCGTAGTCTAGGGATGTGCGAAAGACTATGAATGATGCTGCCGGGAATTCCCACGGCGAGATAGTCGAGATCGGGATCTGGGAGCGATGTGGAGAGAGGAAAGACAGCAATCGAATCGATAGAAGCGTTGCCCCTTGGCGTCTGACGTTCCTCTGTACGAGCGACGAAACGATAGCCCCGCTTAGGCAGCGTCTCGATAAAGCGAGGTACTTCGGCGGAGTCGCCGAGAGCTTCGCGGAGCTTGTTGATGGCCTTGTTGAGCCCATGATCGAAATCAACGAAGGTGTCTGAGGGCCAGAGTTTGGCACGCAACTCCTCCCGGGTGACCACTTGACCGGACCGTTCTAGCAGCGTGGCCAGCAGTTTGAAAGGCTGTTCTTGCATGTGGACACGCTCGCCATTATTGCGGAGTTCTCCAGCCTCCCAATCCAGCTCGAACGAACCGAACTGGACGACGGCTAAACGGCGAGGCGAACCATGAATGGGAATCGGGCTAACCCTCAATTTTGGTGGAAGCTTACCACCCATGAGTTGTTACTTCAATGACTGGGCGCATATCGGTCTGGCCAGAGGAACCAGAGGACAAGAAATTCACTGACAGGGGAGATGCCGGGAATTGCGTCGCAGAGGGCGCATGAGAGAACGTGTGTGCACTCTGCCGATGAAGGCTGAGCCCACTGCGCCGGAGGGATGCCGACATGAGTCGAAAGCATGCATTGGAATTGCTGGTGTGCGTGACATTGTTGATTGTGTGCGGTTGCCAAAATTTCAGCACGCCGCCGATTTCGGTGAACTTTCCCGGCGGTGACTCTCAGACCATCCAGCAGGGCCAAAGCCTCCCCATTAACGCTCAGGTAACGAACGATCGCGCGGGCAAGGGAGTTACGTGGTCGCTGGCGGGCCCGGGCACCTTGAAAAGCCCGATGGCAGGCTCCGTGGAGTATGACGCACCGTCGAGCGTGAACAGCGTCCAAGCCGCGACGGTCACGGCCACTTCCATTGCAGACTCCACCAAGTCTGCCGCCTTTACCGTGACCGTAACGTATCCTCCTGTGCCATTGGTCGAAATCAGCAGTGACACGTTTTCCGGCGGAATGGGGGAGCACCTTACGGAAGTGGAACCGGATACCTTCGCATTCGGCTCGACGATGGTGAGCACGTTTCAGGTCAGCCGAATTCTCAACGGCGCGGCGATGGCCGTCGGGTTTGCCACTTCGACCGATGGAGGAACGACGTGGACAAGTGGGCTACTCCCGGGAATTACGAAGTCTGAAGGGGGGACGTTTGACAGAAGCGGCGATCCCTCCGTGGCGCACGATGCGGCGCATGGCCAATGGCTAATCTTGACGGGCGCGGGAATTGATGATGCAAACGGGAATCCGGCGATGGGACAACTCGAAATCAGCCGGTCGTCCGACGGACTTACATGGGGTGCTCCCATCGCAGTGAACGCGATTGGACAGTACGACAAAAGCTGGATCGCCTGCGACAGCACCCCGAGCAGCCCGTTCTACGGAAATTGCTACGCGATGTACGTTAGCAGCGGCAGCGTTGTCAAAGGAATTATTACGGTTAGCATTTCGAAAGACGGTGGGTTAACGTGGCAAGCTCCATTGCATTCCCCTGCCCTCGTCCACGGCACCGGCACGCAGCAACTCGTGCAGCCGAATGGGACCGTGATTGTACCGATGGAGCAGGGCTTCAGTAACACGCTGCTCTCGTTTATTTCCAGTGACGGCGGCGCGAGCTGGAGCGCTACGACGGTGCTCGCGAGTCTCATAGACCACGCCGAAGACGGGAACCTGCGAAGCCCACCGCTTCCTTCCGCGGAAATGGACGCCGCAGGCACCGCATATGTCGTCTGGCAGGATTGCCGATTCCGCTTGAACTGCGCGGCGAACGATATCGTGTTGGCCACTTCGACTGATGGAGTGAACTGGACTTCGCCGGCCCGAATCCCCATTGATCCGCTGGATAGCAATGTGGACCACTTTCTGCCCGGACTCGCCGTTGACCGCAGTACTTCGGGAGCCGCAGCCCATCTCACCATGACTTACTACTACTATCCAGTGTCCGCTTGCGGATCTAATTGCGACTTATATGTTGGTTTCATTTCCTCCACCGACGGAGGACAAACTTGGACCGCACCGACGGTGCTGGCGGGTCCAATGAAGGTGAGTTGGCTGGCTCAGACTGGGACCGCCGGAGACGTGGCCCCCCTGGGCATGGTGGCCGATTATATTTCGACCTCCTATGTCAACGGAAACGCGTTTAGCGTTTTTGCGGTCGCTAAGGCGAACTCAGGCTCGGTCCTCGACGAAGCTATGTACACCACGGCACAGCCAATGCGGGCGCTCAGCGCAAAGAGATTCAGCTCGCGAGGCGAAAAGCCCGTGCCCAACGCAAAGCCGGACCATCCGCCGCGAGAATCCTCTGACGAGAACCGCGAGCATTCGGTTCGTGGGCTGCCGACTAACCCAAGGGTTTTGCGGCCTTGGGCTTACTCGCTGAGTCAGCAGCTGCATGGGTTTCAACACTACTAACTGGCGCAACAGAATCACCGGCTCGGCGGGCAACGCAGATTGCGCGGAGGCGGGATTCGGATATGAGCAGGAGCGCGCGCTCCGGCTCCGGGTGACAGACCTATCTGGGGGTTTCCTGGGGCTTCTCCGCCGCAGTCGCGTGCCGCAGCAGTTCCAAACAGGATCGACCGGCTTCCCCGTCCGACGTGAGGCATGGTCCAAGTCGATAAGAGGCCATGTTTCCCGCCTCCGCGCCAAACAAAATTATCCTGCTGCGTGTTTCATGGTGTCAATCGGGGCGAGTCCCGCCAGACTGTCAGAAGCTATCAGTGCGCAGTTGCGTCGAGTTTACTTTTGCTGTGGCTGCGCGGGAGCTTGATTCTGCGCCAGAACGTCGCAATGGTCCACGCATTCATTCGCGAACCACGTGACTTCCGTGTTTTTGTGCGGCACGCGCGAGCCATTCTCCGGCACGACAACCAGCGATTGCGGCCCGTCGGCGGCGTTGAACGTGCACTGGAATTGCAGCTTCTGCACGGCGCGCTGCTGGCAGGCGTTCTTCTGCAGCGCTGAATCGAGAACTTGCGGATTCGAGTAAACCTGATCGGCGATGCTGGAGGGCAAGACCGTCACCAGCATCGGCACCGGCGCTTTGATGATGACGCTGATCTGCTCGCCGTCGTAGTCCGGCGTGTAGCCGCCGTAAATTTTCGGCAGCGGCGTCAGCTTGTATTTCTCACCGACAATGCGCACCCACTGAAATTCCGGCTGAACGCAATTCTCAACACAATCCCAGCGGTAGTACTGCACGTGAACGTCGTTGGGCGCGGTGTAATGCTTCTTGGCCGGCGTTCCGCCGGAAAGCATGGAAGCCAGCCCGGCGCCGGCGATTCGGCTGAGTGGGCTCGGGGTCGTATTCAGCGCAGCGTCGATGCTCGTAAAGACCGCTTTTCCTGTGCTGGGCCGCTCATCTTGAATCACCAGCGTCATCGGCTGGCCCGGAATGAAACACGTATAAGTGGTAGCGGTGATGTGCGTGCGCGGGCAGACTTCGTGCAGATTCGCGAGCCCTTCGGGATGCAGCATCGCGCCGCTCCATTCCTCGGCATCCACCATGAAAACGGTGACCGGCTGCTGCGCTTTGATGTCCACATGCAGATTGCCGCCGTCCGCGCCGGGATGATACGTGCGGCCGCTGTAATAATTCGCGGGATCGAGCGTGGCTGTTTCGTCATTGGCGGGCAGCCAGTTGAATTTCCGCTGGCCTTGCGCGAATGCGGCGCCGCTCAAAAGGGATGCAGCTAAAATCACCACCACAGGTTTCATTCTCATAATAAGGAAAGTATTGGCGGGGGCGCGGACATTCACAATAGGCCGCTCGTACGCGGAGACGCGCGCGTTACCTGTACGAAGGGCCAGCTTGGCGGCAGACATTAATTAGGCAACGGAAAAGTATGCGGCCGAAAAAGTAAGCGCGCCGAAATCGGCGGTCAGACGGATTTTTCCGCTGTTCGCGCCTTGTGAGAGGGATAACAGCCGAGCACGCGCAAATCGCGGGCGTGTGTGCGCAATTCTTCGAGCGCCTGCTGAGTTTGTGTGCCGCTGAGCGACGTTTGCAGATCGAGATAGAAACGATATTCCCAGGGCTGGCCGGGAATGGGCCGGCTCTCGATTTTCAGCAAATTGATGCCGCGTCCGGCGAAGGCCTCGAGCGCGCGCTTGAGCGCTCCGGGCTTGTGTTCTAGATGCAAAACGAGCGAGAGCTTGTCGGCGTTCTCGATGATTTCCGGCGCGGCGGCGAGCAGCAGAAAGCGGGTCCAGTTTTCGTGATGATCTTCGAGATGCTCGCGAAGAATCTTTCCGCCGTAAATCTCCGCGGCCCGTTTTCCGGCGATGGCTGCGCGCGAAGGATCGCTGGCGCGCATAACATCGCGAACGCTTCCGGCGGTATCAAGCGAGGCCACGCGGCGAATCCGAGGATGCGCGCGAAAAAAAGATTCGCATTGCGCCAGCGCGACGGGATGCGATTCCACCGATGCGATTTGCTCGAATGGGGCGCCGGGCACGGCAATCAAATTGTGAACAATCGGCGAAATCGTTTCGCGGACTACATGGAGTTTGCTCTCAAGCAGCAGGTCGTACGATTTGTGAACCGAGCCGGCCAGCGTGTTTTCTATAGGCGCGAGAACGTAATCGGCGAGCCCGTCGGCGATGGACGAAAAAAGCGCCTCGAACGTCGGACGCGGCACAGTTTCGATTTTTCCGCCGAGCAGATGTACGGCGGCCTCTTCGCTGAACGCGCCGCGTTCGCCCTGAAAAGCGATGCGCAGAATTTTGTTCTCGCTTGCCATGCGGAAAGATTTTACAGCGATCCTCCCGCAAAAACTCACGTCGAATTGATTTTTCGTAGCCCCAAGCCGCGTATTGGCGAGGTTAATAAAATTGTGTCACAGCGCATTCTTTGTTTGCGCGCGGCGGCGCGCAGGAATATCCTTTGCGCAGCCAACTTAAATGATCAGGAGGGGACGTGTCCAAGAATTTGCCGACGGATGGAAGCACGCTTGACCTGACCAAACTTTCGCGCCGCAGCGTGCTGGGCGCGATTCCGCTGACGACCGCGGGACTCTCGCTGACGTCACTGCTCGCGGCGAAGCACCATTCTGCTCCGCAAAATCATCAAACTCATGAGATGCCCGAAGTCCGCAAAGAAAAGCACAAATCCCCGCCGCTCGAAAATTTCAAATACGATCTCGACGGTTCCACCGGCTATGCCGGCCCGGGCGGCACGGCCAAGGAAGTCACCGTCGCGGAATTTCCCGTATCGAAGAGCGTTGCCGGTGTTTCCATGGTGCTCAAGCCCGGTGCGATGCGCGAGCTGCACTGGCACGCGATTGCCGCGGAATGGGCGTTCGTCATCAGCGGCAACGTGCGCACCACGGTTCTCGGCCCCACTGGCGAAGCGGCGATTGATGACTTCGGGCCCGGCGACACTTGGTATTTCCCGAAGGGCCATCCGCATTCCATTCAAAATCTCGGCCCTGGCGATTCGCATTTCATTTTGGTTTTCGACGACGGCCAGTTCTCCGAGTTCGGCACGTTCAGCGTCACGGATTGGTTCAATCGCACGCGTCCGGAGATTCTCGCGCGCAACACAGGCTTGAGCGAGAAGACCATCACGCAATTGCCCAAGGGCGAAGTTTACATCACGCCCGCGCGCGTTCCTCCGAAGGAGCAGCCGCCATTGCGCGACCGCGACCCGCATCCGAGCCAGAGCGCGCATAAGTTCCGCTTGCTAGCGCACGAGCCGGAGAAGTGGCCGGGCGGTGAGGAACGCGTGGTGGATTCGCGCATTTTCCCGATTTCCAAAACCGTCGTTGGCGCGATTATGGACCTGAATCCCGGCGCGCTGCGCGAATTGCATTGGCATCCCAATGCCGACGAGTGGCAATACTTCATCAGCGGCCGCGCTCGCGTGGGAATTTTTGGCGCGCACGGGCGCTCGGCTGTCGAGGAATTCAGTCCCGGCCAGGTCGCGTTCATTCAGCAGGGCTTTGGACATTACATCGAACAAGTTGGGCCGGAGCCGACGCGCATTCTGATTACTTTTCCCGCCGCTGAATATCAGGAGCTCTCGCTCTCGACATGGCTCGCGAGCAATCCGGCGGAACTACTCGAGGATAATTTTGGGCTTAGCGCCGACGACGTGGCGCGCCTGCCCAAATCGAAAATGGCCATTTACGGTCCGCATGCGAATACGTGATCGTGCAGCGCCGCGCACGGAACGTCCGAGAGCATGGCGATATTTGTGGTTGGGCATCGTGCTTGCGCTCATTCCGGTTTTTTGCGCGGCCACGAGAGCTCCAGCGCAGCAACAAAGCGAAATTTCGCAGCTCTTCGCGAAGTACGGCTTCAAGCAGAACATTGTGAAGTCTCCCGCCGGAATTCTGAAACACGAGTACCTCGTTCCCGCAGGCCCTTATACGCAGCTTTTTGACTGGGACACCTACTTCATGGGCGTGGCGCTCAGCTATGACGGCGTAGGCGCGCCGCTCGAAAACTCCGCGAAGGATTTTCTCGACTTCACCAGCGAGAATTACGCGAGCGTCGGTTACACGCCGCGCGAAATTGCCACCGATGCGCTGGATGCTCTCCCGCAAATGTGCAAGCCGTTTCTGGCGCAGATGGCCGTACGCGCATCGCAAACTCTCAACGATTACACCTGGTTGCGCGAGCCGAGCGGCGATACGCGCCGCAGCTACTATCAAAAGTTGGCGGACACGCTCGCGTTCTGGGAGCTCGCGCGGCGTTCGCCGGATGGGCTTTTCCGCTGGTTCAATGGCGTCGAAAGCGGCGTGGACAATAATCCCGCCGTTTCCGATGATCCTGCGAACACCAGCGAAGGCGTGGACCTTCAGTGCTATTTGTACCGCGAGTATCTGGCAATGGCTCTGCTCGCTAACAAACTTGGAGATTCCGCCGGTGAGCAGGTGTTTCAGCAGAAAGCGCGCGCGCTGGCCGATCTTGTCCGTGTAAAAATGTGGTCCGCGCCGGACAACACATTTTTCAACATTGATTCGCGCACCGGAAAATTCATTCGCATTCAAACGTGGACCAACTTCGTCCCGCTGTGGGTTGGCATTGCGACAAAGAAGCAGGCCGACGCCATGATTCACTCGCATCTGCTCAATCCGCGCGAATTCTGGTCGCCTCACGGCGTGCGCACCATCGCTGCAAGCGAACCGCTCTACAATCCGCGCTCCGGCTACTGGCGCGGGCCGGTGTGGGTCATTTCGAATTATTTGCTGATGCACGGCCTGGAAAATTACGGTTACAAGAGCGAGGCCATCGAATTGGCGCGCAAAACCGTAGACCTGCTGGTCAGCGATTTGCGCAAGACCCGCGGCATGAATGAAAACTACGATCCCGAAACCGGCGCGCCCGATGCGGCAGGGCATTTCGTGAGCTGGGACTTGCTCGCCGAACACATGCTCGAAGAAGCGCAATCCGACGCGGATCCCACCGCCCTTCATTAAATTAAAATTGTTGAAATTAAAGACCAAGAAGTTTTTCTGGTGCGCTTACTTTTCGAATTCTCCGCGCATCTAAAGTGTGATGAAACGAAGATTGCCGATTTTTTCCTCGCAGGCCCTGCGGGCGTCCATTCGCGCCGGCGCCCAAGAAGCTTACCGCCGCGTGCGAATTGATCCCGTCGCCTATCTGCATCATGTGCAGCGCGCGCACCGCTTGCCCATTGATAAATGGGAAGACGTTTTCTATCTCGGCCCGCACCATTTGAAACCTCATGCCGATAGCACCATTCGCGCGTCCTGCAAAGCCGCGGCGCTCGAAGGTATGGGTCTCGGATTCGGCGGCTTGCTCACCGTCGTGCCGGACCTCGGCTTTCTCTCCGCGATTACGCTCCGCCTATTGCAAAAGTTGAGCCTGCTCTACGGATTCGAATTTCAAACGGAAGAAGAAGTTGTAGATCTATGGCTGGCTGCCGCTACCGCCGCGGGAGTAGACCTCGGCCGGGAATTTTTGGAGAAGAAAGCTGTGGCGCGTCTCGTTCCGTTTCTCATGGACCGCGTCGCTGTGAAATTAAGCGAAGAAGTCGCCGAAAAATGGGCGGCGCGGCTGATTCCTATCGTCAGCGCCGGCGCGGGAGGGGCCATCAATTATTATTTTGTGCGCACATGGGGCCGCCGCGCGCAGCGTCATTTCGAAGAGCGCCATGCGCTGGTTCGCTCGCAGCGCATCTCTCGTGGCCTGTTGAATTCCGAAGGCCGCTATCCAATGTAACGTAATTCGTAATAGCTGGCACCGGCGAGGAATTCGCGCCAGATTGCCTACGAAGTGCCAAACGCACGCGTCACCAGCGGCAGCCACGTTTCCGGGCCGTTCAGCTTCACATTGTAGTCAGCGCCCGCGAGTTCCGTGATTCCCGGAGAATTGAGCGCCAGAATTCGTATGCTCGGGTATTTCGCTTTCAGCCACGCGACCATTTCCATGCGATTCTCTTCCGGCGCATTGTGCCCGACGATGAACAGGTCGCAATGCTGCGGCATGCTCAAAATCATTTTTGCCGATTCATTTCCAATTACCGAAAGCACATCGTATCCGCACATGCGCAGAATTTGCGTGCGCTCGGTCGCGCGCTTGCTGTCATAGGAAATTTGAAAAATCAATCGTTTGTCGCGCCTGCCCCGCGTCGTCCTGACGTTCAGCCGCGCCACCACTTCCTTCGTCGGCAGGTACATCGCGAAGCATTCGTTTGTTGTGGTGCGCGCAAGTTCCTGGAGCTTTTGCTGCGCACCGGACAGACCCGTGGCATGGCTTCTCCAGATTGGCGAGCCGTCCGGAAGCTGCTCGAAAATCTCGTACTCGCGGTCCAAGGTGGGCCTCTTGGCGATTGAGAAGCATATCTTCTATAGCCAGCGAGGGATAACTGTCAATAGCAAGACCTTCTGCTCGGCCATAAGTAACATAGAAGTAACGCGGGCATTGGATGCGGCTGCGGGCAAAACGATACGCGATGAACAGACGATTTGCCTGTCTTGCGACCTGCCATTCGGCGTGAATTAAACGGGAATCAAATGGTGCGGAAGAAGGGACTCGAACCCCTACGGCCTTTCGGCCACCAGCTCCTAAGGCTGGCGCGTCTGCCAGTTCCGCCACTTCCGCACGCTCACATCATAATACGAACTACCGTCATACGAATGCCCGTCGCGTTGAGTGCGGCACGCGGGCATTAAACGCAGAAGTTACTCCGGCGTGCGTGCTTCGATCCACAAACTGTCGGCCAAGCGCGTCAGAATTGGTAAAGCGTTTGCCAACTTGCGTCCGGCATACGATACGACCACCAAAGCTTTTCCCGGCGCCGAGAGCAAATCCAGATCGGCCAGTTGCGGATTTTGCGAAAGAAATCCGTCGGCGCGAATGCGCACGTCGCGCAGGCCCGCCGTTTCCAGGCCGCGCCGGATTTCGTCGTGCGACCAGTAGCGCATCTCAAAACTTCCGGGCCGGGCCGCGCGAAATCCTCGCCGAAGTTGCTGCGCGATGCTGATCAGCCCAATTTTGTTCGGTAACTGAATGATGCACGTGCCGCCGGGTTTCAGCACGCGCGCAACTTCGCGAAAGCCGCGCAGCACTGTGTTCTTCTCGATGTGCTGCAGCACGCTGTAGGAAAAGACGCAATCCACGCTGCGCGAGCCAAGCGGAAGTTGCTCCACTCCGGCGCAGAGAAAATTGCCGCGTACATTGAGCTGCTGCGACACGCGCGCGGCCGCTGCCAGCGCATCAACGTGCAGATCGAGTCCAATCGGCTGGAAGCCGGCGCGCGCGGCGGCAATGCTCCAGCGCCCCCAGCTGCAGCCGATGTCGATTAAAATTCTTTCTTTGCCTTCGCCGAACGGCCACGCGGGAATCGGATATCGCGGCAGGCATCCACGCGTGCGCCAGTAGAGATTGCCGTTGGTATTCACAATCCAGTCGTTCACAAACGGATCGATTGCGGAAGATTGTGTGCGCGCCGCTGCGGACGATTGTTCCGTTTGCCCCAACGGCGGCATATTCAGCGGAACGGGTTCTCTTCGAGGATGCTCCGCAAAAATGGGAATGCCTTGCTCGATCGTGAATTTGTGGCCTTGCACGCATTTTAATGCGCCGTCCTGAATTTGCAGCGGCGAATGGTCGCGCGGGCAGGCCAGCAGGCGCAGCAGCGATTCGCTCATGGCGTTCGTCTCGCCGATGTGAGGCTGCACTGACATCCAGCCAGTTTACGCGACGTTCTGCGCTGGCGAAATATGCGGCGGTCAAAAAGGGAAGCGGTGTCCGCCCGCCGAAAATTCCCATTATCACGTGTTCGTTTTTGGGACTCTCCGTCCCGCAAACGCGCGCCGCGAAAAGCAGCCGGCTTCATTCTTCATTCCAAATTCGCAGCAGTCATGAACTTAGCCGTGGCACTCAACTGGAACAAAACGTGCTCGCCTTCGTGCATGTAGATCGCCTACATGCTAGGATGTAGGCACTCTACATCCGAGGTGAAACTGTGAAGGCGCGCTACCAGAATCGCGTTGAACTGCTGCAGGGCACGCTCGACCTGCTGATTTTGCAGACTCTCCAGTGGGGCCCGCAGCATGGTTATGGCATCAGCCAGGCCATTCGCAACGGCTCTGGCGACATCCTGCAAGTGGACACCGGCTCGCTTTATCCCGCGCTGCATCGCCTCGAACGCCAGCGCTGGATCAAAGCCGACTGGAAAATTTCCGAGAACAAGCAGCGCGTTCGCGTCTATCGCCTCACGCCCAC
>DASUAV010000033.1:0-3606 GCA_035763605.1 Candidatus Acidiferrales bacterium
AAGGCGGCGCAGGTTTCAGCCGCGAAAGTCCATACGTCACCAGCGGCAGCAGGATCAGGATGGCCACGATGTATATGATCCTGCGGATGCGCTTTTTTCTCTTTACTTCCGGCCGAACGATATCCAAGGAATTCTCCCTCGACGATCACAACCGCAATTCGAATACCTATAGCAGCGCGCGCCTAAATCACTCTTATATAGTAAGTTAGATGCATTGTATTCTCGTTTGTTTGCTACGGCACGCCCGATAGTGGGACTATTCCGTCCCACTATCGAACACTCGATTCGATTCCGCAAAGCCCCCGTCGCCCCCGGTTGACTCGCCGACTTTTGCCCGCGCAATTTCTCCGCGAATTCGTCGCCAGCGCAACTCAGCGGCGCGGTTCGGGTTTGCTTATTCGGGGCAAGGGGACAAATGCGCGCTTGTCCGCTACATCCTCAGCGGCCATGCCTGAATCTAAGCCCCGAGCGACTGTACCACTTTTGCGTGAACGGTGGGTTGCCTGATTTGCATCGGCAACGGTTTTGAGCATTGCGCTGAAGCATCAGAAATCACATTCTAATCGGAACTCTCAAATTGTTGCTGCGTGTTGAGGAGGACGAAAAGTGTTCCTGAGCAAAGGGAATTTTGTCTCGGCAATTCGCCGCATCGGCAGGTTCGTGGCTGCGAATAAATTCAGCATGGGCTTGCCGGCGCTGACGGTTGGGTTGATTGTCATAATGCTACCTCTGCCTGGACAGGGGCCGAAACGCGAGCGCCCGGAACACGAAAAGGACTCCTCGCAGCTCATTCGCAAACGCGCGCAGTGGTTTTTCCACCAGCGCGCCTATCCGCTGAAGCATATTCCCGCGGGAGCGCGCGTTCACGCCATGCAGCAGTTGCAGCAGATGCGCGCAGCGAACGGCACGTTCATGCAGCGTCTGCTGCAAAAATCCGGCCTGCCGAATTTCAACACAGCCATCAATACAGGCGCGCGTGCGCTCACAATCAGCTCAAGCAATTGGACGGCGATTGGCCCGGCGCCGACGAACAGCACATTTTTCAGCCAGACTTCCGGTCGCGTGAATGCACTCGCGGTTGATCCCTGTGATGCGAGCGGCAATACAATTTACGCCGGAGGCGCGCAGGGCGGATTGTGGGTGACAACGAACGGCGGCGCGAATTGGACGCCCCTTACGGATAGTCAACTTTCTCTGGCGACCGGCTCGCTTGCCGTGGATCCGACCGGCTGCCCGACACGTACAGTTTACGTCGGCACGGGCGAGGAAAATTTCGCGTTCGACAGCTTCTACGGCGCAGGCGTGCTTAAGTGCGCCGTAAATACCACTGCGACGCCTCCGACCGCTGCTTGTACCAAAGACAATACGTTCGTGAACGTGACCGCTGGAACGCCTTCGACCATCACGCCAACGAACGCTGGTGTTGCAGGGCCGTTCATCGGTTCGCTGGCCGTCCAGCCGGGAACGAGCGGAGCGATGCAAGTCCTTCTTGCGGGCATTCAAGGCGTCAGTAGCATGGCCAATTCGGGCATCTGGCGCTCGAGCGATGGCGGCGCGAACTGGGCGCGCGTACTTCCGCCGGTTGGCGGCGCTGGGTTTCCTGCCGTAAATGACTTCGGCACGGGAGTGGTATTCGACCCTAACAACGCCAACATTGCTTACGCTGCTCTCGGCATTCCCTTCTGCGCAAGCAACGTTTGCGGTTCGTCCGGCGATGAAGAATTGGATAACGGCGTATACAAGTCCACTGACGGCGGAGCAACATGGAAGTTGCTCACCGCCCTCGACACAGCCGCAGGTCCGGTTGGAGGACAGGGAAGCTACGGTCGCATCACCATCACCGTTGGACCGCCGGCGCTGTCCGGCCAGCCTGGTGAACTGCTTGTTTCCATCGCCAACATTCAAAATCAATCGAGCAGCCTGCTGGGCCTTTTCCAAAGCACCGATGGCGGCAACACGTTTTCCTTGTTGATGGACGACAGCGCCGGCGCCGGCTTCTGCGATCAGCAATGCTTCTACGACATGTCCATCGGCATCAGCCCCAGCGATCCGAATCTGATTTTCCTCGGCGGCGGCCCTGCGGCAGGTGGAAGTGTGACGACGCAGTGCGGTCCATTCCCTTCCGGCCAGGGCATTTCCACAGTCATCCGCTCGACGGACGGTGGAAATACCTGGTCTGACGTTTCCTGCGACGCCACCAGCCAGACTTTCATTCACGTGGACACGCACGCGTTCGCGTTCAGCCCTAATGGCAAGCTCTACACCGGCAATGACGGCGGTGTTTGGTCATCTTCGAATGTTGTGACCGGCGCGGCGCCTACGCAAGTCGCGTGGTCGGACCTGAATACCACGCTCAATCTCACGCAATTCTATCCGGGCGCCTCGGTTCATCCCTCGAATCCGCAAATCGCGTTAGCCGGCTCGCAGGACAATGGCACGCCGGTGTTCAGCGGCAATTTGACCTGGAATGACACGGACGCCTGCGGCGACGGCGGCTGGACGGCCATTGATCCGCAGGTTCCCAGCACGGTTTATGCAGCGTGCGCCGCCACCGGCAGTTTCGAAGTGAATAAGAATCAGGTCGACGGCGTTCCCGGCCCTAACGCCGAGAACTGGATTGGCCTCGATAATGCCGCGATGGACAGCGACAGCCAGAATTTCATTCCGCCGTTCGTGCTTGACCCAAGCAATCCGCAAAATTTGTATTTTGGAACGTTTCGCGTTTGGCAGTCCGCGAATGGCGGCATTTCGTGGAACATCATCTCGCCGGATTTGACCGGCTCGACCTCGAATCCGAATTGCTCGCAAGGTCAGTGCGTCATCACCAGCTTGGCCGTCGCTCCGAGTTCATCCGGCACGATCTACGTAGGCACTGACGTCGGCAGGATTTGGGTATCAAACAATGTGAATTCCATCTCGCCGACGTTTACGGAAATTGACCAGGCGAATACGCCTGGTCGCGTCGTAACGCAAGTTGTTGCCAGCCCCGCCACACCGAACACCGCGTTCGCGGCGTTCTCCGGCTTCTCGGGCTTTAACGATAATCTCGGCCACATTTTTGAAACCACCAATGGCGGGCAAAGCTGGACGGACATCAGCGGGAATCTTCCCAACACTCCAGTGAATGACATAGTCGTTGATCCGGATAATGTGACGAATAGCACGGTTTACGTAGCGACCGACGTCGGCGTCTTCGTCACCACGAATGCGGGCGTTACGGGAACAACATGGTCAGAACTCGCATCCGGTCTTCCGCAAGTCGAATGCACTTCGCTGAAGCTCAACGAAACCGCGCGCATCCTGCAAGTCGGCACGCACGGCCGGGGCATTTGGGACTTGCAGTTGCCGTTCGCTGCGGGCATCACCTCCGCGCTCACGGGTATTTCGCCCGCGAGCACTGCGGCTGGCTCGAGCAGCGTCACCATGACGCTGACGGGATTCGGATTTCCGGCAAGCCCCACAGTAAATTTCGGTTCCGGCACTCAGTTGACGCCAACGAGCGCGACCAGCACGCAAATCACAGTGAGTGTCCCCGCTTCCGCGCTCGCCAGCGCTGGAGAAGTTGCCGTGAGCATCACGGGCGCGCAAAATTCGCTGAATTTTGGT
>DASUAV010000034.1:0-21093 GCA_035763605.1 Candidatus Acidiferrales bacterium
CGGCCGGGAATGTTGGCGGCGCAAATGATGGCGTCCGCGATGCGCACGGTTTGCATGAGGACTTCCTGCTGCGTCTTGCGCTCTTCTTCGGTCAATTCGCGGGCGTAGCCGCCTTCGGCTTCGGCTTTGATGTCGCCGGAAATGAATTTCGCGCCGAGGGATTCGACTTCCTGGCGGCTGGCGGCGCGAACATCGTATCCGTAAACTTGCGCTCCGAGGCGGCGCGCGGTGGCGATGGCCTGCAATCCTGCAACGCCCGCGCCGATGACCATCACTTTCGCGGGGCGAATTGTGCCGGCGGCGGTGGTGAGCATGGGGAAAAAACGTTCGAGGCGAAATGCGGCGAGCAGCGCGGCTTTGTATCCGGCGACGACGGCTTGGGAAGAAAGCGCGTCCATGCTCTGCGCGCGTGAGATGCGCGGGATGAGTTCCATGGCGAAGGAGGTGATTTTGCGGTCGAGGAGCGCGCGGACTTCTTCCGGATGCTGGCGGGCCTGCACGAAGGAGATGAGCACCGCGCCTTCGCGCATCAGCTTGATTTGCGCGGCGGCGGGAACACCGAGACGGAGCACCACATCGGCATCGCGATAGAGTTGCAACGGATCGTTCACAATGGCGGCGAATTTCGCAAAGTCCGCGTCGGGAATGCCGCTGCTCTCGCCGGCGCCGGACTCGACGAGGATTTTTGCGCCGAGTTTCGCGAGGCGTTCGGCGACTTTGGGAACCAGGGCGACGCGTTTTTCTCCCGGATGCGTCTCCCGAGGAACTGCGATGGAGATGGGCATTACGAAAAAGCCTCCTGTGGCGCCGGATGAGGCCGCGCGGCCGTCCGTAGCGTGTTCGTTTGTCGCTGGGAGTATTGCAAAACAAAAGAGAATATCAGAGCGGCGGAAATTTCGCTTGCTTGATGTGGCGAAAAAAGAAAGCGCGGAGGGCGCGCGGCGATCAAGCAAAAGGCTTACAGCATAGTCACAGGGCAGAATCAGAGTGGAACGAGGTTTCTCTGGGCGAGAGCGCTCATCTAAATGGCAAGGCATAGCAAGGAATAAGGAGCGTTCTATGGAATCCAAAGGGAAAATCGGTTCTGCGTTTTGGGCGCTGCGCGCTGGGCTGGGAGCAACGGCATTTCTTACGGGCGCGGACAAATTCACGAATCTGCTGACGAACTGGGGGAAGTACGTTACGCCGGAAGCGGACGAGAAGTTGCCTGTCAGCCGCGAGAATTTCATGCGCGTTGTGGGCGTGGTTGAGATGCTCGTAGGAGCGGGAATTCTGAGTCCGCGGACGCGCGTTTCGAGCTACAGCGCCGCGGCGTGGCTGCTGGCGATCGCGGGCAATCTGTGGCTCAACAAGGACTATGATGTGGCGATCCGAGATGTGAA
This sequence comes from Candidatus Acidiferrales bacterium, assembly GCA_035763605.1. Taxonomy (GTDB): domain Bacteria; phylum Acidobacteriota; class Terriglobia; order Acidiferrales; family UBA7541; genus DAHUXN01. The sequence continues at coordinate 1,383 of DASUAV010000034.1, forward strand.
TATGGCGATTGCGGCGTTTGCGTTAGGGCAACTGAGCGGAGCGCGGAAGGAGCTTTCGCGGAGGCAAAAATTCAGCCAACAATATCCCTATGTTCACGAGGCAGGCTGACGCAGGCGGAAGAATTCCATCCAGTGCACGGAGAATCGCGTTTGCAATTCTGCTCCCGCATTTCGCCGGAGGGGTTCGGCGATTTCCGATATCGCGGTATACGCCTTTCCCGACCGCATAGCGAACGCCGCACTGTACAAGAGCCGGAGACTACGCCCGCGGCCACTCAGAAATAAAACACCTTGTCAAAGAGCGCGAAGGGAGCGTAGATTGAATCGTCTGTTCTTTGCATTTATCTGTCGCCTCCTGAGCGACACTTCCTTGCCACGAGCCGACACCGGCCAGAGCTTCTGTGACAAGGAGCCCGTATGGATCCCTCTATTAGAGGTCTAAGTCCCCCCCCGTGTTCACTTTCATATTCGCTGGAGCGGTACAGCGGGGCTGGATTTCTCGCCCTTCGACTCACATGCAGAGGCTGAAGAAGCTGCAAAACAGTTGGTTCGTCACAATGAGACGTATTCGATTGAGCCGTTCGATGGTTCCTGCGAAAAATGCGCGGACACGATAGGAAGATTTCGCGACCGTTCGGGTGAACGGCGTTCAAAAGGCGCGTGATCGTTTACGAAGGCGCGTACGAGGACGACGTATAGCGGAGGGTCAATTCGGACAGTTTTTGGACAGCTACAGCATTTTCGTGAAAAAGGCTTCCGGCGTGAAAACCGGAAGCCGTTTGATACGCGCAGCTGTTGCTCGACTCATGCCAAAAAGGGCTTCCAGCTTAAGATACTTCAGCCAACCATTTTAGCGTCTGGCGTCTGATGATCTCATAACATTCGCAAGCGGCTTTCCTGAGCTTCTCTTTATCGAGGATGGCGACATGTCCACGCGTGTATGAGATCATGCCCGCGTTCTGCAAGATATTCGCGGCCATACTAACGCTTGATCTGCGCGTTCCCAGCATTTGTCCGAGGAATTCCTGAGTCAACGGCATAACGTCAGCACCAATTCGATCATGGCTCATCACGAGCCATCTGGCTAATCTCTCCGCGACACTGTGCAACCGGTTACAGGCGGCCAACTGCGTTGATTGCATCGAGGAAACCAGCGCAAAACGCCGCAGCTGTCGTTCCAGGCCAGGACACTTAAGAAAGACTTGGTGTAAATGGGAAACGCTCAGCCGATACCCCGTCCCATCTGCTTGAATCATTACTCTGAACGCACTTGTTTTGAAACCGAACGGCACAGGCAAACCGGCGTATCCTTCTTTACCAATCAAGCCGACCTCCACCATCTTCCCATCAATCTGCGCAGTGAGCACGGAGGCCAGTCCGCTATTTAAGAAGTAGAGCGATTTGATGACATCGCCCACGTCGTACAAGATCTGATGAAGTTTGAGCCGCACAAATTCCAGCGAAGGAAGAAGTTGCGTGCGTTCCTCGGGAGAGAGGCCTAATAGAATGAGATTCCCTATGTCTTTGCTGAATTCCGGCGTTTGTGCAGAAGGTTGGGTTGCTTTTCTCGCAGAACGGGAATTTGGCATTGGTCGGTCCTTTTGATCAGCGTAAACCCATCTAATTTCGCAAGGAGCCGACGCCCTAGGGACGCGGCGGAAAGATGCTAGATGAGACGGCCATAGCATACGTCGGAACAAAAGAAAAGTATGTGCGCGAGCGCACATATGGATGTTCCGAGTCGGGCAGACGGGGGCTGCGGCCCAACCTAGTATGAGCAACCTTGGGGATTCATGTCTTGGGCAGTAGAGGTGGCCCTAAGAAAAACAGCGCAGAAACTGAAACACCGTTCATCGCTGTGACAAAGTCAAAGCATAGAGAAGTCCGAATCCTGATTGCAGACGATCACGAACTGATTCGTCGTGCGGTCTGCCAGTTATTCGACCACAAATCAGGGTTAATCGTATGCGGCGAAGCGGCCGACGGAAAGCAGGCAGTGGAACTCTTCCAAAAGCTTGAACCCGACATAGTTATTATGGACATCACCATGCCGGTGATGAACGGTCTCGATGCAGCGAAGGAGATAAGACGCCGATCTCCGAAAGTCAAAATCGTGATCTTGACGACACACGACCTGGCCGGCATTAGGGGTGCAGTTCGCGAGGTTAAAATTGACGGATACGTTTCAAAAAGGGATGCTGCCGTAGATTTGCTCGACCTCATCAACAGCTTCATCGAATAAGCTTCGACCGTGAAAGTCGTACAAACGTGGCGACGCTACCGGTCAGGATTCACACCGAACGTATCCAACGGACACAATTCAGCTTGCAGGCCAATTTGAAAAAGGTGCCAAGCGTTATGTGCCTTGTGCAGAGGGAGTTTGGTTGCGGGGGTTGGATTTGAACCAACGACCTCCGGGTTATGAGCCCGACGAGCTACCAGGCTGCTCCACCCCGCGCATAGATATTACGCGAGGAGCGACGGATGTGCAACTTGAGGCAAGTTTTTGGAGCGCACGAGCGCGACGGCTTGCCTGAGCTTCTGCCGCGAGACCACAGACGTGTGGCCTATTTCATCCATCTAACCGCAACTCCGTTGCAGACACAGGCGACGCGACTGCGTCCTTGAAATGCTACGATTCCCTTCTCTGAAATTACTGTGTGATGTGGACTATTTCCGCGGGGCGCACGCCGCTCATGTGCCTTTACGAATCAGCTCCAGTTCTCAAACGCTTCGACAGCTCGACGAGTATTTCAGCGATCCCTTCCGGACCTCGAATGAAGTCTACAAACCCGTCAGCGATTACATGACGAGGCAAATCTCCGTGAATCGCAGTCTCCGGTTCTTGCGCTACGGTCACTCCGCCGGAAGCTTTAACGGCAGCCGTGCCGATGATTCCGTCGCTATCCATGCCCGATAAAACGATGGAGATGCCGGCGATAGTCCGCTCGCCCGCCATAGAATTGAAAAAAGAATCTATGGATCTGTGGCGCCGGCGTTCATCTAATGTCCGAGGAGCCAGATGCAATGTATGGTCAGCGATCGTTAAATCGGTATTAGGAGGAATTACGAATACCTGGTTTACTTCGATCTCCATATTGTCTTTGATTTGCACGACTCGCATCTTGGTTCTCTTGCCTAGAATTTCCGCAAGCAAGCTTTTGTGGTCCGGAGAGAGGTGCTGGATAACCACGAAGGCCATGCCGGTATCGTCCGGAAGCAGGCCGAGGATCTCCCGCAAAACCGGCAATGCGCCGGCCGAACCTCCGAAAGCCACTACCGGAAAACCATTCTTGTTCCACTCCCGGGCCACATCGTGATGGAAACGATTCAAAAGCGCCAGGCGCACGGTCCTGCTGTCCGCAACTTCCATAAGCTGAAGCAAAGCGTATCTGCGCAGCTCTTCAGCGGGAGCTAGAGGCCGAAAGGAAGAACGCGACGCGGACATTTCCGTCCGTCTTCCAGGCCCATCTGTTGTAAGCGATGCAAAGCTTTTGCGGTCGTATCCGTGTCATAGCCTGCCAGCTTGGGTATTTCGCTGGTGGGGAGCAGGAGGATGTGCGCGTGCCGATGCAAAAATACGAGCACGTCCCATTCCACCAGCGATTCGAGGCTAAGGATCGCCAGCCAACGGTAAATCGCGGTAAACTCCACATCATTGGCCATGGGTCGTACGCGCGGGCGAATCAGCGCCGGGATTCGCTTCGTGCACCAAATCCGCTGCGGACGCTCGTGAATCCGTACTCATTCCGAATTCGTGGAAATAGGGCATGAGGCTCGGCCTCATATGAGGCGATGATAACTCTGAAGCCGCTTACCCGATATGGGCCACCTACGGCATCGCGACTCGCCTGCCGCAGACCCAGGATTGCACGGCGGATTGCGCGGCAGACTCGATTGTCCAATCCCGACAAACTGGCTCGAATGTATCAGCTTTTGAGGAGTAGCTCGATACCATAGTTACGGTATTGCGATGCATCGCGATTCGCTTTATCGTACCGCTGATATTGTATAGGCCTGCCCGTGCATTCGCTCGTCCCCGGCTGAATGACTCCCCCTTGAGTGTTCGAGGGAGTTTCTTATGACTGAGCCTATTTCCAGAGAAATCGCTCCCAGAGAAATCGAGCGCCTGCTTGCCGGCGCGGCTGTTATCCGCAACGCTTGCGACCTCGATCTTTTGGTCTTTCTTTGGAGGCATCCGCGCACTCTGCTGACCAGCGCACAAGTCGCCGCGTTTGTGGGTTATCCGTTGAAGCAAACTGCCGAGTCGCTCGAATTATTCATAGACTCGGGCCTGCTCGATCGGACGGAGAACGCGCAGCACGCCGCACGAATGTACCTTCTGAAGCTGGATGGTCACGCAAACGATGGTTTGAGGCGGCTCTTGGAGATCGGGGCGACGCGAGACGGCCGGCGGCGCGTCATCGAAGCTCTGGGCACACAATCATCACCGGGCCAATCCGCCCCGCCGCAACAGAAATTGCGCGTCCTGAGGGTCGCCTGACGCTCAATTGGGAGGAAGACATACATGCCTGCTTCCGATCTTGTGAAAACCGGCATAGCCGGACTCGACGAAATTTTGAACGGGGGCATTCCAAGGGGCAACGTCATCCTGCTCGAAGGCGGCATCGGGGCCGGCAAGACCACCATGGGAGTGGAGTTCATTTATCGCGGAGCGAGCGAATTTAATGAACCGGGCATGATCGTCCTGTTCGAAATCTCCCCTCAGAAAATCATTCGCGATTCCCTCGGATTTGGCTGGGACCTGAACGAACTTGAACGGAAAAATCTCCTGAAAATTGTATTTACCAGTCGCGAGGTATTGCGGCAAGAGCTGCAACAGGCGGACAGCGTCTTGCTCGAAGAAGCGGCCAAGATGGGCGCTCGCCGAATCTTCATTGATGGAGCGACGGGTCTTATTGGCAACGACAAAAGGGCCGACTCGCGTTCCGCATTCCACGTGCTGACGGAAGGATTACAGCGCGAAAACCTGACGGCGATCCTAGCCGTCGAGGCGTCAAGCCTTGACGGGAACGCAACCAAGTCGCCTCCCGAGGAATCCATCGCCGACACGGTGATTCGCCTCAACCTGGTCAGTAATCATCGCGCAGTCCACCGATCGGTCGAAATCGTAAAATCTCGCGGTCAGGACTACCACATGGGCCAGCACTCGTTTCGAATTGTGGATGGCCACGGCGTTCAAGTTTTCCGTCGTGTGCAAGGCCCGCGGACAGCCCGCGAGCGCGCCGCCGCTTTCGACCCGACCACCCGGGTCGCGACGGGAGTTCCCGGCCTCGATAAGATCACCAACGGCGGCTATTTCCTGGGCAGCACGACTACCATCGTTGGAATCTCCGGAGTGGGAAAGAGCGTCATGGGCCTCCAGTTCATGGCTGAGGGGGTGCGGCGAAACGAGCGCAGTCTCATGCTTAGTTTGGACGAGCAAGTGCCTCAAATACTGCGCAATGCTAAAAGCATCGGCATTGACTTCCAACCGGCGCTGGACCGTGATTTGATCCACATCGAATATGAGCCGCCGCAGGAAATTCAAGTGGATGAGCATTTCCATCATATTGAACAGTTGATGCAGATGTTCAAGCCGAAGCGCGTGCTTATCGACAGTCTCTCAACCTATGCGTCGACTCTCGGAACTAACGGACGGCTGTTTCGCGACTTTTTTCATGCGCTTGTTGCCCTCATGAAAGAGAACCAGGTGGCTGCAGTTTACAATCACGAAAATCCCGAGATGCTGGGAATGGCCTCGATGACGGGCGGGCTGGCCATGAGTTCTCTGGTCGACAACATAATTTTATTGAATTGGATCGAATTGGGAGATGCTTTCAGAGTCGGCTTGACCGTAGCAAAGATGCGCGCCAATGCGGTAGACCGGAGGACGCGGGAGTGCCAGATTACCGGCGAGGGTATGCGCGTGCTGGATAGAGAGATTCCCGCAACCGAGGCAGCCTTCTCTCATTACACAGTTAGTTTCGCGCGCGCCGGAGCGCCGCCTGCGAGAAACCGCACCTGAGGCCCTCGCCAATCGTGCGGATACAAAATAGTTAGCTACTCCATACTTGCTGAAATCCTTCCGGGAGGGTGGCCAACCCGGAATGCGATCACCAATGACTCCGGAACGTTGCAGGCCACCGCAAGCATTTCTTTGCTTTCTCACGGCAACCACTCTTTTTCCAATTCGATCGCGCGCTGCGATTTTCATTGTTTGACGTGGACCACGCCCGCGGGGCGCTCGCCGATTGTGTTTTTGTAAATCACGCCGCCTTTCATTACGAAGGCGACGCGGCGCACGGCGGTGATGTCCGCGAGCGGGTCGCCGGAGACGGCAATGATGTCCGCATCGAGTCCCGGCGCGATGGAGCCGATCTGATTTTCCATGCGCAGCGATTGGGCGGCGGGATAATTCGCCGAGACGAGCGCCTGCATCGGCGTCATGCCGCCGCGCTGCACGCGATAAATAAATTCCTCGGCTTGATGGCCGAACGCGCCGGCAACAGCATCCGTACCGAAAACGACGACGAGGCCGGGCGTGTGCACGGCTTTTTTGAACATGGCATCGTCATCGGGCCAGACTTTGCGCATCGCGGCAAAGCCCTCCGGCGTGTAGCCGCCGATGCCGAGATAATTTTTCTCGTGGTCGAAATAATTTTGGAAAACCAGTCCCGCCTGCGGGTCGAAAAAGACGTGCCGCTCGGCCATCAATTGCATGTCGGAATCCGGCATGAGCGTGCCATGCTCGATTTGCGTGCAGCCGGCATCAACGGCTTGCTTCACCGACGCGCCGTAGGCGTGAACGAGCGTGCGCAGGCCGTCTTTTTTCGCTTCGCCGCACGCGGCATCGAGTTGCTCCTGCGAAAGAGTGGGCGTGCCGCCCTGCCGAATGCTCGCCGAAGCGAAAATCTTAATCAGATCCGCGCCCATCGCCTTGTCATCGTCAACGAACTTGCGAATTTCATCGGGTGTGCCGGTTTTCGGGCCGCGTCCGGCGAGCGGACGAACGGCGGTGAGAATGCGCGGGCCGGGCACTTCGCCGCGAGCAATGGCGTCACGCAGCGGAACGTCATCGGGCGAGCCGACGCTTTGAATGGTGGTGAATCCGGCTTCGATTGTGGCCCAGGCGTTCGCGGCCATGGCGAAAAAGGCGTGCGCGGGAGTTTCATTTTTGCCTACGCCATCGCCGGCGAGGCGATTGTCCGGTCCGAAGTGCCAGGAAATGTGCTCGTGAACGTCAATCCAGCCGGGCATGACGGTGAGCCCGCGCAAATCGTAAACCTGCGCGCCCAACGTTGACATTTCACGCGACGGCGCCACGCGCACAATTTTGCCGTGCTCGATGAGGATGCTGGTGTCGCGTTCGACGTGGCCGCGACCGTCAAGAAGCGTACTGACACGGAGCACGATAGGCCGCGCGTTCTGCTGTGATTGTGCCAGCGGCGCTGCGGACGCGCCGGACGATTCCTGCGCAATGCCGACGCGCATTGAGAGCGCGAGCGTTGCGATGATGGCAAATGCAAGAGCGATGGGCAAAGCATTGCGTAAAAGGAAGCGGCGCAGAGTTTTCATGTGCATCTCCTGAGCGGTCGCGGAGAATAACTCTTTGATGAAGCGCCCTGAAACTACCAAATTCCACGCGTTCATGGAAAGAGGAATCCGCGCGTAACTATTGCAAAACGCCGCGCGGCAAGGATAATTTGTCTGCGCGTTTTGGCGCCGCGCTTTGGCACGACGAGGCGCGCTCGGAATTGAACACGCGCAACCGAAGGAGCCGGCGTGAAAATCTGCGAGATGAATTGGAAGCAGGTGGAGGAGTATCTGAAGCGCGACGACCGCGCCGTCCTGCCCATTGGCAGCACGGAACAGCACGCCGGCCTGAGCCTGTGCGTGGATTTCATTCTCGCGGAGCGAATTTCCATCGAAGCCGCTGAGCCGCTCGGCGTGCCCGTTTTCCCCGGATTGCCTTATGGACTCACCTCATATTTTATGGCCTTCCCCGGCACGGTGACGCTCACCACGGAAACGTACGCGCGCGTGCTGCACGAGATTCTCGACAGCCTGATGAGCCACGGATTCAAGCGCATCGTGGTGGTGAACGGTCATGGCGGAAATGTGCCGGTGCAGGCGGTGATTACCGAATGCCTGCGCGCGCGGCCCAGCGCGAAAATCAAATTGCATAACTGGTGGAACGCTCCGGCGACTTGGGCAAAGGTGCAGGAGACCGATTCCGTCGCATCGCATGCCTCATGGATGGAAAATTTTCCGTGGACGCGCCTCGCGAACGTGAAATATCCCGCGGAGCGCAAGACCATGATTGACATTCCGCTGATGCGCACGATGTCTCCCGAAGGCGTGCGCAAGTATCTCGGCGACGGCAATTTCGGCGGCTATTATCAGCGTTCCGATGAGGAAATGCTGGCGATTTGGAAAGTCGGCGTGGAAGAAACGCGGCGCGTGATTGCGCAGGATTGGCCATGAGCGCGGCGGCGAATCAAATCATGATGCGGAGAAACGCATGAGCGGCCCGGCAATCCTTGTCCATGGCGGATGCGGGCGCGTGGACGAAGCGAGCGTTGGCGCGCGCGGCGAAGGCGCAAAGGCGGCCGCTGAAGCGGGATGGAAAATTCTGCGCGCGGGCGGAAGCGCGGTGGACGCGGTCGAGGCCGCCGTGGTCGCGCTCGAAGACAATCCCCTTTTTAACGCGGGACGCGGCTCGGTGCTCAATCGAGACGGGCGCGTGGAAATGGACGCCTCGATTATGAATGGCGCGACTCACGCCGCAGGCGCTGTCGCGGGCGTCACCGGAATTCTCAACCCGGTTCGCCTCGCGCGGCGCGTGATGGAAGCAAGTCCGCACGTGATGCTAATTGGCGCAGGGGCGGAGGAGTTCGCGCGCGCTCAGGGAATTCCGCAATGCAGCGAGGATGAACTCATCGCCGAGTACCGTCGCGAAGAGTGGGAAGCCGAGCACGGCACAGTCGGCGCAGTTGCTTGCGATGCGAATGGAAAGCTGGCGGCGGCCACTTCCACTGGCGGGATGAAAGGCAAGCTGCCCGGACGCGTGGGCGATTCGCCGATTATTGGCGCAGGCACTTACGCTGATTCGCGGCTGGCGGTTTCGTGCACGGGTCACGGCGAGCACATCATGCGCATGACGCTCGCGCGGCTGGCGGCATTTCTGTACGAAAAATGCGGCGATGCGCAGCAGGCCGCGGACGAGGCTTTGCGCCAGCTCGAGCAGGAAATCGGCGGAGAAGTGGGATTAATTGTCGTGGACTGCAAAGGCGTCCCCGCGTTTCGTAAAAATTCCCGCCACATGCCCATATGCGCCATCAGCGCGTCGGGAACTCTCGTACAATGTTAGCTTCCTAGTGCGGATACTTCCCTACTGCTCCCGAATCCGAGCCCAGCGATGAAGCTGCGGCCACAAATTGGCTGACTATGCGTTTGCCTGCCGGCGCGTTTTGATGTCCGAGAGCAGCTTTTCGATCTCGTCTTCTTTTTCGAGCGCGGCGAATTTATCGTCCAGATTTTCGACAGCCATTTCCGTCTTGGCCTGGCTGACCGCCGCTTCATGGGCCACACGCTGTTTCATGCGTTCAAAACTGGCGACGCTTGATGTGCTCCCAATGGCCATTTGCGCGTCGCGAGCTTTGCCGACGGCTTTCGAACGGCGGTGCTGCGCGATAAGCAGATCGCTCTTGGCGCGAGCCTCCGGAAGCTTCTGCTCGAGCTTGCGCAGCGCGGTTTTGAGCTCTTCCACCTGGGCCGTCTGATCCGCGACTTGCTCTTTGAAACTCGCTGCGAGTTGCAGATAACTCTGATGACGCTCGAGGGCGGAGCGCGCGAGATCGTCCTGCTTTTTGTCCACTGCGAGCTCCGCTTTGCGCATCCATTCGCCGGCCAGATCTTCGTTCTCTTTTTGCTTTTGCTCGAGCATGTGTTCATCGGCGATGGCGATGGCCACCTGGGTTTTGACCTGGATGAGCTGATTTTCCATGTCGAGGATGAGTTGTTTGATCATTTTTTCAGGATGTTCGGCTTTGTCAATCAAGTCGTTCAGATTGGCTCGAATCAGTGTTGAAACACGGTCCATAAGTCCCATCGTTCTTCTCCTTCTTGCAAGATTTACGCCGCAACAATTTCGTTCCCGCTTGAATCCAACGCCGTTCAATTCCCCGCTTTGGGAGGAAGAACTGCGGGCTGAACGGACGGCTGAACAGCGATTACATCGGCTGCCGGTTCTTTCTCGCCGATCTTGCGCACCTTCGCGAGCAATTCGGAGATCTGCATGCCGGAGAGCGCTTCGAACAATGCCGGCACCTGCGCGGCGATTTTAGTCATATCGCCGGTGAGCTTGTTGATGCCCGTGGAGTCGCCATTCCCGGTGGAGACGACGGTGATTTTGTCTATCTTGCCGAGCGGTCCGGCCATGGCCTGCACCACTTCCGGCAGGCTGGAGATCAGCTTATCCACGACCGCAACTTGGTTATACTGCTGATACGCCTCGGCCTTGACGTTCATCGCGCGAGCTTCGGCCTCGCCCTTTTTGAACGTGATGTCGGCTTCGGCTTCGCCTTGCGCGCGAATTGCCGCGGCCTTGCCTTCGGCTTCGGCGATCAATCGCTGGCGCTCCGCAGCGGCGAGAGTTTCGATTCTCTGGCGCTCGACTTCAGCTTCTTTCAGCACCGTGGCCACAAGTTCATTGCTGCGGCGCTGAATTTCCTCTTCCTGCACACGGACCTGCGCGTGCTTTTCGACTTCCTGGACCTTCACTGCTTCCGCAACGACCTGCTGCTGCATCACGTTCGTTTCCAGCTCGTACGCTTTGTCCGCTTGCGCTTGCTGCCTTTTGATGGTTTCGACGAACTCGGCTTTTTTCACGTCCAAATCGCGCTGCGCTTCGGCCTGCTTGGTAAGTGAAAGCGTCTCCGCGAGTACGCGCTGCTGATCGGCGAGAGCTTTCGCTGTTTCGGCATCGCGTTGCGCTTCGGCGCGCTTGATGGCCGTGTCGCGCTCGGCTTCCGCGGCAGCAACGTCTGCGTCGCGGCGAATGCGCACGACGTCCGGCTTGCCCATGTTGGTGATGTACTCGTTCTTGTCGCGGACTTCCTTGATGGTGAAAGAAATGACTTCCAGGCCCATTTTGTTCATGTCGTCGGCGCAAGTGGAACGCATGCGGTCGCCGACCATCTCCGGCTCTTTCACAATCTGCTCGACGGTGAGCTGGCCGATGATGCCGCGGAGATGGCCTTCCATTACCAGACGAATGAGGCCTTCGCGTTCATCGGGCGATTTGGTAAGGAACTGCTCGGCGGCCGTTTGAATGGACTCGGGATCGGACTTGACTTTAATTTGCGCGACGGCTTCGACGGTAACGGCCACACCCTGCCGCGTGTACAAATCCTGCTTGGGCGCGACGTCGAAGGACATCAGTTCGAGCGAAAGAGTTTTTGCGGTCTCGATCATCGGAAAAACGACGGTCCCTCCACCTTTCACGATGCGAATCCCCCGCAATCCATAAACGATGATGGCTTCGTGCGGCCCTGCGCGCCGGAACAGCGTGGCGAGCGAGCTCAGCACGAAAATCACCACGACGATCATCAATCCGACCACCAGCCAAACCAGCGGTATGCCTGCCATTTTTCCTCCCTCTAAGCCGCGGCTAGCGCCGCGAAGATTGAGCCGATCTACTCCGGCGTTGATTTCGAAACTTCGGGCAATACTTCGCGCTCGCCGGCCATTTCGTCGTAGCGTCGAACGTAGGCGATGCCCTTTTCGTAACGCGTGACAATCACTTCCGTGCCCTTGGGAATTTCCGTGCCATCGGCGCTGCGTGCGCCCGCGCAATGGCGCGTTCCCGCCTGAGAAAAAACGATCTCGCCCGTGCCTCCTGCGCGAATGCCGGCGTTGAGCTTGCCCAGAACTCCGGTGCGTGCGAAGTCCGCAGGGTCAAGCTCAGACTCATGCGCGAGCAACACCTTCGCGAGAAAGAAAAACACGATGCCAGCAGCGAGGAAGCCGCCGGCGAGCGCGAGAGCGAACGTGATGATGGTCACGAAACCGGCAAAGCGGGTCAGCAAATATCCCGTGCCGCCGAACCATGCCAGAAAGGCCATCAAAGAAGAAAAATTGAAAAACGAGATGTGCCCGGCGCGCGATGCGGCGCTGCTGGATCTCAAAGCTCCTGCATGAGAACCGGGATGCGCATGGACTGTGTGGGTTCCGTGTACGACGTGTCCAACATGTGCGCCATGTCCGGCGTGTGTCACCGGCCCGTGATGTCCTAGAAAATGGGGCAAATGCAAATGCCCCGGCAGGTGAAGACTGCCGGCGACGGACAACAGGCTGAAAACCAGGCCCACGATAAAGCAAATCAGGTAAAAGGTGGCCCAATTCATGATCGTTGCCTCCCTTTTCCGTTCCCTGCCCGCCTGTTGGGTGACTTGCGCTCGGTTTGAGCCGCTGACATGCGCGGTGGCGTGTAACGTGAGGAACCTTCGCTACCCGGTCGGAGAACTTGCAGGAGGCGAGGCGCAAGGCCTGGGGCGTCCAGAATCGCATCCAGCAAGATCAAGCACCGGCGCGCGTCCTCGCGATGCCCAAGCTTCTCCAGCACAGCGCTTAGCTCCCCATCGCGGCGAAAACGGCGCGCCCCTTCGAAAAGCCAAAGATCGAGCTTGCCTTGCGGCACAGGCAGGCTGGAGATCAGCATATTGTAGAAGCCGTCGGGATCGTCCACCAGAAAGCCGGGATGAACTTTGAAAAAGCGGGCGAGTAACTCGCGAGTGTCCCTGGTCAAATGCGGACGTGAGCCGCTTTCGATCTGCGAAAAATATGCCTGGCTGATGGACTTGCCCAGCTCCTTGCGAGTAGCGCGAACCACCTCGCCTTGGGTCATTTCGCGGCCCAAGCCGCGCAAAATGCCTTCGGCGTAGCGGAGGGAGCGGATTTTGTCGCCGAGCTTCATTTGCTAGAGCCTGCTGATTGCAATTTGCTTATAGCAATATGCAATGAGGCTGTCAAGCACAAAATGAGGCCCGGATCGAGGCCGTATCGGGGCCCATACCGCAAATAGATCGCCGCACATTTATGCAATTACTGACCGCGTCTGCCAGGTGCGCGAGTGCGCTACAGGAAGGCTTGGCGCGGTGCTAAATGAATCCTTCCCTGCTCCGCATAAACCCACCTACCGGCAATTAAGGCTAAGGCTGTATACCTGCGGGGCTGTGGGCCGGTTATTCTGTTAGCGCCCTCAGTCGCGACGCCGCGTCAATTCTTCGCCGCCCTCATTTGTCAATCGCGCGAATGGCGCCAATGCCGCCCATGAGCAGACTTTACAGGCTATCAAGCTTCAGCAAGTGGATCCCAGCGGCCGCCGCACTGTTTCTCGCGGTCTGCGCCGTGCAGTTACACGCGCAGCCGGTACACGTGCATTTTCGTGAGGGCGTAACGCACGGATTCCTCACCTTGCGCGAGCCGCACGGCAAAATCATCGCCACAGGGGACATGCTGCAGTGGTCCATCCGCGACAACGAATTCTACTCGCAATTAATTTTTCACTTCTTCGACGGTTCGCTCTACAACGAAACAGTCATCTACGAAGAGCACGGCACGTTCAAGCTCATCAGCGACCATCTGGTGGAAAAAGGGCCGTCATTCAAGGTGCAATCCGAGCAATGGCTGGATATTCCAAAACGCGAATTCAAGGCGCGCACGGTGGACGAGCACGGCAAATCGAAGTACGTCGAAAAGCACAAAATGAAAATGCCGGATGACGTGATGAACGGCCTGGTGTATCTGGTGATCAAAAATATCGAACCAACGGCCAAGAGCACCACCGTCTCGATGATCGTGGGATCTCCCACGCCGCGCGTTGTGAAGCTGGTTATCACGCCGCGCGCGCAGGGCACGTTTCTCATCGGCCCATCGAAACGAAAAATGCTGCATTACGTGATTCACATAGACATTACCGGAGTTGCGGGCGTGGTCGCGCCGCTCGTCGGCAAGCAGCCGCCGGACGAGCAGATGTGGATCGCTTCGGGCGAAGTCCCCACATTCCTCAAAGAGAGCGGCGAACTCTACAACGGCGGTCCCATCTGGACCATTGAGCTGGCTGGGCCGCACTGGGATGAGGGCGTCACTACCGGTAATTCACAATAGCGCAGCACATCCCAGCACAGCCAAAGCGGCAGCTCCCGGAGCGCTCCCCGCGAGGCGCCCGAGCTTGTTTGGATCAAATCCGCCGGACGCGACGATTGCCGAAGAGCAGCACAAGAATCACGATCAGCAGGATGAGTCCGAGTCCGCCGCTTGGGTAGTATCCCCATCCGGTGCTGTACGGCCATGCCGGCAAAAGCGCAAGCAGAAGCAAAATCAGAAGAATAATCAGCGCGAGGCGCACCATCACTCCTCCTTCGGGGTCATGGGCAGGAAGAAGTTTACGATTTGGCGGGGAGCGCACCCATCGAGGCCACTATGGATGCGCGCAGCCGGAAGGCCGTAAACCGCTGCGGGAATAATCCGCGCGAAATAGGTGAATTTTTCGTTGCGCCTAAGCAGCTTTGGCTGAAGAGCGTCGAACCTGTGCCCGACCAAATTGTCTTGGTAGCGCAGAATCGCGCTCTTTGCGAATCTGCGGTCTTCGTCTAACAGAGGTGAAGTGACACGGGCTTCGCGCCTGTGCGCCGTTGAATTGTTCTGGTAGCGCAGAATCGCGCTCTTTGCGAATCTGCGGCGTTTGCCTGCATAGCAGCGCAAAAATCAAACGTTTATCCCTGACTCGAAGCGGCCTAACGTGCGTCTCACTATTCCGGCGGCGCGAAGGCGCTCGCCGGCGCATGCATTTTGTATTCGTGCGGCGGCGTGGCGTCCATCAAATAGCGCACAAAATAATCCCAGCGGCGACGCGTCATATATGGCGTATCGTCCGCATAACCGTGGCGCTCGTTCGGCAACGCCAGCAAATCGAAATCCTTGTTGGCCTTGATGAGCGCGTCCACCACGAGCAGCGTGTTGTACGGCGGCACGTTGTTGTCCACCGTGCCATACGCCAGCAGCAAATGGCCTTGCAGATTTTTGGCGACAAGCTCATTGGCCTGATTGTCGTAATTCGTCGTGCCGTCCGCGTTTTTCACGAGCAAGCCCTGCCACTTTTCTCCCCAATCATCTTCGTAAACGCGATTATCGTGATTGCCGGATTCCGCAATACCCACCTTGAAAAAATCCGGATAGCGGAACATGGCATCCGCCGTGGCAAATCCCCCGCCTGAATGGCCGTAAATTCCCGCGCGGCTGAGGTCAATCCACGGATAGCGTTGCGCAAGCTGCTTCATGCCCGCGACTTGATCCGGCAGCGTGTTGTCGCCCATGTCGCCGTAATACGCCTCCTGGAATTTCTGCGAGCGCCACGGCGTGCCCATGCCATCGAGTTCGATGACGATGAAACCCAATTCCGCGAGCGACTGGCAATCTCCGCGCGCCCCCGCAAAACTTCGCCCGCCGACGCTGCCTGTCTGCGGTCCGGGATAAATGTGATTGATGATCGGATATTTTTTCGACGCATCGAAATTCGTCGGCTTGAACATCAGGCCGTACAAATCCGTCACGCCGTCGCGCGCCTTCACCGTGAACGGCACGGGCGGCTTCCATCCTTCCGCAACCAGGCGCGAAATGTCCGCTTTGGCGACGGTCGAAAGCAGCTTGCCGCTGTTGTTGCGAACCACGGCCACCGGCGCAACGTCCGGCGTCGAATACGAATCCACGAAAAATTCTCCCGATGGCGAAAGCGACACTTGATGAAAGGCGTTCTCCGGCGTCAGCAGCGCGAGATTCTTGCCGTCGAATCCGATGCGGTAAAAATGAATGAAATATGGATTGCGGCCTTTTTCTTTTCCCACCGCGGTGAAGTAAAGCACCCGATCCTTTTCATCCACGCGCAGAAGTTGCGCCACGTCGCCTTCGCCGGAAGTGATCTGATGTTCCATCTGGCCGGTCTGCAAATTATAGAGATAGAGCTGGCCCCAGTTGTCGCGTGACGAATACCAAATCACGGCATTCGAGTCCGGCAAATAGGCCCAGTCCGTGTCATTGATTCCCGAGGTGTAGAACTTCGCCGCGTCTTCGCTGAACACGTCGCGCACCTCTCCGGTGCTCGCGTCGGCGACGCGGAAGCGTTCGTGCTTGTGGTCGCGCGAAGTCGAAACGAACGCCACGCGCGTGCCGTCGGGACTCCATTGCACATCCGTCCAAACACCCGGTGTGCAGGCAATGTCGTCGCACAGCGTCGAGCGATGCTCGTCCGGCGGCATTTTGAAGCGGATCATGCGCGGCGGATTCGCATTCAAATCAATCACCACGCGCTGGATGGTCGTGACAACTTTGTCGCCGGGGAGCGGATACTTCCATTGCTCCAGGGTCGGATGCCCCACGTTGGTGCGCACCAGATACATGTCGCCGTCGCCGCGCTGATCCTGCTGATACGTCGCGATCTTCGACGAATCCGGCGACCACGCCACAATCGGACGGTCGCTGTGAACCCATCCGGCGTTGTCCGTCGCGTAGCCGAAGTCCTTCACGCCATCGGTGGTGAGCTGCGTTTCTTTGCCCGTGGCAAGGTCGCGCAGCCACAAATTGTAGTCGCGGATGAAAACGACTTTCTTCTGATCGGGCGAGAGCGATTCATTCTGCGCCAGCGCGTCGCGGAATGCCGCTTCGTGATTTTCCTCGTCCAGCAGTCGCGCGGAGTCCGAAGCCATTTCGCACTGCGCGTGCGGAGCTGCGAGCGTGCATCGCCAGTGCTTGCGCCGGACGGTCACGAAAATCGAGCGTTCATCGCGCGAAAAAACGAAACTCGTGAACGGCAGATGCTGCGCGTTGTAATGTCCGCCTGTAGCGGCGGAGAGCGCCGCAGCCACAGCGGACTGGTCGAACGCCGGCCTGCGCGCGCCGGTCGCGGCGTCAACCACGACGAATTCGCTCCCTTCCGGCGTCGTGTTGCGATACCAGAAGCGATTCCCGGGCAGCCACGTTGGACCCGCAGCGCCGCGGCCTCCTCCGCCGCCGACTTGCCCGTAAACGAGCCGATCCACGTTGTACGACATGAATTTCTCGGCGCGCGCGTAATCCGCGTCGGTAAGTATGCGGTTCGAGGATTGGTCTTGAGCGGCCCTCGGATTCGCCTCCGCCGTCGCGCAGAAAACGACCGCCAGCGCGAGTAGCGAAACGATTCCGGCGCACCACTGCGCAGCAGAAGATCTCATGATTGCCTCCTGAAATTTACGAAGTCCGGCACGATGAATGCCCATCGAATGCTCATCAAAAATGCGAATGCAAGCGGGCGAGTATCGCACTATTCGCCGCATCGAGCAATCGCACCTATAGAGTGAAAACATTCTGCGGCAGGAAAGCAAATTTCAATTGTCTTGGGAACCGAGCTGGCGTGGAACACGCGTGCGACCGAACTTGCGCCACAGCCGAAGCGGCCGCAGTGCAGCGTGCGCCACGGACGATTTGGGAATGGACTGAGCGTCACTCCAATCTTCTTCCGCGGGAGCGGTCGAAAGGCGCATCCAGTGGCGCAGTCCTTTCAGCGCGCTCTCGCCCATCGAGATGCGATAACGCGAGCGCCAGATGATTCCTTCCGGCGGTTCGCTGATGCCGAGCAGATAATCACGAATCTCTTGCGCGATGCGCGAAGCCGCGTCATCGCTCAAGGCGTTCTCCGCCACGTTTGCATTCATCGGCGCAGACAACATCGACTGCGCCAGACATAGCGCCACATTCACCATGCGTGTCGCGCCGCAGTTTTTCGCTTCCCTGCGCAGCAACTCCCAATCCGCGCCGCTGAGCTTCGCCGCCATGGCAGCGATGTCCGCCACCCAGATGAGCCGCGACCAAAAATCCTTTGCACCGTGGACGGAAAGCATCAGCAAATCATCCGCCGGCGAAAATGCCGGAACAATTCTGCTGTCGACGATCACCGCGGTCGCGCGGTGCAACATCTCCCCTACGCGAGGCATTTGCGGGAAGTGGCGCAACGTGCGCTCGGTGTGAAACTCCACGAGCGCGCCATTTTGCGCGTGCACAAACACATATTCGCCCGGAATTGCGCGCCCGCGCGTGAGGGCGAATGCCTCGCGCGGAAGTTTAGCCGCATAGCCCAGCGATTCCATCGCGCCGTAAATCTTCGCCATGGATTTCTGTTCGGCCACGAAATCCAAATCGTCGAATTGCCGCAGCGACGCGCTGCCGTATGCCGTTTGCGCCAGCGCCGGACCTTTCCACGGTGCGAACGCAATTTCGTTCTCGCGAAGCGCGTCGCAAATGCGCAGCAGCTCCGCCGTCAGCGAAAGCGCGCGCATTGAATGCTGCCGGTTCTCCTCGCGCAAGCGCGTTGAAATCTCCGAGGGCATCGAGATAGACGGAAAGTGTGCGAGGTGTTCGCAAAAGAGCGGCAACATGCCGTTCTCTTCGGCGCATTCGAGCAGGAAATTCCAGTCAAGCCCCGCAAAAAGCAGGCGCGCGAGACGCTGCCGACGTATCACGTCCACATTCGAGGGATTGTGCGCGCAGTAAAGCAGGAGTTCGATTTCAGGCTTGATGGGGCCGAGTGGCTGCGGCACGCGAACGCGCTCCTGGCGAACGGCTGGGGCTATGCCATCTTACTCTGAAAAACTCGCCGAGGCGCTCTTTTCCCGTGCGCAGCGCGTGAGAAGCAACGGCACATTTTCCCTCTGACTTTTCCGGGATGCTCTTGTAGCGCAGAATCGCGCCTTCCGCGAATCTGCGGCTCTTGGTTTTGTCCTCGTAGCGCAGAGTCACGTTTCCCGGCGACTCTGCGGCTTTTGACCTGCGGTTTTTGTGGAGTGCGGCGTCGAGACGCCGCTTTGTCTCCCACTTCCAACAATTGAGCGCCTTTCGTTCCCGCCGAGCACCCCCGTTCGCGACGTTTTGCCCTAAGCTTCCAATTTGAGGCGCGCACTTCGAGCCGAGTACTCACCCCGCCGCTTTCCTACACCTTCGCCAGCGCCTGCGCCAAATCCGCCTTCAAATCTTCGACATCTTCTATTCCCGCCGACAGCCGCACCAAACTATCCGTGATCCCCAGCCGCTCGCGCTGTTTCGGCGAAAGATCGCGATGCGACGAAATCGCCGGATACAGAACGAGGCTTTGCACATCGCCGAGCGAAGTGGCCTTCAGAAACAGTTCCAGCGAATCCACGAAGCGAAACACTTGCTCCCGCCCAGCGCCGCGAATCTTGATGGACAGCACGCCTCCCGCGTTCGCGCCGCCAAAAAGTTTCCTTGCCAGCGCGTGGTCCGGATGCGAAGGGAGTCCCGGATAACACACCTGCTCGATTCGCGGATGCCCGCTCAAAAATTCCGCCAGCGCACGCGCATTTTCGCAGTGCCGCGCAAAACGCAGCGGCAATAGTGGGAAGGCATTTGGCATGCCACACGGACGAATTGCGCCCAAGGGTCGAACGATCTTCTAAGCTCAACGATGCTTAGCACATGGATTCTTCCTGAGATATTGGCGAGCGATCGTGTCGACCCGACTTCAGAGCAGCACATGTTTCTCGTCAGCACAACGCAGCGCACCTGTTTCACCTTGATACAGAGACTCGGCCAGAGTCGCCTTCCGATTGTCGGCTCACGTCGACTCGAAAGATTGTTCAACACACTAGACTTTTGCCAGCGC
>DASUAV010000035.1:0-4879 GCA_035763605.1 Candidatus Acidiferrales bacterium
AACGTGAGCGCCAATCCGCCCGCGCATCCTAGCGCGCAGACTGCCAAACCACGCAGAAGAAACTGCCTGGCAATTCTGCCGCGCAATGCGCCCAGAGCCATGCGGAGGCCAATTTCGCGGCGGCGCACGGCGACCGAATAGCTGAGCGTTCCGTACAACCCGATGCCGGCGAGGGCTACCGCCGTCAGTGCAAAAAATCCCAGCAGGATCATCCTGAGGCGATTCTCGGAAAAAGACTCGCTGAGGTGATCTGTGAGGGATGAAATGTCAAAAACGGAGCGGCCCGGGTCGAGTTGCGCGAGGCGCTGGCGTACCGTCTTCGCCATCGTCATAGGCGCGTTCTGCGTGCGCACGAGATAATTCGGATCCGGTATCGGTGCGCTGAAGCACCAGTAGACGGTTGGCTGCGGCGCATGATTCAGCCCTTCTTCGCGCGCATCGCCGACGATTCCTCGAATCTCGCCAGTGGGGAAAAAATTTTGACCGGCAGCGCTGATGTGCCGCCCGATTACGGCCATCTGGCCAAAATATGCGTTCGCGAAGCTGCGATTCACCATCACGTCCGCGCCGCTGGTGCGTTCGCGGCATGTTTGGCCTTCGAGCAGCGGAATTTGCATGGTTGCAAAATAATCAGGAGATACGGCGAGGCTGTCTGCCACGATTTTACGATTGGGATCCGCTTGCCCTTCGGTAATCTTGAACTCCGCTTCCGGGCCTGAAGGAACCCCCGGCAGCGAAGCGCTGGTCGCGGCTTCACTCACGCCGGGCAGCGTGCGCAGTGAATCGAGGATGCCGTCAATGCGATGCGTGAGAGCCTTCATATCCACCGTTTCCGCGTACGAAGCGCTGATGTGAAACGTAAGGATGTGCGTCGGCTCGAATCCTGGAGAAACGCGCGCGATCTCTTCGAAACTCCGCACGAGCAGCCCAGCGCCAGCGAGAAGAGTCACGGCCAAAGCCACCTGCACACCCACGAGCAGCCATTGCAGGCGATTGCGCGTGGAAACCTGCGTCACGCTGGTCTGCGCCAGGGAGCGCTGTATGCCTTCACGGACGGAACGCAACGCCGGAAAAAGACCGCAGAGAAAGGTCACAATTACCGAAGAAGCCAGCGTGTACAGCAGAATGCTCGCACTTAAGTGAATTTCGCCGACTCGAGGGAGACTTGCCGCAAGCGTTTGGAAAATCGTTGACGCCGCGCCTGCAATGATTAGTCCCAGAGCCGCGCCGCCCAGCGAAAGCAAGAAGGTCTCAGTGAGCAATTGGCGGAGAATCGCGCCGCGAGATGCGCCGAGAGCGAATCGAACGGAAATCTCATGCTGGCGCTGGGAAGACCTCGCGAGAAGCAGCGCCGCAATGTTCGTGCACGCAATGAGGAGGAGCAAGGAAACGGCGCCGAAGAGCATCCAGAACGACTGCCCAACAGTACCGACGATGGTATTTTTGAGCGGCTCAATGTTCACCGCGATATCCGCATCCGGTTTCGGGTACTGCTTGCCAAGTTGTACCTGCACCGTCGCCAGATTGGCGCGCGCCTGCGCGAGGGTGACTCCTTTTTTGAGCCGACCGATGACCGTGTACCAAGTACTATCCCGGCTCAGGGTATACGGCGCCCCGATGGGAACGGTAAGCCACACATCCACATCCGAAACGGGAAAGAGAAATGAGGCCGGCATCACGCCAACAATTGGAATGCCCGACTTCCCGATTCGCAGCTGCTTTTGCAGCACGTTTGGGTCGCCTCCGAATCGCTCGCGCCAGTAACGATTGCTAATCAATACTGCCGCAGGCCCTCCGTAACGTTCTTCATTAGGCGAGAAATCGCGGCCAAGCTCCGGCGCGACTCCCCAGACCTGCAAAAATCGCGGCGCAACAAAAGCAATTGTGATTTTCTCGGGAATCGGCCCGGAAATTTCTGAATCGTCCTCCGTGTAGTATCCAGTGAGCGCCTGAAACGTCGAGTTCAGGCGATTCCAATCTTCCAGCCTGATGGGAGCGACGAACGGGTTTGATCCACTGCGGACCTTGCGATCGTATTGCGAGATGCGCATCAGTTGATCGCCATCGGGAAATGGCAGCGGCCGCAACAATACGGCGTCAATGGCGGAGAAGACGGCGGTGTTGGCGCCGATGCCTAACGCGAGAGTTAGCACGGCGACCGTTGTGAAGCCGGGCGATTTGCGTAACATGCGGAAGGCGTAGCGCAGGTCTTGCAGCAGCGTTTCGAGCCAGCGGAAGCCCCACTGGTCGCGCGTGGTTTCTTCGACGAGCGCGGAATTTCCGAGTTCGCGGCGCGCAGAACGTCGCGCGGAGGACGGATTCTCGCCGCGAGCGGCGCGGTCTTCGGCGGACATGCGCAGATGCGCATTGATTTCGGCATTCAATTCTTCGCGTTTGCGATTCCAGAAAAGCTTCATGTGTCTCTCCAAAGTTATTGATGCTTCGGCGCTGAGCCGAAAAGCCGCAGACCTTCTGAAAAGCGAAGGTCTGCGCTAGAAAATCATTCGTAACGCAAGGCCACCATGGGATCCACTTTCGTCGCACGGCGCGCGGGAATGTAGCAGGCGGCCAGCGCGATGATAACGAGCAGCAGGGCGGCAGCAAGGAATGAAACAGGATCGGCGGCGCTGACGCCATAGAGGGCGCTTCGCAGCGCGCGCATCAGTATCAGGCCGGCGAGGATGCCTCCTCCGGCGCCGATGAGCGCAAGCTTCACGCCTTGACTCAGCACAAGCCGCGAAATATCTGCCGAGCTCGCGCCCAGAGCTACGCGAACTCCAAATTCATTGATACGCTGCGCGACGTTATAGCTGATTAGGCCGTAGAGCCCGATGGCCGCGAGCAAGACCGCCAGCGCCGCGAACACGGCGGTGAGAGTTGTCGCGAAGCGCTGCGGAGCGAGAGATTGGGCGATCAATTCGTCCATGGAATACGAAAAGGATGGAACGCTGGAATCCTGCGCTTGCAGCGTCTGGCGAATTGCAAGATCGGCTGCAGCAGCACCCTGATTCGATCTGGCGACCAGGAAACCAAACGCAGCTCGGTCTTGAAACACCGATACGTAGAAGGCTCCTTTCGAGGCGCTCTGCACGCTGCCGTGCTGGTTAATGCCTGCGCTTGCTGAAGATTCCTCGCCAACGAGCTGACTGAAGCGAATGTGCCCGACGACCCCGACAATGGTCATCCAGGGAGCGGTTGGACCACGGCGGATTTTCTTCCCGATCGGATCCTCGCTGGGCCAGTATTGGCGCGCGAGGTTTTCATCAATAATCACGACGGGCTGCGAGCCCACGCGGTCATCATCGGTGAAGAAACGACCCTGACGGAGAGGAATTTCAAACGTGGTGAAAAATCCGCCGTCGACGATGCGAATATTCGCATTCGGCCCAGGATCGCCCGCCGGCACGGGCCGGCCCTCGATTTCAAAATTCGCGGAGGGATTGGCGCTCAGGAACGGCATGGGATCGGCGAAACCGAAAGCCGTGATTCC
This sequence comes from Candidatus Acidiferrales bacterium, assembly GCA_035763605.1. GTDB lineage: Bacteria > Acidobacteriota > Terriglobia > Acidiferrales > UBA7541 > DAHUXN01. The sequence continues at coordinate 3,491 of DASUAV010000035.1, forward strand.
CTCCATGGTGCCGAGGCGGCGAAGCGCGTCGTGGAAAAAAGCGTATTGCTTGTCTGGCGAATCGTATCGCGCCTTGGGCAATACCATACCGACAGTGGCCACGCCGCGCGGATTGAAGCCGGGATTCGTATTTTCAATGCGTGCAAGGCTTCTGAGCAGGGTGCTTGTGCCGGCGAGCAGCACAAGTCCTAGGGCGAGTTCGGCGATCACGAGCCACGAGCGGAAATTCTGCCGGGCGCGGCTGCCAGTCACGGAAACGGATGTCTCATGCAGCGCGTTCTGCGGATTCGCGCGGGACATGCGCCACGCCGGCACGACACCGGAGATGAGCACGGCGAAAATGCCCACAAGAGCGGAAAATCCAAGCACATATCCGTCCAGCGAGAACGTGATATTTCTGGGCAGATTCTGCGGCCCAGCGAGAACTAATGCCTGAACAGCCCAAGCCGCAAGGATGAGCCCTGCACTCACACCTAGCACGCCGAGGATAAAATTTTCGGCGAACGCTTGCGCGATGAGCCTCGGTCGCGAAGCGCCTAATGCCGTGCGTACCGCCAATTCCTTGGAGCGTCCAGCGGCCCTGGCCAGCAGAAGGCCGGCAATGTTCGCGCAGGCAATGAGCAGCACAAACGCAACGGCTGCGCTGAGAATCATGAGCGGCGCGTGCAAATCCCCAAACGTAAAATCGGGAAACGTCATCAGGAACATGCTCCAGCGGCTCGACTCGGCGCGGGCTTTCAGCGACGGGTCGGCAAACTGTCTCGAGAGCACATCCACGTATGAAGCGGCCTGCGCGAACGTCACGTGAGGCTGCAAGCGCGCAACGGAAACATACTGGTCGTCAAACGAATTCTTGGCGTCGAAAGCACTCTGCGGCAAGGCGAGCGGCAGCCAAAAATCCGGAGAATCAGGCCAAATGAAATCGCGGCCCATCACACCGACAATGCGATAGCGCTGATCGCTAAGCTCAGTTGTGCGGCCAATGACGCTCGCGTCGCCGCCGAACCAGTGTTGCCATATCCAGTAGGACAACACCGCTTCGTGATCCGCATTGGGCTGGTCCTCATCAGGACTGAATACGCGGCCCAAAATGGGCTTCGCGCCGAACACATTGAACCATTGCGACGAAACTCTGGCAGCTGCCGCAAGCCAGGAGTGGTTGCCAGTGTTGAAGCTCACGGGAGTGGTATGTCCCAGGGCGGCGGAGGAGAAAATGGTCTTACTATCGCGTATCCGGGCGAAGTCCGGCGCGGAAACACGAGAGTTTGTGACGCCGGTCTTGGCAAGACGCACCCGCAGAACGACAACCTGACCGGGCTGCACAACTCCGGGCGGATGGAGGAAGAGCGTGTTCACGACGGAAAAGATGGCGGTGTTGGCGCCGATGCC
>DASUAV010000036.1:0-2110 GCA_035763605.1 Candidatus Acidiferrales bacterium
AAACGCGGCGTGGTTTGTGCACGAGCCGGGCTTGAAAGTCGTGATGCCTTCAACTCCCTATGATGCTAAAGGCCTGTTGCTCGCCGCCATTCGCGACCCGAATCCCGTGCTGTATTTCGAGCACAAAAAACTTTATCGCACGGCCAAGGGCGAAGTTCCCGATGGCGATTACACTGTGCCCATCGGGAAAGCCGAAACGCGCCGCCGCGGCCGCGACATGACTGTTGTGACCTACGGGTATATGACGACACTCTGCCTCGAAGCCGCCGAGAAGATGTCCAAAGAGGCTGGCGTCGAAGCGGAAGTCATTGACTTGCGCACGCTTGCACCGCTCGACCGCGAAACCGTTCTCGAATCCGTCCGCCGCACCAGCAAATGCCTCATCGTTCACGAAGACAAGCGCACCCTGGGAATCGGCGGCGAAATTTCCGCTATTATCGCCGAAGAAGCTTTCGACGATTTGGACGGCCCGATTCTTCGCATCACTGGCCCCGATGTTCCGGCGATTCCGTTTGCGCCGCCGCTCGAGCACGCCTGGATGGTCAACACCGACAAAATCGTCGCCGGCATGCAAAAGCTCGCAGCTTACTAGAACTCGGGGCCAACTTGGCAATTCCGCAGCGCTGATTCACTTCAGCGCCGTTTTTATTTGGGGGGAGTAATGCGATTTTGGCTCGCATTTATTGTGAACGCTGGTCTGATGCTCTGTTCTGCCGCTCGTTCACAAGCGCAAGGTATCTCCCGCAGCGCAAGTGAGCCTTTCCTGATTGATCATAATCGGATTTTTGCTGAGCTGAACTTCATACGACCGGATAGAAGCATTCGCAAAACGTTGGCGTTCGTAGATAGCGGAGACCCCAGTTTCGAATTCACGTCGAGCCTCGCCAAAGAGCTTGGCCGGCGCCGGCTCATTACGTAAAGTCGCGACCGCCGTCCACCCGAGAATCTCGCCGGGTTGCAAATCCGCAGCCGCGTGCCCGCTCGTTCATCGCATCCCGCCGAATGCAAGCCCGCATCTCTGTCTTCGCGACATTAGGACCGCACCCAAACATTTTTGACCGCATCTCGCCCGCGCAGCTAGAATCGTGGCGGCGAATTCAGCGGAGGCAGAATGAAATTGGACTTGCTGGCGATTGCCGCGCACCCGGATGACGTAGAACTCACCTGCGGCGGCACGCTCATCAAAATGGCGCAGCTCGGCTACAAAACCGGCGTGCTCGATCTGACGCGCGGCGAAATGGGCACGCGCGGCACTCCCGAAATTCGCCTTCAGGAAGCGCAACACGCCGGAGAAATCATGGGCGTAGCCGTTCGCGCCAATCTCAGCCTGCCTGACGCGCGGCTCGAGCTCAGCGAGAAATACAAACTCGCCGTTGCCGGAAAGATTCGCGAATGGCAGCCGCACACGGTAATTCTTCCATACTGGGAAGGACGCCATCCGGACCACTACAACGCGTCAAGACTTTCGTACGAAGGTTGCTTTCTCGCTGGTCTGAAGCAGCTCTCGATTGCCGGCGAAGCTTTTCGCCCGTTCAAAATTCTTTACGCCACCGCGTATGACGAATCCGTGCGCCCGTCTTTTGCCGTAGACATCACCGCGCAATTCGAGCGGCGCCACGAAGCGATTCTCGCGTACGAATCTCAATTCCGCCCGAAGAGGCGCGAGGATTCGCCAAGAGTTCACATTCCACTGGATGAACTGGAAGATCGCGTGAATCTGACTTCGCTTCATTACGGGCGCATGATTGGCGTGAAATACGCCGAGCCTTTCCTCGTCCGTGAAATTCTGCAGGTGGATGACGTGGTGAAGATGCCGGTGCGGTCAGTTTAGCCTACGCTAGAATTCGTCGGATTCCTGTGCGAAGCGGAAGCCGGGCAGCATCGGACTCGCTCCCGAACGGCCTACGCGGACGCGCAGCGGAGCATCGCCCTCGGAACCCGCTTTGCGTAGCACCGCAAAGGTCGCCAAGGCCTCGTTATACACCTTGGTGACGAGGTAAGAGTCGCCCGTATCCTCTTTCTTCCAGACCTGGCCAATCTGTATTCGAGTCAGCGGCATGCGATAAATCCAATGTAAACACGCACGCAAGAGGCGTCAATAGAACCTGAT
>DASUAV010000037.1:0-13671 GCA_035763605.1 Candidatus Acidiferrales bacterium
CGGCGGAACAGCAAGGATTTAGATTTTACGCCGGAGCGGAAGCAGAAAGCGGCGAAAGTAGCGACGGATGAGGCGAAACTGGTGACGGTTCCTGAATCCACGACGGTGGCGATTGCGGAAGGGCAGGCAGTGACCGTGCCGACGCTGACGGGGAAGAGCGTGCGGGCAGTGATTGAGGCTTGTTCGAGGCTGGGATTGACGCCGGTGCTGGTGGGGAACGGCATTGCTGTGGAGCAGAATCCCGACGCGGGAACGAAAGTTTTGCCGGGCGCGAAGGTGATTATTCGATTTGGAACGGGCGAAGCGGCGAGCACGCCGGGAAACAACAACTGAGCAACAGTTTAGGGAAACGGGCAATCACACGTTGAGCAGAAGCGGGGCAGAGTAAATTTGAAGAGCGGCAGCGGAGGAACGGCAGAGCCGGTCGTTGAGCATTCGATGAAATTGAAGGACTTATTTTTTGGAACAGAAATTGCCGCGATTTCCGGTTCAGGTGAACCGGAAATTAACTCAGTGGCATACGATAGCCGGAAAGTAAACCGAGGCGGTCTGTTCTTCGCGCTGCGAGGCGAGAAGGAGGACGGGAACAGATATGTTGCTGACGCGCTCGATCGCGGAGCAGTGGCAATAGCAAGCGAGGCGCCGCCGGAGGGCGCCGTTCCGTTGGAGATCAGTTTGGCGCTGATACGGCCGGGAGCGCAGAGGCGGGTGCTGGCCGGGGTTTCGGCGAATTTTTTCGGTCATCCCGCGGCGGGTTTGCAGTTGGTTGGCGTTACCGGCACGAACGGAAAGACGACTACCACGCACCTGATTGATTCGATTCTGCGGGCGAGCGGGATGCGTACGGGGCTGATTGGGACGATCGGTTCGCGGACGCCGCGCGGGGAGCGGGAGGCCATTAACACCACGCCGGAGTCGCTCGACTTGCAGCAGATGTTCGCGGAAGTGAGGGACGAAGGCGGAAAAGCAGTGGTGATGGAAGCGAGTTCGCATGCGCTGGCAATGGACAGGCTGTGGGGCTGCCATTTCGCGGCGGCGGTGTTCACGAATTTGACGCGCGACCATTTGGATTACCACAAGACGTTCGAGGAGTATTTCGCGGCGAAGCGGCGGTTGTTCGAGGGGACGGGAGCGGGGCCGGCGGAAGTAGGCGTGGTGAATTCGGATGATCCTTACGGGAAACAGCTCGAAGGAGTGGCGCGAAAGACACTCACCTATGGCTTGAAAAACGGAGCGCAAATTAAAGCCCAGAAGTACCCGCTGTCGTTTTCGGGACTGGAATTCACGGCGGAGACGCCGGAAGGAAAAATTGAAGTGCAGTCGCGGCTGGTGGGAAAAATCAACGTGTACAACATACTGGCGGCGATCGGCGCGGGGATGGCGACGGGCGTCAACGGAGTGGCGATCGAGCGAGGCATTCGCGAACTGGAAAGCGTGCCGGGGAGATTCGAGCGCATCGCGGCGGGGCAGCCGTTTCTGGTGATCGTGGATTACGCGCACACGGATGACGCTTTGCGCAACCTGATTTCCACGGCGCGCGAACTGTGCGGCGATAAGCGCATTATTACGCTCTTTGGCGCGGGCGGTGACAGGGATAGGACAAAGCGTCCGCTGATGGGCGAAGCGGCGGGCACGCTGAGCGATTTTGTGGTGCTGACCAGCGACAATCCGAGGAGCGAGGATCCGCTGCGGATTATCAATGATGTGATGGTGGGTTTGCAGAAGACCAACGCGAAACACAAGGTCGAGGCGGACAGGGAAAAGGCGATCGAAATTGCGGTGAATGAAGCGAGGCCCGGTGACATCGTTCTGCTGGCGGGAAAAGGGCATGAGACGTATCAGGTGCTTCGCGACGGACCGATTGAGTTTGATGACCGCGAGGTCGCGCGCCGGATTTTGAAGGTTCACGGATACGGCGCGAAAAGGAATTAGTGGAAGCTGACTTTTAAGCAGGGAGCAGGATCGACCGAAAAACGGTGGCGCCCAGCCGGTTGGAGAGACGATGCGGTGGAATCTGGCAAACGTGGCAAGCGCTCTGGGTGTCGAAGTTCCCGCGCGCGCGGATCCCCTGGCCCGGCTGGCCGGCGTCTCGATTGATTCGCGAAGCGTTCGAGCCGGAGAGCTTTTTGTGGCGATACGAGGGCCGCGGTTCGACGGGCACGATTTTGTGGGCGCGGCTTTGGGCTCCGGCGCGGCTGCCGCGGTGGTGGAGGTCGGCAGGGCCGCTGAATATCCCGCGGAAGTTCGTGGAAAGTTGCTGGGAGTCGAAGACACGCTTCGGGCGCTGCAGGGATTGGCGCGAGAGTACTGCGATTCCTGGCGCAAAGCGAAGCCGGGACGGCGCGTGGCCGCGGTCACCGGGTCTGCGGGGAAGACCACCACAAAAGAAATTCTTGCGGCGCTGCTGGCCGCGCGGTTCCGCGTATTGAAATCTGAAGGCAATTTGAACAACGAGTACGGGCTGCCGCTGACGATTTTCAAGCTGGGGGATGAGCACGAGGCGGCGGTGTTCGAGCTGGGGATGTCGCATCGCGGCGAATTGGCGCGGCTGGCGGAGATTGCGCGGCCGGACGTGGGCGTCGTGACGAATGTGGCGGCTGTGCATTTGGAATTTTTTTCATCGGTGGATGAAATTGCGCTGGCGAAGCGGGAATTGATTGAAGGGCTGGGCGGAGAAAATCCGGTGGCGGTGCTGAATGCCGATGATGCGCGCGTGGCGCGATTTGCGGACGTGTTTCGCGGGCGCGTCCTGCGTTATGGGATTGAGAACGCGGCGGATTTTCGCGCGGAGAATATCGAAGAGCGCGGGATGGAAGGATCGTTGTTCGATTACGAAAGCCCGGAGGAACTGGCGCGATTGCGTTTGCCGCTTGCGGGGAAACACAACGTGCTCAACGCACTGGCGGCGCTGGCGGCGGCGAGCGAATGGGGAATCGGCGCGGCGGATGCGAAGAAAGTTTTTGCTGCGTTACGGCCGGCAGCGATGCGCGGAGAATTTTTGAAATTCGCGCCGGGATTCGCGGTGATTAATGATTGCTATAACTCGAATCCGTTCGCGCTGGAACGGATGATTGATGTGCTGTGTTCGGTGGAAGGTTATGGGCGGCGAATTCTCGTCATGGGCGAGTGGCGGGAAATCGGGCCATCGTCGGCGGAACTGCACCGCGCAGGCGGGCGCAACGCGGCGGAGAAGAAATGCGTGGATTGGATTTTTGGCGTTTCGGGAGACGCGAGCGAATTTGTGGCCGGCGCGGTTGCGGCGGGATTTTCGGCGGAGCGCACCAAGTTTTTTGAGTCGTCCGAGAAGACGGCGGAGTTTTTGCCGGAATTTGTTGCGCCCGGCGACTTGCTGCTGATTAAAGGCTCGCGCGGCGTACATATGGAAACGATTGCCGCGGCGCTGAAGGAAAAGTTTCCGCTGGAGGAAACACGCGGTGAAGTTGTGCAGGCGGCAAGCGAGAGGCGCGGCTGATGCTCTATTACCTGCTTTTTGAGGTGCTGCGCCCACACTACAGCCCGCTGAACGTGTTTCGGTACATCACCGTGCGAACCGCTCTGGCGAGCCTGACGGCGCTTTTTTTGACGCTGGTGCTGGGGCCGTGGACGATACGCCGGCTGCGCGAACTGCAAATCGGGCAGTACATTCGCGCGGAAGGGCCGCAGCGGCATCAGGCCAAGGCGGGAACGCCGACGATGGGCGGCGTGCTGATCGTGATCTCGATCATTTTGCCGACGTTGCTGTGGGCGGATCTGAGGAATCCATACGCGCTGCTGGCGGTGTGCGCCACGGGATGCTTCGCGCTGATTGGATTCGTGGACGATTACAACAAAGTGGTGCGCAAGCGGAGCATGGGCCTGAGCGCAAAGGCGAAACTCATATATCAGATACTGACGTGCGTCGGAGTGGGGGCGATTCTCCTGGGTTTGCAGCAGCGGGGAGTGTACTCGACCGAACTGAGCGTGCCGTTTTTCAAGAAACTGCATCCGGACCTGGTGGTGCGCTCGCTGCTGGTGCGCCCGCACATCTGGCCGCTGGCGTTCATTCCATTTGTGCTGTTTTTGATTTTCGTGATTGTCGGGGCGTCGAACGCGGTGAATTTGACGGACGGCCTGGACGGACTCGCGATTGGCTGCGTAGTGGTGGCGGCGAGCGCGCTGACGGTTTTGACTTACGTGACGAGTTACGCGAAGGCGGCGAATTATCTGGACATTCAGCACATTCCGCAGGTCGGGGAGCTGACGATTTTCTGCGGATCGGTGGTGGGTGCGGCTCTGGGATTTCTCTGGTACAACGCGCATCCGGCGGAGATGTTCATGGGCGACGTGGGCTCGCTGGCCCTGGGCGGAGTGATTGGGGTGACGGCGGTGATTATCAAGCAGGAGATTTTGCTGCTTTTCATCGGCGGAATTTTCGTGATTGAAGCGGTTTCGGTGATTATTCAGGTGGGCTCGTTCAAATTGCGCGGAAAGCGCGTGTTTCGGATGGCGCCGCTGCACCATCATTTCGAGCTGATGGGCTGGAGCGAGTCGAAAATCATCGTGCGATTTTGGATTGCGGCGCTGGTGTTCGCGCTGTTTTCGCTGACGACTTTGAAATTGAGGTAAAGCGGTGCGGAAGATTGTGGAACTCGAAGGGAAGCGGCTTTTGGTTGTGGGATTGGCGCGCACGGGCGTAGTGGTCTCGCTATTTTGCGCGGTGTATGGCGCGCATGTGACGGCGATTGACGAAAAACCGGAATCGGCGCTGCGGGAAACGGCGGAACGTCTGCGCGGGACGGGCGTGACGCTTCATTTTGGCGAAGTTGAGCCGGAAATTTTCGCGAATCAGGACCTGATTATTGTGAGTCCGGGAGTGCCGGCGAAATTGCCGGGACTGGAACTGGCGCGGAGTCTGAAGATTCCGGTGTGGAGCGAAATCGAGCTGGCATGGCGGCTGCTGCGCGGGAAACTGGTGGCGATTACCGGCTCGAATGGCAAGACGACGACGACGGCGCTGGTGGCGCACATTTTGCAATCGGCGAAAATTCCCGTGCTGGTGGGAGGAAATATCGGGACGCCGCTGCTGGCGCGCGTGGAAGCATCGAGCGATTCGAGCGTGACGGTCGCGGAGGTCAGCAGTTTCCAGTTGGAGACGATTGAGGCGTTCCGTCCGGACATTGGCGTGATGCTGAATTTGACGCCGGATCATTTGGATAGGCACGGCTCGTTCGAAGAATACGCGCGGGCCAAGCAGAGGATTTTCGAGAACATGATTGACCGGGATTTTGCGGTGTTGAACGCGGATGACGAGCAGGTGGCGAGGCGCGGGCCGGCGCACGGGCACGTGTACTGGTTCAGCCGGCAGAAGAGGCTGGCGGCGGGAACGTTTTTGCGCGGCGATGAAATTCTGTTTCGGCGCGAGGGCACGGAAAGCGTGCTGATGCGGCGCGAGGATATTCCGCTGCGTGGGGAGCACAATTTGGAAAACGTGCTGGCCGCGGCAACGGCGGCGATTCTGGCGGGCGCGCCGACAGATGCCATTGGCGCGGCTGTGCGGACATTTCCCGGCGTGGAGCATCGGCTGGAATTCGTTGCGCAGATTGGCGGCGTGGATTTTTATAACGATTCAAAAGCGACGAATGTGGATGCGGCACTGAAGGCGATCGAGGCGTTTCCCGGATCGCTGATTGTGATTCTCGGCGGGAAGGACAAAGGCGCGCCGTATGAGCCGTTGCGCGAGCCGCTGCGACAGAAGGCGAAGCTGGCGCTGCTGATTGGCGCAGCGGCGGAAAAAATCGCGGACGAATTAGAAGGAGCTGTCGAAATGCAGCGCGCCGGCACGCTGGAGCGCGCGCTGAATATCGCGCTGGAGCGGGCGCAGGCCGGAGATACGGTGCTGCTGGCTCCGGCGTGCGCGAGTTTCGATCAGTATGAGAATTTCGAGCAGCGCGGGCGGGAATTCAAGGAAATCGTGTCGCGGCTTGCGGCGGCAAATGTCGCGGAGAATGCCGCGGAAAATCCGGTGAGGAAAGGATAAGCGATGCCGCGAAGTTCGCAGCCGGACAAGAAGCTGTTCATCGTGACGCTGGCGCTGTGTTTCATCGGAATTGTGATGGTTTTCAGCGCGTCGGCGATCACGGCGAAGCAGCTCTACGGAAACGGTTACGTTTTTCTGGAGCGGCAACTGGTTTGGCTGGTGGTGGGGCTTTTCGCAATGATCCGGCTGATGAATTTCGATTACCGGAAATTCCGCGAGCCGCGAATTATTTATCCGAGCATCGCGATTATTTTGCTGCTGCTGATTGGGGTGCTGTTTTTGGACCGCACGCACGCGACGCATCGGTGGATTCACGCGGGGCCGATCAGTTTGCAACCTTCGGAGTTCGCCAAGCTGGTGGTGATTTTGTATCTGGCGTGGTTCTTGGAGCTGCGCACGCGGCCGGGAAGCGCGGGGGTGAACGACTTGAAGCAGACGCTGCTGCCGGCGCTGGGGCCGATTGTTTTCATGCTGGCGCTGATTTTGCGCGAGCCGGACATGGGCACGTCGTGCATGATTTTTCTGGTGGCGCTGGCGATGCTGTACGAAGCGGGGCTTTCGATGAAATACATCGGGGCGCTGGGCGCGGCGGCGATCCCCGCGATTTATCTGCTGATTATTCACGCGCACTACCGCTACGAGCGCGTACTGGCGTTCTTTTCGCCGGATGCGGATCCGCAGGGGCGCGGATTTCAACTGCTGCAATCGCTCATTGCAGTGGGCTCCGGCGGCTTGACGGGCGTGGGGTTGATGGAGAGCAAGCAAAAATTGTTTTATCTGCCGGAAGCGCACACGGATTTTATTTTCGCGGTGCTGAGCGAGGAATTGGGATTCATCGGCGCGCTGGTGGTTGTCGCGCTATTTGGCGTTTACGCGTGGCGCGGCTTTCGCGTGGCGTTTCGCGCGCCGGATGTGTTCGGGCGGCTGCTGGCGCTGGGAATTACGACGCTGGTCGCGGGGCAGGCGCTGGTGAATTTGAGCGTCGTGCTGGGGCTGATGCCAACGAAGGGGATTCCGCTACCGTTCATCAGCTATGGCGGGTCGAGTTTGCTGGTAGTGCTGCTGGCGACGGGTGTGCTGCTGAATATCAGCCAGCATGCTGAGGCGGTTTAGGCTTCGCGTGCAACGCTCATGAAAAGCGGCGCGAAGCTGCTCATTGCCGGCGGCGGCACCGGTGGACACGTTTTCCCGGCGATTGCGGTGGCGAAAGAGTGGCTGCGGCGAGGCGAAGCAGAAGTTGGCAAGAGGGAAGTTTTGATTGTGGGAACGCAAAATGGACTGGAAGCGAAGCTGGTCCCTGAAGCGGGCTTGCCGCTCGCGACGATTCGCGTAGCGGGACTAAAGGGAATGGGCGGGATGAAGCTGATGCGCAACGTGGCGACGCTGGGACTGGGATTGTGGGATTCGGCGGCGCTTCTGCGCGAACATGAATTCGAATTTGCGGCGGCATTTGGAGTGGGCGGATATGCTTCCGGTCCAATCATGCTGCTGGCGGCTATGCGCGGCGTGCCGGCGGTGCTGTTCGAGCCGAATATCGCGCCGGGATTCGCGAACCGGATGCTTGCGCCGATTGCGAAGCGCATCGCGACGGGATTCGAAGAAACGGCGGAGCGATTCGGCTCGAAAGCGGTGGCGACGGGAAATCCGATACGCGCGGAATTTTTCGCGGCACCGAGAGAGCGAGAGCATCGAGCGCCGTTTAAGGTGCTGGTTACAGGCGGGAGCCGAGGGGCGCATCCGATTAATGAGGCGATGACCGGCGCGCTCGATTTGCTGGTGGCGAAAAAAAATCTGCTTTTCATCGTGCATCAAACAGGCGAACGTGACTATAATGCCGTCCGCGAAGCGTATGCCCAGCGCGAATTCAACGCGGAGGTTAGTCCCTTCATCGGGAACATGGCGGAAAGGTTTGCGCAAGCCGACCTGATTGTTTGCCGTTCGGGCGCCATCACGGTGGCCGAAGTTGCCGCTGCCGGACGCGCCGCCATCTTCATCCCCTTCGGAGCCGCCACAGACAGCCATCAGCTTCGCAACGCGCAAGCATTCGAAAAAACAGGCGCAGGCCGCGTCATTCCGCAGAATGAATTGACGCCGGAGCGCCTGGCCGGCGAAATTCTCTCGTTATTGGAACAGCCCCCCAAAATCGAGGAAATGGAGCAGCACGCGCGCGCACTGGCGCGTCCGCATGCCGTCTCCGACATTGTGAACATCATCGAGGGGGTCGTACGCCAATGACTATTCCATTTGGAAATTTCCAGCGGATTCATTTGATCGGAATCGGCGGCAGCGGGATGAGCGGGATTGCCGAAGTTTTGCTGGCGCTCGGTTACGCCGTTTCGGGCTCGGATTTGAAAAGTTCGCCGGCGACGGAGCGGTTGCGCAATCTCGGCGCGAAAATTTACGAAGGGCATGAGCCGCAGCACGTTCGCGGCGCGCAGGTGGTGGTGATGTCTTCGGCCGTGCGTCCGGATAATCCCGAAATTGCAGAAGCACGCAAGCTGAAAATTCCGGTGATTCCGCGCGCGGAGATGCTGGCGGAACTGATGCGGCTGAAATATGGAATCGCGGTGGCCGGCGCGCACGGCAAAACGACGACTACTTCACTGATCGCTTCGGTGCTGGCGGCGGCAGGATTCGATCCGACGTTTGTGGTGGGCGGACGCGTGAACGCGGCAGGCACGAATGCGCGCGTGGGGCAGGGCGATTACATGGTGGTGGAAGCGGACGAAAGCGACCGGTCGTTTTTGTTGCTCGCGCCGGTCGTCGCGGTGGTCACAACCATCGACCGCGAGCATTTGGACCAATATCATTCGCTCGAAGAAATTCAGTCGGTTTTTCTGGAGTTTGTGAATCGCGTGCCGTTTTATGGCGCGGTGGTGCTTTCGCTCGATGAGCCGAACGTACAGGCAATTCTTCCCGGAGTTAAGCGGCCGGTGATTACGTATGGCATTTCGGCACAGGCGGATTTGGTGATCAGCGAAATCGAACTGGCGGGGCTGGAGAGCAGTTTCCGGCTGACGTTCCATGGCGACGATCTCGGAAAATTCCGTTTGCCTTCGCCGCCGGGGATACACAACGTGCGCAACGCCGCCGCTGCCGCGGCTGTGGCGCTGAATCTTGGCATTCCCGCGGACTTGATTCGCGAAGGGCTGGCGAAGTTCGGAGGCGTGGGCCGCAGATTCGAAGTGAAAGGCGTGTTCGCGGGCGTCACGCTGATTGACGACTACGGCCATCATCCCGCGGAGATTCGCGCGACTCTGGAAGCGGCGCGCGGATGCAATTACAAACGGTTGCTGGTGCTCTTTCAACCGCACCGCTATTCACGCACCAAACATTTGTGGGACGATTTTTGCCGCGCGTTCAATTTGGCGGACGTGCTGGTGGTCTCGGAAATTTACGCCGCCGGCGAGCCGCCCATCGAGGGCGTGAGCGGGCAGAAACTCGCGGAAGCGATTTCCGCGGCGGGGCACAAAAACGTGATTTTCACGAGCATGTTGCAAAAGGGAGTGGAGGCGCTTTTGCGCGAGGCGCAGCCGGGCGACGCGATTCTGGCGATTGGCGCGGGCACAGTGAATCGTTCGCTGGACGAATTGGCGCTGCTGCTGGGGACGGAAGCGCCGCGCGTGCGCGCGTTGCAGTAAGCGCGAATGCATGCGGAGGCGCGTTGAAACGCGAGGTGCAAGAAGAGATTGGCTAAGGTAAAAAAAGTCGAGCCGGAGGCTTATCCGCAGGAAGTACTTGCCGAGGAAGAGCCGCGCTATCTTCGCCGGCAGAAGCCGGTGGAGATTCGGCGGAGGAAGTTCGGCAAGAAAGCGTGGAAGGGGTATCTGCGGGTTGTGCTGCTGGTGATTGCGGCTGCGTTGGGCGCCGGCGCGCTCTATGGCGCGGGAGATTTTCTGTTCACTTCGCCGGTGATGGCGCTGGCAAATCCGAGCCAAGTCGAGTTGCGCGGGAATCATTACGTGACGCGCGCGAGCGTGCTGGAAATATTTTCGCCGGACCGCGGGCGCAGCGTTCTGCGCATTCCGCTCGGCGAGCGCCGGACGGAGTTGGAAGCGTTGCCGTGGGTGCAAAGCGCAGTGGTTCGCCGCGCGCTGCCGAATCACGTTCAAGTGCAGATTGTTGAGCGCACGCCTGTCGCGTTTCTTCGCGAAGGCACGGAGCTCATGCTGGTGGATGCCGAGGGAGTGATTCTCGACCGGCCAGTCGAAGGGAATTTTCATTTTCCGGTGGTCACGGGAATGAATTCGGCCATGCCTCTCGATGCGCGCGCGCATCGCATGCAGATGATGACAGATTTCATGAAGCAGATTCGCGAGGTTCGCGCGGATGCGGGAGACTCGGTGAGCGAGATTGATCTCTCCGACGCGACAGATTTGCAGGCGACACTCGCGGGACTCGATACGGGCAGCACTCAGGTTCCCGGCGCGGTGCTGGTGCACTTCGGCAACGCGGATTTCCACGACAAGTTTCAAGTGCTGCTGAATAACATTGTGCAATGGCAAGCGGCCGCGGGACGCATTGCTTCGGTGGATTTGCGCTTTGAGCGCGAAGTGGTGGTGAATCCGGAAAATCCTGCGCCGGTATCGCTGCAGTCTGTGAATGCGAAAGTTGCTGCGCCTTCCGCGCCCCGTCCGACGGCAAACGCGCGCCCAGTGCCGCCACGCTTTGCGCCGCCAACGCATGCCGCGGTTTCATCGTATGCTGCGTCCGTATCGCATTCCGCTCGTCCCACGCGCGCCGAGCCCGCAGCGAATCTCGCGATGCCTTTGTATGTTGCGTCGTCATCGCACGCCGCACCGGCGCCGCATGGCGCGATGAAGCATAAAATTCCGGCATCGCATCATGAGGAAAAGCACAAAGCGCCGGCGAGGAAACTTCACACAGCGAAGCCGAAGCCGGAACGAAAGGCAAAATCCAGGCCCGTGCATAAAGCGAAAAAGACGCAAAGGCCGCAACCGCGAGCGCGGCGCAATTCAACCGGCGCAGCGGCCGCCGGACCAAATCCGGTGACCGGAGAATTTTGAGGAGAGTAGAAGTTTGGGAAAAAAAGAACGCTATCTCGTGGGACTGGACATCGGCAGCACGAAAACGTGCGCGCTGGTGGGCGAAATGGACGAGCAGGGCACGACGGTGAAGTTTGCCGGGCTGGGCGCGGCGGAGTCGAAGGGCTGGCGCAAAGGGCAAATCGTCAATTTGGAATTGGCAGTGAGCTCGATCCGGCGCGCGATTGAAGAAGCCGAAGGCATCGTTGGCATTCCGATCGAATCAGCGCTCATCGGAATTGCCGGAGGGCACGTTCGCGGAGTGAACAGCCGCGGAGGAATCGCGCTGGGGCAGCGGCCGCGGGACATTCAGCGCGACGATGTGCGGCGATGCGTGGAAGCAGCGAAAAATGTGACGCTGCCGCCGGACCGCGAAGTGCTGCACGTGCTGCCGCAGGAATTTTTCGTGGACGGGCAGGACAACATTCGCGACGCGATCGGCATGGTGGGGCAGAAACTCGAAGCGAACGTGCATATCGTCACAGCGTCGGCAACGGCGGCGCAGAACGTGGTCACCGCGGTGAACAAAGCCGGCGTAGTTGTCGAGGACACCGTTCTCGAGCCGCTAGCCTCCGCCGAAGCGTGCCTCACACAGGATGAGCGCGAATTGGGCTGCTGTTTGCTCGATGTTGGCGGCGGCACAACGGAAATCATTGTTTTTACAGGCGGAGTCGTGCGGCACAGTTCGGCAGTACCGATTGGCGGAGATCATTTCACGAACGATCTCGCAGTCGGGTTGCGCACGCCGATTCCCGAAGCCGAAGCGGTGAAGCGCGAGCATGCTTGTGCCTGGCGCGAATTGATGGGCGCGGATACGCCAATTGAAATTGCCAGCGTGGGCGACCGTCCGCCGCGTGCGATTTTTACGCGCAATTTGTGCGAAATTGTCGAGCCGCGCGCGCGCGAGCTGCTCAGCCTGGTTCGCGATGAATTGCGGCGAGCGGGACTCGATTCGCAAATTCCCGCAGGACTGGTGATGACCGGCGGAGGCGCGCAGCTCCGCGGATTTCCGGAGCTGACGGAGAAAATTTTCTCGATGCCGGTGCGGCTCGCAACTCCGCGCGGGCTTCTGGAAACCACGGAAGGTGTTTCTCAGCCCGAGTACTCGGCTGCCGTCGGCCTGGTGCTCTATGGCGCGCGCGCGCGGCGTCACGCTACGCAGCGCTCCGGCGGTTGGACGGGAAAGTTGAAAGCGCTTTTCGCGGGGAATTAATTCGCGAAGAGCGCACGAAATTGTACGGTGGGAATCGCGGCAAATTTTCTGCGGTAAATGGGGAGGAAAGCATGGCGCCTAAAGAATCAGGTTTGCGTGTTTCATTCAGTGAAGAGCCAACAAATGGCGCGCGCATCAAAGTGATCGGCGTGGGCGGCGGAGGCTGCAACGCCGTCAATCGCATGATTCGCGCGAAGGTCGAGGGCGTGGAATTCATCGCCGCGAACACCGACTTGCAGGCGCTCAAGCTTTCGCAAGCGCCGCTGAAATTGCAGCTCGGCACGAAGCTCACCAAGGGCCTCGGCGCGGGCGCAAATCCCGAGATGGGGCGCAAAGCGGCTCTCGAGGATACGGAGAAAATTCTTGAGGCGCTTGATGGCGCTGACATGGTTTTCGTCACCAGCGGACTCGGCGGAGGAACGGGCAGCGGCGCCGCGCCGGTGGTTGCCAATCTGGCGAGCGAACTTGGCGCGTTGACTGTAGCCGTGGTGACGAAGCCATTCGCGTTCGAAGGCAAGCGCCGCATGCAGCAGTCGGAGCAGGCGCTCGGCGAACTCATCGGCTGCGTCGACACGGTCATCGTCATTCCCAACGAGCGGCTGATGGAAACCGTGGAGCACGGCACGAGTTTCTTCGAAGCGTTCCGCATCGCTGACGATATTTTGCGGCAAGCGGTGCAGGGCATTTCGGACATCATCACCATTCCGGGCATCATCAATCGCGACTTTGCCGATGTGAAGACGATTATGTCCGGGCAAGGTTACGCGGTGATGGGCACGGCAGTCGCCACGGGCTCGAATCGCGCGATTGACGCGGCGAATCGCGCTATCAACAGCCCGCTGCTCGAAGATAATTGCATTCAAGGCGCGCAGGGAATTTTGATTAACGTGACAGGTTCATCGACGTTGAGCCTGCACGAAGTTCACGAAGCTTCTTCCATCATTCAAAAAGCGGCGCACGAAAATGCCAACATCATTTTCGGCGCGGTGATGGATGATGCGATGAAAGAGTCGGTGAAGATCACGGTGATTGCCGCGGGATTCCGCGAGGTGGCCAACAAAAAGACGCACACGCGGCCGTCGTATCTGCCGAAGACGTGGAAGTCGGAGCGCGCGCCGGAGCCGGTGCATCAGGACGTGGTGGCGCAGGTCGCGCGCAATGTCACCGACGTGATTCAGGAAGTCGCCGCGGACGATTTGGACGTGCCGACCTTCCTGAGGAGGCAAGCGGCGAAGGCGTAGTTTTACTCCACAATTAATCATTTCGCCTGAGGCGCTGCTCACGTAGCGCCTCTGTTTTTTCTCCGCATGATAATCTCTGAAGCATGGCTTCTAATGCTGTTCGAGTGCGGCGCGAAATTCTCGTGAAAATGCAGGAAGAGGCGGCGAAAACGCCGG
>DASUAV010000038.1:0-5133 GCA_035763605.1 Candidatus Acidiferrales bacterium
CTTCTCGCAACTCAACTGAAGCACCTGGATGTGGTCAACATCGGCGCCGCCGGAACGCTCATCATCCGCAAGCCCGTCAGCCAGACGCTCCTTCATTCCGCGCTGCGCAAGCATCTGCCCTTCGAGACTCACATCATGACCTGCGCTTCCCGCGAACTTCTCGCAGCCGTTTCGCAAGATCCCTTCGATGGCATTCCCATTCGCGCCGACCTCGTCCGTTTCGTCGCCGTACTCGCAAAACGGTCCCGCGCCCTTCCTCCGCTTCCTTTGCAAATTCCGCGCGAAGGCAAATGGTTCGTCCGCATTCTCTCCTGCAACGGCAGATTCGTTTTCGGATGTTATCGCCGCGAAATGAAGTCCATCGGCTATCTCGGCTCGATGGATAAACTGCTTGGAGGGCCCGCCACCGTCCGCAACTGGAACACCATCACCCAGATTCTCAAAATCCTGCAGACCACCCGCCGATAACAGGTGGCTCTAGGAGGCGAGATGCCGTGATGGGCCGCACTTCCTTTAGCTCGCGCGTGCCCTGAAGAGAACGGGGGCGCTTCCGGCGTGTGTTCCGGTCCAACGTCAGGCGTTCGTGAACGGGACGGAAACCCGCAATGGGGCTGTCAGAAATTGACGAAAATTCTTCCGCCCTCCACGCGCACTTCGTACGCCTTTACCGGCCGAATGTCCTCCTGCAATTCCGGCACGTCCTCCGGATAAACGTTGGCAGGATACGTATTTTTTCCCGTCAGCGGATCATACCGATAATGATGCCACGGACATTCCAGTTGACCTTGCCATATATCTCCCTGCCACAGCGGCCCTTTCATGTGCGGACACACGCCATCTACGGCATATATTTTCCCCTGCACATTCATCAACGCCAGCATGCGCCCGTTCGCGCGTGCTCCGCGCACCGCACCTTCCGGCACGTCTTCCACGCGCGCCACTTCCACCCATTTTTTTTCTGCGGATTCAGGATTTTCCGGCATTCGTCAACTGGTCAACTGAAGAACCGCGCCGCCGTAGCCTCTCTGTTTCGTAGAATCGCTAAATGCGGCTCCGGCGGCGGCAATGATTCGATCGCTTGCTCGTCGCTCGTCATCCGCCACTTGTCACTTCTGCCTCGCCCCCGGTACCACCATGAACTTCGCGCAGTACGGCGATTCGCCCGGGAATCCGCGGCGGAAATGACCCGACGGCCCTTCGCCCAGATATTCCGAGAACCACGCCTCGTGCTCAATCTCTTCATGCAGAATCGCCAGCGCCACATCGTACGTGCGCGGATCCTTGCCCGCGGTCAGCGCGCAAATTTCCGTGTACACGCGAATCGCGCACCGCTCCGCTTCGACCAGCACTCCCAGCATCGCCTTCATGTCTCGCGGGTCCTTTGGCAGATACGCATCCGGGCATCCCGCGTCTTTCGCAAAATCTTTGATATCGCGCGGCAGCGCCCCGCCCAACTCATAAATCCGCGGCGTCAGTACTTCAAAATGATTGCGGTCCTCGATGCGCGCATCTTCGATGATTTCTTTGAGCCCCTCGCCGTCGAACCCAATCGCATTCACGCGCAGAATCGTATAGTAGTAAAACGTCGTTAGTTCCGCCGCAGCGGCGCGAACGAGCTTGTGAACCAGCTCATCCACGTTCACTCCGGCCTTTTGCACAACTTCCCGTGCTACTTTCCCCATTTTGTGTTCCTCCTCGTGTGTTTAGATTTCCTGAAAATTTCGCCGTCACTTGAAATTTGTCATCTGCTCGCATCATTCTCCACTACGCAAGCATACACCTGTGATCGGCGTTTCTTTGCCTCTCTGCTTTGTTGCTTCTCTGCTTCCTTGTACAATCGCCCTCGATCCTGGAGGGTGCGCTCTCGTGTATCGCGTCTGGCAAAAGCTCTGCGCCGAATTTATCGGCACTTTCTTTTTCGTCCTGCTCTCCGTCGGCGCTGTTTGCGCTGACGCAGCCCTCCGCTCCGCCACTCAACCAGCTCTCGGACCTGTCGGCATCGCTCTCGCTCGCGGGCTCGCCTTCGCCATCCTCGTCTCCGCTCTTTATCGCGTCTCCGGCGGACATTTCAATCCCGCCATAACCCTCGGCGCGTGGGTCACGCGAACGATCGGCTCGATCTCGGCCATTCTTTACGGCATCGTGCAAATTCTCGCTGCAATTCTCGCCTGTTGGACACTCACCGCGCTCGTTCCCAGCCAAATCTGGCGCTCCGTTTCGCTCGGCGCGCCCGAACTCGGCGCGAACATCTCTCGCACCCAGGGAATTTTTCTGGAACTTCTTCTCACCTTCGTTCTAGTTTTCGCTTTTTGCGCTACCGCTCCCGACGCGCGCTCCGACTCCGCTCCTTCTTCGCGTTTTGACAGCTTCGGCGCTCCAGCAGGATTCGCCGCC
Organism: Candidatus Acidiferrales bacterium; assembly: GCA_035763605.1. GTDB lineage: Bacteria > Acidobacteriota > Terriglobia > Acidiferrales > UBA7541 > DAHUXN01. Next base: position 2,395 of record DASUAV010000038.1, read on the forward strand.
GGCCTCGCGATTTTCGCCGGCTATCTCGCCGGCGCCCCATTCACCGGCGCTTCCATGAACCCCGCTCTCGCTCTCGGCAGCGCCGTCGCCGCTCATCATTTCACCAACCACGGTGTCTACTGGGCCGGCCCGCTCCTCGGAGGCGTCCTCGGCGCCTGGATCTACCACACCCTATTCAACCGCCGACCTTAACGCGCCACTTCTTCTTTCTCCAATTCCGCCATTAGCGCTTACTCGAAAACTTTGTCGTCCGCCCAAACCGCGCCTTCTCGCAATTGTTTCCAGCATCCAGTCTCCAGCCCCCAGCCTCTAGTACAGTATCCTTTCAGACAAACGCTACTGGCCCAGTGATTGTCCCTCCCTGTACCCCATGCTACGGTGAGGCATCTGCTCATTGAATCAGCGAACCAGAAAAGGTGAACCGTTATGGCCGTCGCTGTTGATGACCTCCTGCGCAAAGCCGTCGAAAACAAAGCCTCCGACTTGCACCTGAAAGTCGGCAACCATCCTTATCTTCGCGTTGACGGCGTGCTTCAGCCCATCGCTGACGTACCTCGCGTCACCCCCGAGGAAATGCTTTCCATGGCCTTCAGCATGATGACCAACCGCCAGAAGCAAAAATTCAAAGAGACCGCCGAGCTTGACATGGCGTACGGCGTCGCTGGCCTTGGCCGCTTCCGCGTCAACGTCTTCCAGCAGCGCGGCAACGTCGGCATGGTCCTCCGCGTGATTCCGACGAAAATCCGCACGGTCGAGGAACTCAATCTTCCTCAAGTCATCGATAAAATTTGCGAAGAGCAGCGCGGACTCGTGCTCGTCACCGGAACTACCGGTTCCGGTAAGTCCACCACGCTTGCGGCCATGATTGACCGCATCAATTCGCTGCGTCCCGAGCACATCATCACCGTCGAAGACCCTATCGAATATCTGCACCGCGACAAAAAAGGCTTTATCAATCAGCGCGAAGTCGAAGTGGACACTTCATCCTTCTCCACCGCTCTGCGCGCCGCGCTTCGTCAGGATCCTGACGTCATCCTCGTCGGCGAAATGCGCGACTTGGAAACCATTTCTACCGCGCTCCTGGCCGCCGAAACCGGCCACCTGGTTTTCTCGACTTTGCATACTCTCGACGCCACGGAAACCATTCAGCGCATCATCGCAGTCTTTCCGCCGCCCGAGCAAAAACAGATTCGTTTGCAACTCGCTTCCACGCTCAAAGCTGTCGTCAGCCAGCGCCTCGTGCGCAAAAGCGACGGCATCGGCCGCGTGCCCGCTGTCGAAGTGCTGATTTCTACCGGCTACATTCGCGATTGCATCATCAATCCCGACAAAACGCGCCTCATCCGCGACGCGCTCGCCGCCGGTACCAGCCAGTACGGCATGCAAACTTTCGATCAGTCCATCTTCGATCTCTATTCGAACAATCTCATCACGCTCGACGAAGCCATGATTCGCGCTTCCAATCCCGATGAATTCAAGTTGCGCATCCAGGGCATTCGCTCCGCCTCCGACGCCGCCCGCGAAGAAATGGAGCGTCAGATGCAAGAATTCGAACGCACCGGCCCCCGCCACTAATCGCGCAATCGAGCGAGGATGCGATCATGCCCGGTGGCGTTCGCTGGAATCCCTCTCATGAGCCTTTTAGCTACTGGAAGCTCTGTTACTACTATTTTCCTTGCTTGCTGTTTTGCTTCGGATTGCTGGTCATGGTGCTTTCGGTATTCGGGAAACTGGAGTGGCTGGATCGCATGATCGAATTGCTTCCCTCCTCCACGATCTGGAACATAGTAATCGCTGTCTTACTCATCGCAGCATACGACTTCGTTTTTATGAAGCTCCTCTGGAAGCTTCTCCCGTCCAAACTTCGGCAGTGCATTCCATACGACGCAAGAGAAGCAAACGAATCAAAGGGCGACATCCGATCAGTCTGGGACTTGCGCAAACTCTTTGCGCCATCTCGCCGAAGCTAAAATCCTGTGGGAAGCTGTCACCGCGCAACTATTAGGGCATCGGTGAAAAGTGTTCGCGCCGACGACGGCGAGGAATCTGCTTTTCAGTGGCACAGGATTTAAGCCTGTGCTCCTTGGAAACACACTGACCGAAACCATTTGCCGCGCGAAAATTTCTGGTATAAATTCGGTTTTCCGAAATGCCATACATTGCGCCCAAGCATCCCTGGTACACGTTTTTCTTCGGCGTCCGCGGACTCCTCCGCCTCTTCGCCGCTATCCTCGCGTTCGCCTATGCGATTTACATTTGCGCTGCTCTCGGCACCGATGGCCCGCTTGCCCCGCGCATTGCCGGCGCCGCCGCTATCGCTTTTAGCCACACCGCCACTCTCGCACTCGTCACCGGACTTTTCTCCATCGCCCTCTGGTTCGGACTCCACAGCAGCGTCGAACCCGGCCGCTGGGGCTTCTATCAGGCCTTCTCCGAAGAATGCGAAGATTACGACTGGTGGGGCCGCCGCCTCCCCAACCGCCGCGACTAATCTTTCGTCACTCACTTTCATCGCGTCGTTTTGTTTTTCCTCGCCACTAGCCACTGCTTTTCGCTCGCTCGTCACTTGTTACTCATCACTCGTCACTGTATTCTTACCCCCGTGCGCTCTTCCCCTCGCAAATTCTCCACCGAAGCCGGCCTCTACAACGCCGCGTCCCGCGCGCTGATGCGCCGCGCGCACTCCATTCACGAAATGAAGACCTACCTCAAAGCGCGTGCCGAAAATCCCGAGCACGC
>DASUAV010000039.1:0-8602 GCA_035763605.1 Candidatus Acidiferrales bacterium
TAAAAGCCTGTTCCCCATTCGAAGCCGGCAACTCGCGTGAGCTTCGGCATCACTTCTACGTGCCAATGATAATGGTCGTTGATCTCCTCGCCGATAGGCGAGGTGTGGATCACGTAATTGTAAGCCGGATAATTTAAGACCCCATCCAAGCGCATCAAAAAATCACGCATCAGTTTCGCCAAACTGGCGTACACCGGGCTAGCCTGGTTCTCGAACGAAGAGCTGTGCTGTCGCGGAAGTATCCACGTCTCGAAAGGAAATCGCGGAGCGTACGGAGCCAGCGCGATGAACTGGTCGTTTTCGAGAATCACGCGCGTTCCCGTCTCGATTTCCTGGCGGATGACGTCACAGAAAATGCAGCGCTCCTTCACATCGAAATAGCGTTTCGAATTGTCCACTTCTTCGCGAACGCGCTTAGGAACAATGGGCAAAGCGATCAATTGCGAATGAGTGTGCTCGAGAGAAGCGCCCGCGGCTTCGCCATGATTTTTGAAGAGCAGAATGTATCGGAAGCGACGATCATTCTTGAGATCCAGAACGCGGTCGCGATATGCCCAGAGAACTTCCTCGATGGATTTTTCCGGTAGCGAAGCGAGTGTGCTTTGGTGATTGGGCGTTTCAATAATTACTTCGTGAGCGCCAATTCCGTTCATGCGATCAAAAAGGCCTTCGCCCTGGCGATCGAGATTGCCTTCAATTCCGAGCGCCGGGAATTTATTGGGAACCACGCGCACGCTCCAGCCGGGCGTGTCTCTACCGCTGCCATTGCGCCCGTACGCTAGAATTTCCGGTGGAGTGCGGCTTTCGTTTCCGGGACAAAAAGGGCAGAACGAACCTCCTTTCATCTGCACACCCTCGCGGGCGAAATCCGATGGCCGCTTGCCACGCTCTGTGGAAATAATCACCCAGCGACCGGTGATGGGGTCCTTACGTAGGTCGGGCAATCTTTTCTCCTTCTAATGAGTGCATGGCGTATGAAACGTACAAACAGTTCTATTTTATCCTGCGCGTCCAGTGACGGGCTGCAAAACAGTTTTCGCGATGGATTTTGTTTAGCGCGCCGAGCCGAAGGCGTTTTTATAAAGACGCAGGTCCGGCGAATGTCCAGCGCGATTTTCAATCGCGACGATGTCAAAACGCCACGAAACTTCGGGCATTCTGCGCTCGGCCAAGAATCTTCGGGCCATACGCTCCATGCAAAACCTCTTCTCCCCGGTGACGGCCTCCTCGGGTAAACCGGGACGGTCCTCTGTGCCGCTGCGCGTCTTTACCTCGACAAACGCAAGCACGCCGCCTTCATAACCAATCAGATCAATTTCAGCTTTGTCTTCTGGGACGCGATAATTCCGCGCCACGAAGACGTAACCGTGCCGCCTGAGATACCAATAGGCATAGGTTTCGCCGGCGATTCCGCGCCGCCGCGCTCGCTCTTTTTTTGTTTGATCAGACCTGGAGCCGGCCAGGCCTCGGCGACATTGCAAGCGTACAAGCCCGAAAATTGCGCGCGACAGCAGCGGCATTCAAGACCTCACTTTCAATTCTCAACAGCACCCAAAGCCCCGGTCGCGTTCTATTTTCAGTCCTACGGGGCCGGTTCCTTGACCATTTTGCCGAGAATCTCTGCGCGTTCAACGAGGCTGCTTACGTCGCCGACAAACTGCTCACCCCAGCCAAGATCAAGGTGAAATGCAATCGCGTATGCATTCTCAGCTGTGAGCTCCGGGGGCACGGTGGTGCACGCATTCATCCGGCTGATGCGATCGGCGGCAGTGCGCGCAAGGAAAATTTTGTATTCGGCCAACCTGGCGAGCGCCTTTTTACCGGCTGAAGTCGGACCCTGCAACGCATGATAAAAAATTGCATTCACGGCGAGGAAGCACGCCGCAAACACAGCGGCCTGATACGTTGACATCAGTGCCAAAAGAGCCACTCCGCCGATGCCAGCGACAAGCAGGCTAAATGTAACGGTATCGCTACCTGACCATGGGCGCTTTGGGGCCGTACTGCCCGGCCAGCGCGCCGCGATTTTTTCGAACATGTCGGGTAAAGAGCGAACGGCCGCAATGAAAGAACCGAAAGCAAGAATGAGAAGCCCTATCAAACGCGGATCAAGCGCCGGCCCTTCCCTCCGAACCAAAAAATTACCTTGAATGAGAGCGCCGATGATTCCCGCTCCAGATAGAATCCATGCGGGCACGGATAGCAATATGTGTTTTGAAAAATAAGTTGTATTCATCAAAGCGCGTTCAAATGCGTCAATCGCTTCGCGGAGTTGCGGGCCAGGCTCATCAAAATCAAAACAGTCATACCTCTTGAAAAGCGTTCGCGCGAGGGCATCCTCCTCGGGCGTCAAGTCGAGGGAAACGTCAGGTCCGAGTTGCGTCACGGAATAGAGGTCACCGTGCTGCTCGATTTTGACGTAGGATTTGGCTGCCATGCTAACAATCGCGCTGGCCACCGCGCGCGGAAGCTTTCCACGCTCCAAGAGCCACGCGGCGACGCCGGGGGACACGTCAGCCGGAGACTCGTACCGCGTGACTATGGCAGCCTTCGGTATAAAGAAGCTCTGGAGAAGCGCCATCGCGGCGAAATACAGTATGACCAGCGCGAGCGCCAAACCAACCAACGCATATCCCATAGAGAACAGGTTGACGGCGGGCATGCTCAGCCTCTCTCAAAACAATACGCGGAGCAGAAAGCTTTCCTTACTTCAGGACTTCCAATTCAAACTCCATGACTTTTCCACGAATCATATAACACAAGTAAAATTCCCAGAATCTCCTGAAGCGCAGCGAGTGATTCACTAAGAATTCGAATCCCAAATAGCGCCACACTTGCAGCAAACGCACGCGCAAATGCCGTTGCCTCAACCGTGCCTGTGTGTACCACGACGATTCGCCGTGCAAACCATCGGGATAAAAATACCAGAACGAAAAGGTGTTTAAATGCCAGCGGTGCGTTGGGTCGCAGAATGAACTGAAATCGGTGTAGTGCGGCGTGACCAAATAAATCGTGCCGCCTGCACGCGTAACTCGATGGAATTCTTCAATGGTGCGAATCACGTTTTCCACGTGTTCGATCAGATGAACGGCGCGAACCTGGTCGAATGAATCGTCGCGAAACGGCAGTGCGCCTGCATCCAAATTGCAAAGAACGTCGGCTGCGGTGTTCGGATTCATATCAATCCCAATCGAACCCGGAAATTTCCGCGGCCCGCAGCCGACATCCAAAATGCGCAATCTACCTCCGTGACACTGGCTTAACGCGAACGCTCTGTTTCGGCAATGCATTCGCCGAGCGTGCGCACAGCATATTCCGCCTGTTCCTCATCTATGACAAGGGGCGGCGCCAGGCGAATCGTATTTTCTCCCGCACCGAGAATGAGCAGGCCTTTAAGGAACGCGCGATCCACGATTTTGTTGCGCAGCGCCGGGGCGCGCTCTTTCGTTTTCTTGTCCTGAACGATTTCGACTCCGATCATCAGGCCTTTTCCACGAACGTCGCCGACGATCCGGTACTTCTCCGGCCAATCGGAGATTTTCGCGATAATGAATTCGCCCATTTTGCGGGCATTCTCGATATATTTTTTCTCGAGCAGGTCAATGGTAGCCAGGGATGCAGCAACGCATACTGGATTCCCACCGAAGGTCGAAGCGTGTGCGCCGGGCGCCCAGTTCATGATGTTGGAACGCGCGATCATCGCGCCCAGCGGCATGCCCGAGGCGATTCCCTTCGCCACGCATACGATGTCTGGATCCAAATTCGCATGATCGCTCGCCCACCATTTGCCGGTGCGTCCCATGCCGCACTGCACTTCGTCCGCAACCAATAGAATTCCATGCTGCCGGCAAATTGCCTGCAACTTTTGCAGAAAAGCATGCGGCGCGGCGACGTAGCCCCCCTCGCCTTGAATCGGCTCGATGAAAATTGCGGCGACGTCGGCTGGGTCTGCGAGCCGGTGGAATATCTGATTTTCAAGGAAATCGAGACATTGTGCCGTGGATTCTTCAGCATTTTGGCCCAGCGCTCTGTATGTATCCGGATAGGGCATGTGAATCACCCCGCCGAGCAGCGGGCCGAATCCTTTGCGCTGCACGGCTTTGCTTGCGGTGAGCGAGAGCGATCCCATCGTCCTTCCATGGAAGCACCCATAAAAAGCGATGAATTTGTCGCGCTTAGTGTGATAGCGCGCGAGCTTCATCGCCGCTTCGATCGCCTCTGTGCCGGAATTGCCAAAGTAAACGCGCTTGTCACCGGCGCCTGGTGCAATTTCCGCGAGCTTTTGGGCAAGCTGGACCATGTTTTCATAATAGAAATCCGTGCCGGACATGTGAATTAGCTCGCCCGCTTGCTTCTGAATCGCCGCGACCACATCGGGATGGCAATGTCCGGTGGCAACCACGGCAATTCCGGCGGCAAAATCCAGGAATCGGTTTCCGTCGACATCCTCGATCACCGCGCCGCGGCCTGTTTTTGCGACGAGAGGATAACCTCGCGTGTACGAGGGAGAAATGAACTTGCTATCGAGCGCTACCAACTTCTTCGCTTTCGGCCCCGGCAGAGAACCGGATAGGCGCGGAAGCTTCCAATCATTGGCTTTCTTCATAACCTTCCTCCAAAAATGAATTTTTTGTGCGTTGCTAACGCAACGCGTGGCCGTGCTGTGAGGAGGAAGTGAAGTTAGTCGACGCCGAACAGGCTGGGACGCTGATGCGAAGGCAGGCAATTCCAGGAGGCGGCTTTGCGAAATCGCAGATTCATTTTCGTTTCCAGCGCACCGCGCCGTCGCGGGTATCTTCGAGAAGAATACCACGTTCTGCAAGCTCGTGGCGGATTTCGTCGGAACGCTTGAAGTTCCTCTGTTTGCGGGCTTCTTGGCGCTCGGCGATGAGCGACTCGATTTCCTGCGTAGATATTTCTCCGCTGGCAGAGCCAAAACCCACGGCGCGCAGTTTCACTTCGTCAGTATCTTCAACTACAGCGAAAATGCGCTCGAACTTCCGCATGGCTTCGGAGACTGCCTGTACATTTCGTTGCTTGAATTCGCCACGATCCATCGCAGTATTCGCGTCGCGCACTAAATCAAAAATTGCCGCCAGCGCGACCGCGGTATTCAAATCGTCCGCAAGACCGGCTTCAAAATCAATGATCGCTTTCTGCGCGCGCGCATCCATTTCCGGATTCCGGCCTGCGAGAAATTTCCCTTGTTTCAGCCGCGCTGCGAAATTCCGCAGGCGTTCGACTGAGCTCGCTGCTTGCTGAATGCTGTCTGCCGTAAAATTAAGCTGTCGCCGATACGGCACTGACGCGAGCAGATACCGAACGGTCGAGGGCTTGTGCCCTTTCTTGAACAAATCGCGCAACGTATAGAAATTCCCGAGCGACTTGGACATTTTCTCGCCGTCAATAATCAAGTGCTCGGCGTGCATCCAATAACGCACAAATGGATGCCCGGTGGCCGCTTCGCTCTGCGCGATTTCGTTTTCGTGATGGGGAAATGCCAGATCTACTCCGCCAGTGTGAATATCCAGAGTGTCGCCGAGGTATTTCATGGCCATTGCTGAGCATTCGATGTGCCAGCCCGGCCGCCCCGGGCCAATATCAGTCTCCCAAAAATGTTCGCCGGGCTTCGGCGCCTTCCATAAGGCGAAGTCCCGCGCATCAGCTTTCTCATATCGGTCCACTTCAACGCGCGCGCCCGCTTGAATTCCGCTCAGATCAACTTTAGAAAGCTTTCCGTATGAGGGAAATTTCGAAATCCGATAGTAAATCGAGCCGTCGCTGCGATACGTCAAGCCTTTCGATTCGAGCCGCTGGATCAATTTCACCATATCGCCGATGTGATCGGTCGCGCGCACCAAATGTTCCGGATCTTCGCAGCTCAACGCATTCATGTCTTCCTTGAACGCCTGAATGTACTGCGCCGTGTAATCGAAAATGCTGATGCCTCTCTGCGCCGCGTTCTGAATAATGCGGTCGTCTACGTCCGTTAAGTTCATCACGTGCATCATGCGAAGGCCGCGAGACTCCAGGAAACGCCGCAAAATGTCCTGAAAAATGAACGTGCGATAGTTTCCGATATGCGCGTAGTCGTAAACCGTTGGACCGCACGTGTACATCCGTACCTCTCCGGCGTGGAGGGGCGTGAAGGTCTCTTTGCGGTTCGACAGCGTGTTTTCGAGCAGTATTTCAGCCATTAAAACGCCACATTGACGCTGGTTGAGTTTGAAATGCTTGTGTAGACCCGGCCTTCTCTGGCGCAAAATGCAATGAAAAACTCAGCGCACAAGGACAGCCATTCTAACCGAGCCTAACGCAGCTCCGCAAAAGATGTGTCGCAGAGTTTTCGGAATTACTCAGGCGCAAGGGACACGTCTCGCTTCACGAGAGTAACATCGCCGCTCTGAATCGCCGTTGCGTCGGAAGGCCGCGCTCTCTGCAAATCCATTCCTTGCGGCGGCAGGCCGTAGCTTTCGTCAAAAAGAATCGCCGGAACCGGCTTGGCTCCAGGGAGTGAAAAAGTCATCTCGAATCCTTCGGGTGGCGTGTCCACGCAGCCGTAAATTCTCCAGCCATGGGTGTAACGGAGCATGCTTTGGCTCACCTCAGGGACTTCATGTCCGTTGATCTTTACTGAGGCCGGAGCTGCATCGGGCGGAAACGCCAGCATAACGAGTGGCGCTCCGCGATTCGATTTCAACAGCACATCGTAATGGTTCGTCGCGCCTTCCTGTGAAACTTGCTTCACGGTCATCGCCGGCGGCGCCAAATTCAACGCGAGCGCTGCCGCGGCAAATGGATGGCTAGACTGCCATGGAAACAGCGCGTCTGTTGTCTTCGCAAACCGCGCTGCATTACGCATGCTCATCGGCAGTCGTTGTGAGTTGGTAGCGACCAGCCATTGCGATTCACCCGCATCATTCTGCTCGTATTCGATGTTCATCGCTTGCGGCGAACTCGCCGAAAAGGCGGGAACGAAAAACGCCGTGATGGCGGCGATTATTGCGCAGACGAATGCAATACTTGGAAACAACCATCGTCTCGACCCCTGGAGACTCCCCGCGAACGGGCCCAGCGGAGCAGCAATCAGCGCCACGCAGACGGCAATGCCGATTAGAAATACCGCGCCGAGCGCGTTATAGAGGAACCAAACGGCATAAACGGCGACGATTGCTGTTATGAACGCCGGAATCACGCCTGCAATCCAAGCCGAACCTGGCGCGCCGGGCCTCAGAAGCACAATCGTTAGGCCAAATATCCCTGCTGCCAGTGCCGGCACCACAAACATAAAGCTCAGTCCGGGAGCAGCGATGCCAAGCGCAAGCGCCGCAACTGCCCACCAGATCCAAATGCCGCTCCACAATCCAAAGAACCCGGCGCGCCGTCCGAAAAGGACTCCGACGAATCCCACCGCTCCAAATCCAATTGCCCAGGCTGATGTGAGGGTCGGCCATGGATGGGCTACCCAGTTCGCAGACACAGCGCCCGTCGCGTACAGGAAAATTTGCAAAATCCAGCCGAGGATTCCCGCGACAATAAGAATCAGCGGCCAGCTAGCTAACCCCAGGCCAAATTCCCTCATCCGCATTTGCCCGCGCCGCATCAGGGTGACGATTTCGAGCGCCAACAGCACGAGCGCGAGCAACGCAAACCAGGGAGTCCATCGGGCGGGCCACCAGATCGTTTTCCAGCCCAACACGTCCGAATAGACCGCATCCGCCGGCTCGCCAAAATTCAAATCCGAATTGGCCAGCGCTCGTGCCATTGCAAGACCATCTTCGCCTTCCTGCTGAATGCTGGCGGCGCTCGCATTCGCGACGTTGTCGAGTGGCGTATGGTAGTGCGCCACGTCCCCGATGAACGCGAAATTGAAGCCCTGATATCCCGCGCGCTTAAAGACCGTGAAATCCGTGTCGTTCGGTAAACTTTTGTACACGGTGTATGAAAGCGAATTGGTATCGGGGCGCGGCATTGCGCCCGCGTACAAACGCATCAGCCACTCGTTGGCATTTCCTGTTTCGAACATGGTCGCCGGTCCGGAACTGCCGCGATTATCCATATTGACCACCGCTCGTACATCCTTTGCCCATGGATCGTCCTGCACGAAGGCCACCGCGCCGAAAAGTCCTGCCTCTTCACCTTCGTCTATCAGAAGAATCACTGGATGCCGCAACTGTGGCGAAGCCTTGAGCGCCCGCGCGATCTCCAGAACGCAGACCGTTCCCGCGCCGTCATCCGAGGCCCCCGGCCCTGCTGGAACCGAATCATAATGCGCCGCAACCATCACTGCCGGACCAGCTTCGCGTCCCTCCAGCCGCGTCACGATGTTTTTCACGTCGGCGCATCGTCCCGTTTCGTCGCACACGAAGCTTTCCTGCACGCGCGGCTGGTAGCCGAGCTCCGTCAACCGCGCCACAATTTTTTCGCGCACCGCGGAATCGGCCGCACTGCCCACCGGATGAGGCACGCCATCTCCCAGCAATCCCTGCAACACGCCCTTGGCTCTTACACCCGAGAATTCGCCCGCCGGCGAATCTGCCGGTTTCGCCGCTGAGGGATGCGCGCGCAGCGCGGCCGCGCAAATCACCAGCGCATACAGCGC
>DASUAV010000040.1:0-3963 GCA_035763605.1 Candidatus Acidiferrales bacterium
AGTTTCACGGCAGCGCTTTCGAGTTCTACCGCGACCGCTCGATGAACGCGAACGATCCCATACAGATCGCCAAAGGCAAGCCGAAGCAGCCGTACCACTTCAACCAGTTCGGCGGAGATGCGGGCGGGCCGGTTATCAAGAACAAGCTGTTTTTCTTTTTCGACTACGACGGGCAGCGAAACACGGTGGCGAACTTCGTTTTCTTGAACGGCGCGCCCTTCTGCAATCCGTGCAGCGCGAACCAGACCGCAGCGATCAATTACCTGACGGCGCGGGCGAATTCATGGAGCTCGACCTTCAATCAGAACGTCTATCTGGCGAAAGCGGACTGGCACATCAGTTCGAACGAGCTTCTGTCGGTTCGTTATAATGCGCAGCGGTTCACGGGAGCGAACCTGGAGAGCGGCGGGCCGCAGACTTCGGTGGAACACACCGGCGCATCGGACGTGACTTCGGACACGCTGAGCGGCACGCTGACGTCAACGCTGCGGCCCACTTTGATCAACGTATTTCAGGCGGAATATGCGCGGGACAACGAGCCGGGATTTGCGAACAGCGATTTGCCGCAAGTGACCGTGAAAAATGGCGGCCTGACTGTGCTGACCGCGGGACGCAACTTCTTCAGCCCGCGATTCACGAACATAAAGCGCGGCGGATTTGACGACACGATTTCCTGGGTTCATGGCTCGCATACGCTGGAGACCGGCGCGCATTTTATGGACGACAGGATCGATAACTTTTTCCCGGGAAGCTTTTCGGGGCAGTTTACGTTCAACAGCCTGGAGGCATTTGGCTGCAACCTGAACGGGGGCGGCGCTGGATGTTTCACCGGCGGAGACGCGACGGATACATTCGTGGAGGCGTTCGCCGGAAGCGGCACGACCGGGCCAACTACTTTTCCGAATTTTTCCGAGTATTCGTTCTTCGTGCAGGATGAGTGGCGGGTGCGCTCGAACTTCACACTAAATTACGGCCTGAGATATGACTTCGACAAAATCGCGCAGCCGCCAACGTTCAATCCGGATCCTCAGCTTGCGCAGGCGGGAATCATCAGCAACCGCATTCACAATCAGGGCGATGAATTCGGGCCGAGAATCGGGTTTTCATGGACTCCGCTTGCGAGCAATCGGCTGGTGGTGCGCGGCGGGTACGGGATTTTCTACGGACGCACGCCGGCGATTACCGTGGGCACAGCGATGTCCAACAATGGATTGAACGTGACCACGCTGACATTTTTTCCCACATCCACTCCGGCGATTCCCATGTATCCGGACAATCTTTGCGGCGCGCCGACGCAGACGCCAAGCTGCGCGGCTCCAGCCGGCGGGACGGCAACGCCGCCGACAGTTTTCGGGTTCCAGCGCGGTTACAAAGAGCCGAATGTGCAACAATTCAGCCTGGGAACCGAATACGAAATCAATCCGAACACGGCGGTTTCGATCACGTACTTGCATGTGAAGGGCACGCATCTGACGCGCACGCTGGACGTCAACCTCCAAGGACCGGAGATTCAGCAGCAGATCGGCATTATCGGCTCGGCTGACGTGCTTACTTATAACCAGATGCCGCAGGCGGGAGCGACATTAGGCATTCCATCGCGCCCGTTCACAGATTTTTCGCGCATTGAAGAATTTCAGAGCAACGCAAATTCGAATTACAACGGGATGACGGTACAGGTGAACAAGCGATTCGCGAAGAACTATCAGGTAATGGGCTCTTACACGTTCGGCAAAGTGATTGACGATGCGCCGGATGCAACTTCGGTGGTGCCGCTCTCGTCGGACGACACGAAAATGGTTTCTGATCCGCTGGATATTCGCGCGGACAAGGCGGCGGGAATCAATGACCAGAGGCACCGGTTCGTGCTGAGCGGCGTTTGGGATTTGAATTACGCGGGCGGATTGTCGTCGTCCATCGCGCGGGGCATTCTCGGAGGATGGCAGTTGAGCGGGATTTTCACCGCGGAAAGCGGCCAGCCGTATTCGGGATTCCTCGGATTCGATTTGAACGGCGACAGCAACCGCAACACGGACCGCACACCGGGCCTGGGGCGGGATACGTTTTATTTGCCGGCAATCGTTTCGATTGATCCACGCATCACGCGGAGCGTCAACATCACGGAGAAGTACCATGTGCAGTTCATCGCCGAGGCATTCAATGTGTTCAACCGCGCGAACATCACCGGCGTGAATCAGACGCAGTTCAACGTGGTGAGCGGCGCTACTTGCACAGGCGTCACGACGAATACTTTCGGCGATTGCTTGCGGCCGGTGGCGTCGTTTGGGCATCCGACGAGCACGACGATTAACGGCGGGCCCGGGTCGCGCATTTTGCAACTGGCGGTGAAGTTCGCATTTTGAGGAGGCGAGACAAACGGCGACGTTTAGCCGAGCGCGCACGAGGAGACGCAAACGCAAGAAAATATAATGCAGATTCCTCGTCGGATGCTGGTTGCATCATCCTCGGGATGACAGTGCATTTGGATTTGCGAGAGCGTGGCGGAATGCGGCGGCGCAAACGCGCAGAATGGCAATAGCGAGCGCAGGTGCGTTACGCCAGGGCGCGGGGGAGGCGGGCGTTGCTAAACGCGACTCTTGGAGTCGCGCGGGCGCAGCAAGCAGCGCCCCTACGAAACGACGGGCAGGCGTTCAATCTTGGGAGCGGCCAGGGAGGCCGATTCGCGGCGGGGGTATTTGTTGGCGACGTAATCGTCGAGGAGTTTTTGGAAGGCGGCGGAGAGTTCGTCGTAGGTTCCTTTTAGGGTGACGAATTTTTCGCCGTCGATGTAGACGGGGCAGCTGGGTTCTTCGCCGGTGCCGGGGAGGCTGATGCCGATGTTGGCGGCGCGGGATTCGCCCGGGCCGTTGACGATGCAGCCCATCACGGCGAGCTTCAATTCTTCCACGCCTTCGTATTGCGTCTTCCACTCGGGCATTTTTTCGCGAATGTAGCCCTGCACGCGTTCGGCGAGTTCTTGAAACGTGGAGCTGGTGGTGCGTCCGCAGCCGGGGCATGCGGTGACGCTGGGCGCGAAGGAGCGGAGTCCGAGGGCCTGGAGAAGTTCGCAGGCGGCGTAGACTTCGTCGCGGCGGTCGCCTCCCGGGCGCGGCGTGAGCGAGACGCGAATGGTGTCGCCGATGCCTTCGGCGAGCAGAACGCCCATCGAAGAAGCGGACCAGACCAGGCCTTTGGCGGCCATGCCTGCTTCCGTGAGTCCGAGGTGCAAGGGCTGATCAGTTTGGCGCGCGAGTTCGCGATAGATGCTGATGAGGTCGCGGGGGCGGGAAACTTTGCAGGAAATGATGATTTGATCCTTGCGCAGGCCGCAGGCGAGAGCGAGTTCGGTGGACTGAATCGCCGAAAGCACCATGCATTCGTTGATGATTTCTTCGGAGGTGCGGCCGAGATTGCGGTCGGTATTCTCCTGCATCTTTTGCATGACCAGCTCTTGATTGAGCGAGCCGCCGTTCACGCCGATGCGGACGGGTTTGCCGTTATCCACCGCGACCTTGCAAATGGTGGAGAATTGCTCGTCGCGGCGCGCGCCTTTGCCGACGTTGCCGGGGTTGATTCGGTATTTGTCGAGGGCTTTGGCACAGTCGGGATATTTGGTGAGCAGGACGTGCCCGTTGTAATGAAAATCGCCAATGAGCGGCGTGTCGCATCCGGCGTCGAGAACGCGGCGCTTGATTTCGGCGACGGCGGCGGCAGCTTCAGGGATGTTAACGGTGACGCGGACGAGTTCGGAGCCGGCTTGGGCGAGTTCGAGATACTGCTTGGCGGTGGAGGCGACGTCGGCAGTGTCCGTGTTGGTCATGGACTGGACGACGACGGGCGCGCCGCCGCCGACCTGGACTTTGCCGACCTTTACGCCGACCGTTTTGTGGCGCGAAGCGATTGCGGGTTGCATGCGAGCGTCCATTTCCATCCGAATGATGCTGAAAAGATGATTTTAGCGGATTT
>DASUAV010000041.1:0-6547 GCA_035763605.1 Candidatus Acidiferrales bacterium
TTGATCATCTCCTCGGCATCTTTCAGAGTCGCGGCCGCTCCCTGCCACATCACGTCCCCACCCGGTTCACTTAAGAAAACGTCGAATTGTGAGGCCATTGGTCCTCCGAAGTTCGAATATTCTTTTCCCCGGTTGCTTTCCGTGCGAGAGCGGTTGTTCTCCCGCTCGGCGACTTCCAAGGCCACTTCCAATCGAACTGTCTCAAAATGCGGTCTTGCTTCCCGTTTCATGACATCCCCTCGATTCCGCTTCACCGTATCAATTTTTTGCGAATACGGGCTGAATCTTTAGGCCTGCGGTCATCCGCCAATCTGCGGGACGCAAGACTCCTCTGCGAAAGGGCTCGGCGAGCGGTGGCGCGTGCATTTTCGTTTTAGCTTGACAATAGGGATACGCTGAGATACGTTAACGAAACGAATGGTGAGGTTTATTTTTACTTTAGGAGTAAACCAATGTCACGCGCCGCGAAGCCTCTTCCGATGCATTTCAAAAGCATGATGCGGGCCGATGTCCCGCAGGGCCGCCACGGGAAGCATAAGGAAATCGTTTCCGTGATTCTGGGCGATCTGGAGAGCCTCAAGGACGGCTCGGCCATCAAAGTGCCGCTGGCGGAATTGGCGGAGAGCAAAGAGAAGGTGCGCTCGGCTTTGAACCGGGCCACGCGGAAAGCCGGCCTGAAAGTCGCCACGGCTTCGGATGATACTTTTCTTTACGTGTGGAACATCACGTAGCCCGCGCTGCGGCTAGCGCCGAGCGAACTCGCGAATCAGATTCACCAATTCCCAGCGCTGCTGGTCGCTGAGGCGATTCTGGAAAGCGGGCATGGGTTTTCGGCCGTGGCTGATTTTCCAGAAAATCTCGCCATCGGTCATAGGGTCCACAATTCTGCGATTTGTGAAGTTTGTCGGCTTCGTCGAATAAAAGTAATTTGAGCCAGGCGGGAGTCTGCCGTCGCCGTTCACACCATGACATTTCTGGCAGTTGTTGGTGTAGATTTGCCGCGCCTCGGCGAGCATCGCGGGTGTTGTGGCCACAGGATCCTTCCAAGTTTTCGCTTCCGGCGGGACGTTCCAGCCTCCGCATCCGCAAATCAAGCAGCTGAGCGTGATCAGAGCGATTGTTCTGGGCGCTGCGCGAGAGAGTCGCCGTTGACCAAATAACAGAACGCCTGACGCCCTCCGCAACTCAATGGTCGCCATGCAGGGCCCGCATCACGGAGATGGCGACGATGACCAGCATGATGACAAGGTAGATCCGCAAACCCCAGAGTATCACGCGCATCTTCAGGGACAATTTTTTGCGCCCAAAGCGGCTTGCTTGCTTTGCGGCGACCACCTGGTCTGCTTCGAGGAGCGCCAGAACGACCTGCGGGTCCCGCAGGTTGGGTTTCGTTGAACGGGCGGCTTCATGCGGACTGAACGGGTTCGATGGCCCTTCGTTTTGTTTTGCCGACATATGTTCTCCTGCTCTCCAGGTTACCGTGGAATTCGCAATCTCTGCTTCCTGAATTCATCGCGCCAGAATTCGCGGAAAAATCGTCACAATGCCAAATCCCATGCCGGCAATGATAAGCATCACCGTGACGGTGACGCCCGCGACATTCTGCCAAAAAGTGTTGCCGTACTCGCCCATGAGCTCCGCATCATTTGCCAGCATGAGCAGAAAGGCCAGCGCCGGAGGCATAGCCAGCACAGCGATTACGTTCACCACGAGAATGATGAATTCCAACGGAGCGTGTGGAATCAGCACGAGGCCCGCGGCGGCACATGCCGAGCCGAAGAGAATTACGTAAAAACGCCAGCCTTCGCGGAAAGGGCGGTTCAAGCTATGCGCCGTGCCGAACACTTCTCCGAAAGCATACGCAGAGGAAGTTGAAATAGTAACGATAGCCACGAGCCCGGCTTCCAGAATTCCGAGCGCGAAGAGCGCCGCGCCGGCGTGACCAATCCAGGGCTCGAGCGCCTGCGCGAACTGCGCGGCCTGAAAATCCGCCGCGGAGATTCCGTGGCGAAACAGCGGGGCCGTGGCGAGGAGAGCGACAATCGCGACGATCGCGGCAATGGCGGCGCCGACCAGGGTGTCTGCCCGTCCCGCCGGAATGTCGCGAGGTTGAATTCCCTTATCAACCACGGCGCTTTGCTGGAAGAAGAGCATCCAGGGCGTCACGGTAGCGCCGATGGTGGAGAGGATGAGCAGCACAATCTCGCCACTGTCGCCATGCGGAAAAGGTTTCCAAGTTGCGAGCGCGCGGCCAAGTTCGGCCCAGTCAGGATGGGTCAGCAGCGCCGCCGGAATGAACACGCAGTTGCAAATGGCGAGGCCCATGGTGATTCTTTCCCATGTCCAGTAGCGTCCGGTGGTAATCATGGCGAGAACCAGGAACAGGGCAGAACCGACGGCGACCTCCGGCTTGACCCCGAAAAAGCTCAGGCCGGCGCGGACGCCGATGAATTCCGCCACAAGCGTCAGAAAATTGCCGAGCACCAGGTCGCCCATGGAAAAGAGTCCCCAGAATCTGCCGAAGCGGTCGAAGATCAACTCAGCGTGGCCGCGATGCGTGACCGCACCCAAACGCAACGTCATTTCCTGAACGATGAAGCCCATGACGAATGTCAGCAGAAAAAAGGGCGCGAAAAATCCGACGCCGTAGCGCGCGCCAGTGGCGGCGTAGGAAAGCATGCTGGGAGCGTCGTTTTCACCGAGAAAGACCAGCACGCCCGGCCCAACCAGCAGCCAGAATAACCGCAAAGTTCGAAGGGGCAGCGCGGCGTGGCCTGGTGAGCGCGCCTGAGCCACCCGCCAGCGGTCATGCGCGCGGTCCAGATCTTCGTGAGTGAGCAGGCCGAGCAATTCCCGGCCAGAAGAAGTAGCCGAAGCGGATTCTGTGGTGGGTTGTGCGGGGTTGTATCTTTTTTGGGGCTTATCTCCCTGCGGCGGCGGCATTCATTAACCTTGATAAACTCTCCAACTAAACTACACTTAACTCCGTAGAACGTCAATGCGCTGCTTGCGCGGCTATGCGCAATGGCGCAATGCGGTTTCCCCCTGGGAGCGTGCGCTCGGCGCTGCTTTACTTCTGCTATAGTGTGGCTGAGCACGCTATGCGGAGGGTTTCATGGCCGAAGCGCCCAAACAGCAGCAACAGCAAGTACAAATCAAGGCGGACGAGAAAGAGCTGGTTGGACAGTATTCCAATCTGGTGATGATTCACCACAACGCGGAGGAATTCACGCTCAATTTCATTTATATTTTCCCCAGCGTGCCGCAAGGCAAGCTGGTGAGCAGCGTGATTATCAGTCCGGCGCATGCCAAGCGTTTGCTGCGGGCGCTCAATGAAAACATTACGCGCTATGAAGCTCAGTTTGGCGCGATTTCGGAACCTTCCGGCTCTGTTCCCGAGCCAAACGTGGGCTTTGTGCAGTAGGGCGCGGAGAATTTCAGGCGACGGCCAGCGGCGAATGGGATGAGGCCAAAATCCACTGGCCTTCGAGTTCGAGAAACTCGACCCCGATTGAAAATCCCGATTCCCGATGGGGCTCGCAATATGCGACGCGCGCCAGCGAGCGAAATCCTTCCGTGAGCGACATCACGGAGATGCTTTCACCCGCGCGCCATCGCCGGACGCTCCTCACGCGCGCGCCTCGCGAGCTGACGTTTTCCGTGAACGTCGTCTCCAAGCCCGGCATGAATGCGTTTCCAGAAATTCGCACGCCCACCTGCATCGGCAGGCGGGGTTCGGAACGTGCTATCTGGAAATTTGAAAATTTTGTTTTCCCTCCGGTCGCCATTCCCCTGCCCCCTGTTTTCCGCACGAATTCTCGAGCGGATTTTCCCCTGCATGTGCGCCACGGTTGGCCTTCATCTCATAGAGAGCGCTATCGGCTGCGTTCAAAAGTTTTTCGATGGTCAGCCCGTCACGTGGAAAAACAGCCACGCCCGCGCTGACCGAGATACGCGGCTGGTGTCCGTCTTCCAGCAAACGCTTGCGAATTCGGTGCGTGACCTGGACGGCGACGGCTTCCTCGGCTTCAGGAAGCACCAGCGCGAATTCGTCTCCTCCATAACGCGCCGCCGTGTCCATCCCGCGGCAATGCACGCGCAGCACGCTGGCAAGGCGTTTGAGCGCCTGGCTCCCCACCAGATGGCCGTGACTGTCATTAATTTTTTTCAGTCCGTCGAGATCCATGAGCACTACGGCGAAGCCTCGGTTGGTTCTTTGTGCGCGCTGCAGCTCCGTTTCCATCACTTCGAGCAGGCGGCGGTAATTCGCGAGGCCAGTGAGCGGATCGCTGATGGCCAG
This sequence comes from Candidatus Acidiferrales bacterium, assembly GCA_035763605.1. Classification (GTDB taxonomy): domain Bacteria; phylum Acidobacteriota; class Terriglobia; order Acidiferrales; family UBA7541; genus DAHUXN01. Next base: position 4,301 of record DASUAV010000041.1, read on the forward strand.
CCGGCTCACCTGGTCGAACATATTGGCGTTGTCGAGCAAGGCGCCACCGAGGACCACCGCGTATGCGGCGACCTCGAGAAAATCTGCCGCCGCTGATGCGGCGTCGAAATGCGCCGCGGACTGGCTCATGGTAATTTGGCACGCCACGTTGATAAACGAGGAGAAGAAGAGCGCGCGGTCGAATGCCGACGCGGCATGCTTGAGCCGCCGCCAGAATCCGACGGTAGCGACCACGTAAATGATGCCGGGCAGCAAGTCCCACGGACGGGGAATCAACGCATGAGGATAAATTTTTACCGCTGCCGGCAGCGCAAAGAAGAGCACGCTGGTGAGATAGGAGATAAGGCCAACGACCAACAGCGCCCAGCCAATTTCTTTGCTTGGCTCGCGCGAAAGAGGCAAGCTGCGTTCGACGACCACAGCGGCAACCAACAGCACGGCCAGCAGCGTGCGGCTAACCATCCAGGAGAGCGGAACCGAAGAGCCGAGGCCGCCGAGATTTGGCGTCAGGCTTGCGCCCATTTCGATCAAGCCGCTTAGGCCAAATCCGAACGCCAAAATCAGCGAAATGCGGTCGTGCAGGCCTTTGAAACGCACGAAGGCATTGGCTGCAAAAGTAAACGCCAGCACCGTTCCGGCCAGCTGGATATATCGTTCAAGGAGCGGGTCTGGATAGTAGTTCGACTGGCGCAGGGACCACAGGAAGGCGGTGAATAGCACCGCCACCACGGACCAGAAGACGCCCCACTTAAATTGTTTTGAACGCAAGGCCTGTTTAAGCGCGAAGACCAATGTCGCCCCCGAATACACAAGTCCCGCATTGGAATGAGCAAACCAGTGACCTTTGCGCTGCTCAAATTAGGGGTATTTATGTCACTGAAATTCAATGGGTTGAAGAGCAACGGACACTGCGGTGGATGGCCTTGCGGTTAGAGACCGGCGAGGGCAGGGAACAAAATGTTACCGGCTGAGTGTGACATTCCACGATTGGAAATGATCGTTAATGATGTGGAAAAGGCCGCTTAGCTACATTTTCACCGGCGGGGAGGCCGGCGCGGGAGGCAAATCTCGCGCCACGATGACGCTTTCAAAGGCGCATTGCTTGTGTGTTCCGTCGCAAAATGGCTTGTTGGCGGACTGACCGCAGCGGCAAAGCGACACGCTCGTGCGGCCGCCAAGTCCGAAAACTTTGCCCTGCGAGTCTACAATTTCAAAATCGCCCTCGACTCTGATTGAGCCATTGTCGCGTATGGTGATCTTGGTCGCCGCCATTTTCAGCCTTTCAAAAAAAACATGAGCTTCGCAATTTTCCGCGGCTTAATACTTGGGCACCGAAGGGTCCACTTCGTCGGACCACGCCAGGATTCCGCCTTTCAGGTTCCACACTTTGCGGAATCCGGCCTTGCTCAGAAACTGCACCGCGTCCGCCGAACGCTTTCCGCTGCGGCAATGGGCCACGATTTCGCGCGAGCTGTCGAGTTCGCTGATGCGTTTCGGCAAATCGCCGAGCGGAATCAAATGACCGTGCAAATTGCAAATCTGATATTCGTGCGGCTCGCGCACGTCCAAAATGAAAACATCGTCTCCGCGATCGAGCCTGCTCTTCAGTTCTTTCGGCGTTATTTCGGGAATTTCCGAACTCACCGGTATCTCCTTCTCTTCGCCGCGAATTCCGCAGAATTCCGCGTAGTCAATCAACTTGTTGATTGTGCGATGCTGGCCGCACATTGGGCAATCGGCATTCTTGTGCAGCTTCAGTTCGCGGAAGCGCATGCGCAGGGCATCAAAAAGCAAAAGACGGCCAACAAGCGGCTGCCCGTTGCCGAGAATCAGCTTCAGAGTTTCCATAGCTTGAATGCAGCCGATGATTCCCGGAAGCACGCCAAGCACACCGCCTTCCGCGCACGAAGGAACAAGCCCTGGCGGAGGCGGCTCGGGATAAAGGCAGCGATAGCATGGCCCGTCCGGATAGCCGAAAATGCTGGCCTGGCCTTCGAATCGGAAAATTGAGCCGTAGACGTTGGGCTTTCCGGTGAGCACGCAGGCGTCGTTCACCAGATAACGGGTTGGGAAGTTATCCGTGCCATCCGCGACGATGTCGTATTCGCGAATGATTTCGAGCGCATTTTCGCTGGTCAGTTTCGTCTCATAGCTGTCGATGCGAATCTCTGGATTCAAATTGCTTAAGCGCTCGCGCGCTGCTTCGAGTTTTTTTCGTCCCACATCGCTTGTGCCAAACGTCACCTG
>DASUAV010000042.1:0-18868 GCA_035763605.1 Candidatus Acidiferrales bacterium
ATCGCCGAACGCACCGGCATCACCACCGTCGCCGATTTTCGTCCCGCTGACATTGCTGCCGGCGGCCAGGGCGCTCCGCTTGTGCCCTTTGTTGATTACATTCTTTATCGCGATTCCCGCATCGGCCGCATCGCCTTAAACATCGGCGGCATTGCCAACCTCACCGTAATTCCGCCGCGCGCTCACCCCCGCGACGCCATCGCTTTCGATACTGGCCCCGGCAACATGATCATTGACGCGCTCGCCGCGCATTTCACTCACGGTCGCCTGCGCTTCGACCGCGATTCGCAACTCGCCGGTCGCGGCCATCTGCAACCGGAATTCCTTAACGAACTCCTCGCCCATCCTTTCTTCCGCAAATCGCCTCCCAAGACCGCCGGCCGCGAAGAATTCGGCGCCGAATACGCATCCCATCTCATCGCACTCGCAAAGCGCCGTCTCATTTCTCCTGCTGATCTGATTCACACCGCGACCGTCTTCACCGCTTCTTCCATCTCTCGCGCCATCCAGGATTTTGTCTTCCCTCGTGCGCGTGCCTCGGAACTCATCATCGCCGGCGGCGGCGCGCGCAATCCCCTGCTCGTCGCCTATCTCGCCGCGCTCCTCCCTTCGCTGCAAATTATCCCGGCTGACGCTTTCGGCATTCCCGCCGATGCCAAAGAGGCCTTCGCTTTCGCCGTACTCGCCTACGAAGCATTCCATCAACGCGCCAACAATGTTCCCAGCGCCACCGGCGCACGCCATCCCGTCATCCTCGGCAAAATCTCCTATGCTCGCCAGCAGTAAACCTCTCGCCATCGCTCTACTGTTATTTGTTTCGCAGCGCACTTTACTTTCGGCAGCGATCCTGCAGCGATTGTCAGCGCAAAATTGAATGTGGCTCATCCGAACAGACGAACGTGTCATTCTGAGCGCAGCGCACTTGCCCAAACGAGGAATCACGTCACGACTTTCGGCCGAACACAAACGGACTGTCATTCCGAGCGAATGCGACCAGCATTCGGCGAGGAATCTGCATTTGCTTTACTTTCGAGAATTGCTTCGTCAGTTTGCATTACTCTCTGCCTCTTCATAACCGGCTGCTCCCATCGCGCGCCAAACGACTCCTCAACCGTCAACTTCCTCCTCGAATCCATGCCCACTAACCTCGACCCCCGCATCGGCACCGACGCCTTCTCCGCCCATCTCGACTTCCTCCTCTTCGATGGCCTGCTCCAACGCGACGATCATCTCAACCTCGCGCCCGACCTCGCCGAAAAGTGGGAAATGCCCGACGCGCAAACCTACGTCTTCCATCTGCGCCACGGCGTTCATTTCTCGAACGGCCAGATGCTCACTTCCGCCGACGTAAAATTCACTTTCGACTCCATCCGCACAGGCGCAATCAAAACCGCCAAGCGCGGCGCTTACGCCCTTGTTGATTCCATCACCACGCCCGACCCCTGGACGGTTATCTTCCATCTGAGTTCGCCCTACGCCTCTTTTCCGTTGAATCTCATTCGCCAGGCCATCGGCATCGTCCCGCAAAATTCCGGCGCCGATTTCGCGCTGCACCTCATCGGAACCGGCCCATTCCGCGTCGCGAGCATCATTCCCGATCAGGAAATCGTTCTCGAACGCAATCCCTCCTACTTCGCCGGCGCGCCCGCGCTCGCGAGCGTCCGCTTTCGCATTGTTCCCGACGCGCTCACTCGCGCCCTCGAACTCCGCAAAGGCTCTGGCGACCTCGAATCCAATTCGCTCACACCCGATATGGTCAATGCCTTCGCGCGTGCCCCGCGCATCGAAGTTTCCCGCGCCCCGGGCACAGCGCTCGCCTACATCTGCTTCAATTTCGATGATCCCATCCTCAAACGCCGCGAAGTCCGCCAGGCGCTCGCGTATGCCACTGATCGCGCCGCCCTCATCCAGTATCTTCTTCATGGAACCGCCCGTCCCGCCGAAAGCCTCTTGCCGCCCGTTGATCCATACTTCGACGCCATTGTCCCGCAATACAATTTCGATCCCGCGCACGCTAATTCCCTTCTCGACGCCGCCGGATTTCCGCGCGGCCCCGACGGCATTCGCTTCCATCTCGAACTCAAAACCTCCACCGACGAATCCACGCGCATTCTCGCCGCCGCTTTGCAGGACCAGTGGCATCGCGTCGGAGTCGATCTCGATTTGCGTTCCCTCGAATTCGCCACTTTTTATGCCGACATCACCCGTGGCAGCTTCCAGCTCTACACGCTCCGCTGGCTCGGCGCGAATCTCGATCCCGATATTTTCGATTACGTTTTTAATAGCGGAAGAATTCCGCCGGCAGGCGCAAATCGCGGCCACTACCGCAATCCGCAGTTGGATGCGCTACTCGAAGAGTCCCGCGTCACCGCGGACGAAGCGAAGCGAAAACAAATCCTCGCGCAAATTCAGCAAATCGTCGCGCAAGATGAGCCGTACATCAATCTCTGGTATTACGACAACGTTTCCGTGCACAGCCGCCGCATCGCCAACATCCAACTCTCCCCCGGCGGCGACTTCGACTTCCTCCAACACGCATTTCTGACCGGCCATTGAAAATCTGTCAGCACTTCTGTCCAACTATTGATAGCGCAGAGTCGCGCCTTCAGCCACTGCGGTTTTCACGATTTTTGGAGTGCGGCGTCCTTGACGCCGCTTTGCCACGAGCGTTGTCGTTACGCAGTCGCTGCCTCGATCACTTGCCCGACCGTCGTGACTCTTACCCCTGCGTGCACCCCCCGCTTACACATCGCAGCGGCTGTCCTTGGTGAAGATATAATTACGCGCATCCTCTGTTTCACCGGTGAGAGCATCCCGGCCAGCAGCACGGCCGGCGCATTCCTTCTTTCAATTCCGAACACACTCGCTCAACGTGCTGCCGTCTCGTTTCCGCTTTCTTCACGGAAGTAACCCAGCAGATCCACTCATTCCGCGCCAGCGGCGTAATGTCCTCCCATTTCGCCCGCGCCGCCGCATCCGACATCAGCGCCTTTCTCAAATCCGCCGGCAAACTATGCACCGCCCCAGCCGACACCGTTTTCTTCGCCATAAATTTCACAGTACAGCCCTCCGCAATCACTGCGAGTCAGAATTAGCCATCCACAACTTTACGAACCTCCGCCTCCGGAACCGCGCCCTCACGAATAATGGACCAATCGTCTCCATGTAGCGCCACAATTGTTGAAGACAGCGTCGCGCCCGTCTCCCCGCCATCCAATATCAGCGGCAAGCGCTCGCCTAATTGCTTCACCAGTTGCTGCGCGTTACTGCACGCCGGGAAGCCCGACAAATTCGCGCTCGTCCCGGTCACCGGGCCTCCAAAACATTCGATCAAATCGCAAATCACGCGCGACCTCGGCCAGCGCAGCGCCACGCGTCCGCTGTTCCCCGTAACTTTCAGCGGCAAACGATGCGTCGCCTCCACCACAATCGTCAGCGCACCCGGCCAGAACTTCTGCGCCAAATCAAAAAAATTGTCAGGCAAATCGCGCGACAAAATCACCGCTTGCTCTACGCAATTCACCAGAATCGGCAGCGCCTTGGTCTCCGCGCGCCCTTTCACTTCGAATACGCGGCCAATCGCCGCCAGATTGTAAGGATCCGCGCACAGTCCGTAAAAAGTATCCGTGGGAACGCCCACCACGCGCCCGCGCTGGACGAGGCTCGCGGCGTAGTGAATGGCATGCGACTCAGGTTCCTCGGTTGAGACTTTCAGGACTTCTGCCGGCAAGTTGGCTCGCTCTCGCTGTTGCTCGCTCGCGACCGCAATCCACGCACGCTACCACACGCCTCGCACTTCACGCAAGCATTGCATCGTTGGTCGCAAGTACAACGAAGAGTTTCACATTAACTACAGCGCGCTACGAAAAGTTACTTAAACGTTGTAACGATTCTTATAATCTTCTCTCTATCAAGCGGAGCCGCTAGTGCGAATCTATTTACGGTATCTGCTGGCGTTTTTCATCGTCGTGCCCTTGGCCGTCTTGACTTTAGCTCAGGACGTCCCACAAAAAGGCCTCCGAGACGTTCCAAATGCCATCCGACTGGCACCTAAAGCCACAACTTCCAAGGAAACTATTGATGTTAGCTGCTGGAACAGGCACAACGCATTAACAGACTCGCGCTTGGTTCAAAGTCCTGTACTTATTTCCCCGGGCGGCCTTTATCGCGCTTACGTTGAAGTTCAAGCTATCGCATTTCGGCCGAAAAACATAGGCACTTACGTTGGCCCACTGTGCGAAAATACGTCACGCTTATTCGTGGCATCCTCATTCGACAATGCCTTCCACGTGGTCTATTCACAAACTCCCGATATGTCCAGCGGAAACAGCCTGAAAATCATCGATTGGTCTGCGGACGGAGAACGCCTTGTTGTTGAGCGGGACCAGTGGGTATATGAGTCGGATGATGGGGCCTATACGGATTTCATAGTATTCGATCCACATTCGGCATCGCTCGCGGTACCTGATCTCGCAAAAATACTTGCTTCAAGGTTTGGAAAAGGCTGCTGGTCTGATAATTCAATCATTGGTTTCACACGAGGTGGCCAGGTAGTGATAGCCCTAGACCCGTTTTCGAATGTCGTCGCATTGATGAATGGCGCCGAATCGTGTGTTAAGCACAGGACTCTCGTTGCTCTCGGTTCCGATCATGAACTGAGTGTGCTTCCTAGAACATATAAGCTCGTCCACTTTGGGCGATTCCTGGACGGGCGACTGTAACGGGACTTCGCGAGAAAGCACCCCTTGCATTTTGCTCAGAAAATCCTAAAAATATCTCACCATGCTACCTGAACAAAGATGCCCGAATTGCGGCCGCCGCATGTTGCTCTACCGTTGCTCGCACAACAATTGCGCGACCGAACGCCGCGTCTGCGTGGTCTGCGAATGCGGAGGCATCCGCCCCGCCATCCCATTCAAGCAAACCAGCTTCTTCCCCGAATGCCACCCGAACGGCATGCTCCTCGCCGACGAAAACCGCAGTTACTCCTGACACGTTTTCGTCTTGTTAGTCGCACTCATTTCTCTTGGCACGCCGTGAGCTTCGGCTCAGTGAGTCTGCGAATCGCATTACTATCCAACACGGCAACCGTTGCCACATAACAGCCCGCATCCGCAGCATAAGCGCCATTCGTGTAGCGGTAGACGTCAAGCGTTTGCTCAAACGCGGAGTCATGCAACGCAAGCACAATGTCCGCGTAACCATTGGTTCTGCTCTTTTGTATCGTGAATGTCTCCGCCGAATCGTCAAGCAGCAGCTTGTACTTGCCGGAATTCTTCTGGAATATCCAAAATGGACAATTCCCGCTCGCGCCGCACGCCACCATAGCCTGCGCGATTACTTCCGGCGTCCCGTCCTGATTCAGATCGATTAAGTTAATTCTTGCGCTGAACGCTTCGTCCTCCAATCTGCTCGCGGAGTCGTCGCCCAGATCGGCAAGGTACGGACGAATCTGCACTTTGAGCACTGTCGCAATCGCAGCCTTTTCGGTCGCGCTTACTTGCGCGTTGCGCAAGGAGTCGGACACGCGCAGCGCCTGAGCGTCGCGCCAATTCCAATGAAAATCGCGCACCGGTTTTGTAGGCCTCGCCGCTTGCACAAACAGCGCGCATATCGCCAGGAATGCCGGAATGTTCATCTGCATCTCCGCTGGGAAATCAGAATGTTGCTTTCCGTATCGTACTCCACCCGGCTGCCCAACTTGGCGAATTGCGTCCGTGTCTGTTACGCTTCCTGCAATGGCCGCGCCGACGCGCATTTCGCCGCATAAAACCGCACTTGCTCGCGCGCGCAGCGATTCGCCCGCGGGCGGTTCATCGCGCAGCGTAGAATCGCGCACGACAGCGTCCAGCAACACAGTCATCACTTCGCGCGAAAATCATTGGCTCAAAACGTTTCGCGCAGCGTTCCGCTCCACTCGCCCGGAAGGAAATCGCATCGCGCTGGAAGGCCCGCACCTCGTCGCCGAAGCCATTCGCTCCGGCCTGCGCATCGAAGCCATCCTCGCAAGCGCCTCCGGCGAACGCCATCTGCCCGCCTTGCAATCCGCTCTCGACAGTCACACGCTGATCCTCCGCACCACCGACAAACTTTTCGATTCGCTCGTGTCCACCGAAACGCCCCAAGGCATCGCCGCGCTAGCTCGCGTGCCCGAATACAAATTTGAAGATCTTCTCCACGCCGCCGATTCGCTCGTCATTGTGCTCGTCGCCGCGCAGAATCCCGGCAACGTTGGCGCAATCCTGCGCTCCGCGGAAGCCTTTGGCGCGACCGGCATCATCGCCACGCGCGGCGCGGCGCATCCGTACTCGCCCAAAGCTCTGCGCGCTTCTTCCGGCTCTTCGCTTCGTCTTCCGATTCTCGCCGAACTTGCACCCACCATCGCGCTCACGCAGCTTCGCATCTCCGGCCTGCAAATTCTCGCCGCCTCCGCTTCGCAAAATCCCGCCGCGCGCCGCCCCGACGAACTCGATCTCCGCGCTCCTTTCGCTCTTCTCATTGGCAACGAAGGCGCCGGCCTGCCGCCGGACATCGAACGTAGCGCCGACGCTTTGGTTCGCATCCAAGTTGCAGCACCGGTCGAATCTCTAAACGCAGCCGTGGCCGCTTCGCTGATCCTTTACGAAGCCGCGCGCCAGCGGCGCGCAAACGCATAAATCCGGTACAATCGCGCAAATCATGAACCTTTTTCGCGCCATCGAGCCGCCAGAAGACGAGCCGCAAGGTTCGCGCCCGCTCGCCGACCGCATGCGCCCGCGCACTCTCGACGAAGTCATCGGCCAGGAAAATCTCCTCGCGCCCGGCAAGCCGCTGCGCACGCAAATCGAGCGCGACCAAATCGTCTCCATGCTCCTCTGGGGGCCTCCCGGTTGCGGCAAAACCACTCTCGCTCGCCTCATCGCCAAAACCACGCGCTCGGAATTCGTTTCCTTCAGCGCGGTAATGTCCGGCATCAAAGAAATCAAGCAAGTGATGGCCGCCGCGGAAGGCGCGCGCCGCTACGGTCGCCGCACCGTCGTGTTCGTGGACGAGATTCATCGCTTCAACAAGGCGCAGCAGGACGCATTTCTTCCCTACGTCGAAGCCGGAACCATCATTCTCATCGGCGCGACCACCGAAAATCCTTCTTTCGAGGTCATCGCGCCGCTGCTCTCGCGCATGAAGGTCTACGTTCTCGAATCGCTTTCCAGCGAACAAATCCTCTCGCTCCTCCATCGTGCGCTCGCCGATAAAAAGTACGGCCTCGGCAACGAAAACGTCGAAATTCCCGCAGAAGTCCTAGACCGCATCGCGCAAATTGCCAATGGCGACGCGCGCGCCGCATACAACACGCTCGAAGCCGTCGTGCTCGGCTCAGAGCCGTCTGCCGGCGGTCGCCGCATCGTTTCCCGCGAGCGCCTCGATGATGTTCTCCAGCGCAAATTCCTGCTCTACGACAAATCCGGCGAGGAACATTTCAATCTCATTTCCGCGCTGCACAAATCCGTGCGCAATTCCGATCCCGATGCCGCGCTCTACTGGCTCGCGCGCATGATTGAATCCGGCGAAGATCCCCTGTATCTCGCGCGCCGCATGGTGCGCATGGCCAGTGAAGACATCGGCCTCGCGGATCCCAATGCATTGCAAGTCACGCTCGCGGCGATGAACGCGTTCGATTTTCTCGGCATTCCAGAAGGCCATCTCGCTCTCGCCGAAGCCGCCCTCTATCTTTCCCTCGCGCCAAAGTCGAACGCCGTGTACATCGCATTCGGCGAAGTTCACGAAGATTTGCAGCGCACCATCGCTGAGCCTGTCCCGCTGCATTTGCGCAATGCCGTCACCGGACTGATGAAGCATATCGGCTACGGCAAAGGCTATCAGTACGCGCACGATGCCGAAGAAAAAGTCGCGGACATGGAATGCCTGCCGGAAAGTTTGCGCGGCCGCGTCTACTATCATCCAACCGATCAGGGCCTCGAAGCGCGTTTGCGCCAGCGACTCGAAGAGATTCGCCGCATCAAATCCGAACGCAGCGAAAATGCCGATGCTGCGAACTCACCAAAGGCAGAAAATCCGGCGCGCTCCGCATCGAAAGCAAATAAACTTAAAGAGGCAAACAAATCGAAGGATGCTAAAAGATGACCGAACGCCTCGCCCCGGCCAAAATCAAAACTATAAATTTCCTATTCGCAATTCTCGGCGTCGCGTTTTTCTGCGCCGCGCTCTTTCCTAGACCGCTCCACGCGCAATTGAAGCCTCTCGCCACCATTAAGCTCGATTGCCGCGCTTCCGCCATTTCTTCCGATGGGCTGACCGCGTGCATCGCATTCCACCAAATGCATTTCCAAAAGTACACCATCGAGCGCGACGACATCTGGACCGTCACGCTCAAAGGCAAGCGCCGCCAGATCATCAACGGCGCGCGCCTCGTCCAAACCGACACGCCGTTCAGCTTTGCCATGCGCAAAATCGCCTTCTCGCCGGACGGCAAGCTGCTCACCGTGCAAATGACCACCGCGCAAATCAGCGAGTCCAACGGCTCGACGCAAGAGCAAAAAATGGTGGACTTGATCGACACTGACGGCAAGGAAATTCCCGTCGCCGGAACGAAAACCAGCGTCATCCTCGACGCCAGCGATGCCACCTGGCTCGCCGACGACCAGACCGTCGCCTATCTTCTTCCCGCCGAAGATTCCGAGCTGCTTTTCCGCGTGGGCGTCACGCATCCGAAGGAGGGCAAAGGCGGCCCGATATTTCAGGGACATCTTTTCACTGCGGTTGCGTGGGACGCGGCGCACAGCAGCGCCGTGGCCATTGAACGCACCGAAAACTTCGACGAGCCCATCAAACTCGTCCGCCTCGATCTGGTTCATCAGACCGACACAGTGCTCGCCACTCTCCCGGCTTATCTTGGCCGTCTGGCCCTCTCGCCGAACGGGGATCGCGTTGCCTATTACACCGACGGCAACACCATCGAGGTCCGCGCGCTCGATAATCCACAAAAAGCCATCAGCGTGGATTGCGCCTACGGCACGTTAGCCTGGGGCAATTATCAGGATCGCATCCTGCTGAAGCGCGGCCCGGAAGACAAGATTGCAGATTTGGTGTGGCTCTCCATCCCGGGCGGCAATCTTACGCCCATCTTGCATGATCTATTTTTCAAAGGCTTCGCCATCTCGCCGCAAGCCCATGCCATCGTCGTCACCCAGCCCGGCGACAACCACCTCGCGGTCTTCCCGCTCCGTTAGTTGCATTACCACTTTCTTGCCCAGTATGGGGCCGGAATAGCTTCTGGTTTGGCTGAGTTGAGATCTACCAATTCTCTTTCCACGAGCACGCCAACGTCCTCAATTTGGGAGGCAAATATTTTTCCGTCTCGTGCGAAGACGAGACGGCTTCGGCGATCCCAGTCTGCCCAGCTCGCTCTGGTTAATGCCACCGCACAATGATTGATCTCGTCCGCAATGCTGAATTCTTCGCAATAATCAAGGCCCGAGATAGATCGGATGAGGCGAAGCTTGATCCACGGGCGTCCACGAAGCGCCTTTTCGCGAATCTCCGGCTGGACCGTCTCAAGCATCTTCGGATACCCGTGGTTTATGTATTTCCATTCCTGCAAACATTTCCAGCCATCACGCTCCAGCCTGATCGAGTAGATTGGAGCATCTTCCCCGTGCGCATCTGGATTACTCCTGATTTTCAGCTTCTTGGGAATATGCTTGGGATGAGGCTTTGCAGAGTCCGCCTTATGGTTGAGCCAGACCGTCCTCTCGTCTTCGAAGAGTCCGCCGCCATGCCAACAATCGCCTTTAGGCCACAGAGCAAGCGCCGTCAAATAAGGCGGATGACTGATCGCTGTCCAAGATTTTGTATACTCTTGATCCTTCAATGTTCGCGCATTAATTTTGCTACAGAAATAAATCAGCAGCGAACCGTCCGGTGAGAGATCGCAACGCCGCTCGTAGATTCTGCCATGGAACCACTGTCCCGAACTAAATTCGTCTGTCACGAGATTCCACCTCACGAGCTCTACCCATTTGCTGGGGCCTCTTCGAAAGATCACGCCAACCGCTTTCTTTCTGGCAAGTATAAAGAATAGGCGACATGGTATTGGCGGACGCTTTCCTTTGCGAGTCACGCGAACGTTCTGCATACGAACAATTCAGCGTTCCGCGAAGCGGCGGAAGAAGCTGTTGGGCTCCCATGTGGGTTTTGAAGGATCGTTTGCGACGCGGTCGGCAAGCAGATAAATCAAGTGGCAGAATTTTCCGGCGGCGTCATGATCCACTTTCTGGCTCGTATCATCTGACGGCTCGTGGTAGCGCGTGTGCACCCAGTCGTTGAAAATCTTCTCTTCAGGCGAGCCTTTCGCGTACCCGAATTTGAACGCCAGCGCAGGAATTCCCACCTGCACGAAGCTGTACTGATCGCTGCGAATGAAACGATTCGCGGAAGGCTGCTCGTCCTCGATGACTTTCACGCCTTCCTGCTGACCGGCGGAGCGAACATCTTCGCCCAAAGTGGATTCATCGAGGCCCTGCACCTGCAAATACTCGAGCGGAAAGAGCGGGAGGAACATATCCATATTCAAATCCGCGACAATCGCATCTTTTGACACGCTCGGCCGATGGGCGAAATACCACGAGCCAAGCTCACCTTCTTCTTCGCCGCACACGGCGAGAAAAATCACGGAGCGCTTCGGCTTGTTCGCGGCGTCGTGAAAATCGTGCGCAATCTGAATCAGCGCGGCCACGCCGGAAGCGTTATCCATCGCGCCGTTGTAAATTTCGTCGCCGTTCACCGCCGCCCCAACGCCGAGATGGTCGAGATGCGCGCTGACAATCACGAACTCTTTCTTCAGCGTGGGATCCGAACCTTCGAGTTCGCCTACGATATTTGGCGATTCAACGTCTTTCTCGTCCATTTTCGTTTTCGCTTGAATTTTCACGACCAGAGGAAATTTCGGAAGCGGCTGCTTGGCCTTTGCCGCAGCGAGGACTTCGGCAAACGTGTGCCCGGAGCCCGCGAAGAACTCTTCCGCATATTTCGGATTCAACGTCAGCGAGATCTGCCGGCCCTGGTCTTTGCGCAGTTCCGCATCCGCCAATTCCAGCGATGGCCTGCCACGATTCGCCGCGATGTTGGACCAGGGAATTTCCTGATTCGCCGAATTCAAAATCACGGCCATTCCGATCGCCCCCGCGGCCTTCATCGCTTTCCATCGCTCGCCCGCCGATTCTTCATGCGCGCGCAGCGGATCTTTGATCGTTGAAGGACCGCCGGACAGGTACACGGCAATTTTGCCGTGCAGATCGAGTCCCGCGAAGTCATCGTAATTCGCTTCCGGCGCGGAAATTCCGTAGCCCACAAACACCGCGCCGGCATTCACCTCCGGCGCAGCGTCCCCCGATGGGCGCAAAATCGCCTCCTCACCAAGCGTGAGCATCGTTTCGTTCTGGCCATTGACCAGGTGCACCGACGAATAGGCGTCGTCCACCACGTGGCTTTTGAATCGCACAGGCTGGAAAAATCCGACCGTGCCGGCAGGTTTCAGTCCTTCTTTTTTGAATTTGTCCGCGACGTATTCCGCCGCTGCCGAATATCCCGCGCTGCCTGTCGCTCGGCCTTTCAAGTCATCGCTGGCCAAAAAACTCACGTCCTGCCACCAGCGCGAACCTTCCGCGTGAAAATTTTCCGCTGCAAAACCTGCAACTCCGCTCATCGCCAGGCAAGCGAGCAACAGAATTGTTTTTCGCGCGCCGCGTTTGTTTTTGCTCAGCATCTCGATCCTTTCAGCTTCATCTCGTTTTTTATTGGCGCATACGCCTGGCGTGCTCTTTCAAAATGCATTTGTCCATCACCACAAAAAGTCCGGCGTCCCACGCGCACTTCGCCGCGACTTCGTGAATCACGCCTTCCTGCAGCCAGAGGCTCTTCGCTCCGATGGCGATGGCGCTCTCGGCGACTTTCGGCACAAACTCCGAACGGCGGAACACGTCCACAATGTCTACTTTTTCGCGAATGTCTTCCAGTTTTGCCACCGCGCGTTCGCCGAGCACTTCCGTTTCGTTCGGATTCACCGGAATAATTTTGTAACCCGCGTTTTTCATGTACTCGGCGACGCCGTAACTGGGCCGCATCGGATTCGACGAAAGTCCCACGACGGCAATGGTGCGCGCGCTTTTCAGCAGTTCGCCAATGGCATCCACCGCAACGCGCTCAGCCATTTTGTCCATGGACGGTCACACTGGACTTGAGTTGCTGCAATGCATTCAAAAACTTTTCATTCTCTTGGGGCGCGCCCACCGTCACGCGAATGGCGTGCCGGAAGCCCATCCAGGCCATGGGGCGGACGATTACGCCCATTTTCAAAAGCTCTCCCGCGAGCGTGTCGGCATCTCCGCCGACTTCGATCAATATAAAATTCGTTACCGACGGAGCGAACTTCACGCCCATATCGCGCAGCCCATTTTCCAGTTGCCGCAGGCCTGCGCGATTCATTTCGAGCGAACGGCGGACGTGATCGGTATCATCGAGCGCCGCAAGCGCGGCCGCCTGTGCCACGCCGGAAACGGGAAACGGCAAACGAATTTTGTCCATGGCGTCAATCAATTCGACAGGGCCGATGCCGTAGCCGACGCGCAATCCTGCGAGTCCGTAGACTTTGGAAAATGTTCGCAGCACCAAAACGTTTTTGTTCGCGCGCACGAGATCGAGCGAGCGCGAATAGTTTTTCATCTCCACGTATTCGTAATACGCCTCGTCGAGCACGACGAGAATTTCTTCCGGAATTTTGTCGAGAAACGCGGCGAACGCATCCGCGTCAAAAATGCTGCCAGTGGGATTATTGGGATTGGCGACGTAGATGATTCTTGTGTCTTCCTGGACAGCCCGCACGATAGCATCCAAATCGAATCCATAGTTTTTTTGTGCGACTGCGATGAGATTCGCGCCCATTTTTTCGATGGCGATGTAGTAGAGGGGGAAGGAGCCCTGGGAAGTGACGGCGCTTTCGCCCGCGCCGAGCAGCACCGATGCCGCCAAATGAATCACGTCAGTGGAACCGTTGCCGACGATGATTTTTTCGCGCGGTACGTTGTGGCGGGCGGCAAGGGCTTCGCGCAGATAGTAGCTGCCGCCATCGGGATAGCGGTTGGATTCGCTGAGCGCGCGGCGGGCGGCCTCTACCGCGAGGGGCGAAGGCCCCAGTGGATTCTCATTCGACGCCAGCTTTACGGCGGTGAGGCCGAGTTCGCGCTCGACCTCTTCGATGGGCTTTCCGGGAATGTAGGGATCGATCTCCTCGATGTATTGAGGGATTTTCAGGCGAGTGTCGTCGTTCATTTTGCGGGGAGCCGCGGCGCGAAATGCGCATGTCTAAACGAAGACAGCGCTCGAAATGTGGCGATTAGAAATGAGCCGGTGCTTTGTTTTCTATAACTTACGAGCCATTCTAATTTTTTGCTGTTGCGATTAGAAATTGACGCCGTCGGGGAGGGACAAAAAGGGTAGTCGGGCGCGTTAAGCGGCAAGATAAGCGAATTTTTATCGATTAGAAATTGTGATGTGGCTGATTCTGCGTGAGTTAGCAAGCTTTCTAATAATTTTGTGCCCTTCGAGACAGGGTGACGGCGGAGGGGGCGGAGTCCGTTAGGGCTGGTGGGGGCCATTGAGCGGCGAGAGCGGGTGGGGGCGGGCATGGGCGCAATGTTCACGCCTATCGTTAGCACAGAATGGCGGCTCGGCGCAATGAAAGAACGGTGTATGATCCAGCGCACGGATTCTTGGAACGGCTCGCCCTGCAAATTTTGGCTGGACTGGCGGTCGCGCTTGTTGACGAAGCGATCGCGATGTTAGAGTCTCTCGCCGAAGGAGGCACTCATGGATCGGCGAACGGTTTTGCAATCGCTCATCGCGGCAGTTTCGTTGGCATCGGTGCATTCTCAGTCCAATGTTGATGGCAAAAAAGAAGGCTTCCTTGTACATTTTGATCAGAATCGCAATCGCGCGGTACTCTCCAGCGATCACGGGCGTGACGAGTACGCCCACTTCCTTGTTTCCGGCAAAGATACGAATGGCGCGCTGTGCATTACCGGCCCGCAGCGCTCTCCGTCCGATGTAATGCGATTAAATTCCGTCGGGCCAAATCCCACTTCTCAGACTCATCGCTCCGGCAACGTCCCTCTTCACATTCACTACGCGCAGGATGAGTATTGGTACACGTTTTCGGGCGAAGGCCTCGTTCAAGTCGGAGACCAGAGGTTTCATGCCAAGGCAGGCGACTTAGTTATGGGGCCGCGCGGCGTGCCGCATGCGCCTCACGGGCTTGGCCACTGGGGACTGGTAACAATCTGGCAGCCCGCAGGGACGATGGAGGAATTCTTCCACGAACTGGCAGAGATGGAACGCAAGAATGGAGGGAAGCTGCCGCCGCAGGATGAGTTCGCTGCGCTTTTCAAACGGCACGGAATGGAAATTGTGGGGCCGCCGATTCAGGCATAAGGGTCTTTCGATAAACTCCGCGCGGGCAACATCGAAATGCAGATTCCTCGCTGGATCCTTGTCGCATCCGCTCGGCATAACAATGTTTGAATGACAATGTTTGAGAGTGGGCGGCACTAACAGACGCGAGTCGCAGAATATTCCTGACTACAAATAAGCAAACAGAGTGCTACGAACGACCACGAGCCAGAGTGTGTTCGAGGGCGGCGATTTCTTCGCGGGAGATGTGGCAGTAACGGCCGGGCGGGAGAGGGCCGAGTTCGATATTGGCGATGGCGACGCGGCGAAGCTTGTCGACGTGATGTCCCGAGGCGAGGAGCGATTTGCGAAACGCATCTTTGCTCGCGCCGATGGTTCTCACTTCCCACCAGCCGGCGGGCATTCCTTTGGCGCGGGAGATTTTCACACCGGCGCTGCGTTCGAGAGCGCGAATCTCCTCGGCGGTGGGGGCCGGATCAATTTTGCAGAGATAAATCTGGCGCAGATTGTGGGCGCGCATGAGGCGATTGGCGAGTTCGCCATCGTTGGTGAGGAGGAGGAGGCCGGAGGCGTGGTATTCGAGACGTCCGACGGGATAGACGCGCCTAGGGAGTCCGCGAAGAAAATCGGCGATGGTTTTGCGGCCTTCGGGATCGCGTAACGTCGAGACGACCGAATCGGGCTTGTGCAGCGCGATGTAAACCTTGGTCTCGGCTTCGGGTGCGCTGGTGCGGATGACTTTGCCGGAGACGCGGATGTGATCGCGGGCGGCGTCGGCTTTGGCGCCGAGTTCGGTGATGATGCGTCCGTTGACGGCGACCTGGCCCGACGTGATTAGCGTTTCCGCGTGGCGGCGAGAGGCCAAGCCGGCGCGGGCAATGATTTTTTGCAGGCGCTCTTGCATGGGTTTGCCGGGGTGAATTTTAGCAAAATTCCGGCCAGCTAGATGGGACAGGCATGGCATGATGATATGTGAGGACAGCCGTGAAGAAAAAATCCACAGACGCTTTCAAGGGCAAACGCCTCACCTAACACGCCAACCCGTTACTTGCGCCGGCCACCGAGCCGGACAACCTTTATGGCTTTTTTGCAGGCAAAGGCAAAATCACCGGAAATATCGTTGCGCCAGCGCTCTCCCGCAAAGAATGGCGCAGCCTAGCCAAAAAACCCCTGATCGCCTGATCGGAGCTACCGCGCTGATTGAAGGAATTCCGTTGGTGACAGCCGACAAAAGTATCCGCGGCGCGAGAGTCGTGCCCACAATCTGGTAGCAGCGACGCGCGCACGGGTGGGCTGGTGATTCGTTGGCGAACCTGTATGGCTCATCATTTTCATCTTACAAGGCAGCGAATACATCAAAGGCTGGATTGCCCGACTCGTGCAGTAAACATCATGCTTTCCTACTAGCCCTCATAAGAGCCTTTAAGGAGGCACAATGGTGAACCGTTCAGCGGCACTGGGAACTTTGGCAGTGGCGGTACTTCTGGCCGTCTCCATGACTCAGGCTTCAACAACCAAGCAGGACCAGAACAGCACGGCGAAGACTTTCAGCGGATACGTGATGGACAGCGCCTGCGCGCAGATGGGCAGCCATTCCGAAATGGAAAAGAAACACGGCATGAAAGGAAACGACAAGTTATCCGGAGCAGCGGCGCGTAAATGCACGGAACTTTGCGTCCAAAGCGGCAGCCAGTATGTGCTCTATGATCCCGCGAACAAAATGACGTATCAACTGAGCGATCAGGAAAAAGCGAAACAGTTCGCCGGTGACCGCGTGCGGATTCGCGGCACATATGACGAATCCAGCAAGACGATTACCGTCGAATCCATCTCCCGCGCTGGAATGCGTGGCGGCTCATCGCCAAGTTCCAGCCGCTGACGCAAGTTCCATTTGCGCACTTAAAAATGCGCAGCTATGAATTGATTCGAGGTGCGAATGGTTAAGCGCCTGCCGACTTTTCTTTCGGCTCGGCGTCTGACGGCGTAGCTTCGCTTGCTTCCGCGCTGGCTATAGCAGCTTCTGACGGCTCGGCGGGCGCGGGATTCTGTGAAGAAGATTCAGCGGACGATTCCGGCAATTGTGACGGTGATTCTGCGGATTCCGCTGCAACTGCCACTGATGGGACTGACTCGAATTCCTGCGACGATTCTCCAGGCTCGGTGGGCGCAATGCCGTCGTCAGCACCGAGCGCGGCCTGGGCGAGCTGCTCGAATTCCTTGAGGCTGGGAAGCTCGTCGAGATCGGCGAGGCCGAAGCGCATCAGAAAATCCTTCGACGTGCGATAAAGAATCGGGCGGCCAACGGCGTCTTTGCGTCCCGCGGTGGTGATGAGGCGGCGTTCGAGCAACGTTTTCACCACGCCGCCGCAATTCACGCCGCGGATTTCGTTGATCTCCGGCAGCGTGGCGGGCTGCTTGTAGGCGATGACGGAAAGAGTTTCGAGCGCGGGCATGGTGAGGCGCAATGGCGGACGCAGCGCTTTGATGAAGCGGCGAACGAGTTCGTGATGCTGCGCCTTCGTGTACATTTTCCAGCCGCCGGCAACTTTGCGAATTTCGATGCCGCGCTCGTCGGCAGCGTAGGAGGCAACGAGTTTGTCGAGAGCCGAGCGGATTTCGGCGCGCACTTGGGCATGCGAGGCGCCTTGCACGCTACGGTGGACCTCAGAATTTTCTACGGCATCGGTCTGCAACGGTCCTTGCGTTTCGGCGGAAACGGGCCGATTCAAAAAATCGGCCCCTACAATGGTGTTTTCGCTCGCGTCGAGCGCTTTGGCTGAAACGTCACCGGAATTTTCAGCGGGCGATTCCTGGCGGGAGGTTTCGCGGACGTGAGGTTTTTCGCCGGTGACGGCGGCGACGATTTGGTCGAGCGTAGCGGGCTCGTCGGCGGCATAGATGATGGCTTCGAGCGCGCTCAGAAGTTCTTGTTCGGTCATTGTTCAGTTCCCTTTTTCAGGCTGCGTTAAGACTCACCTCAGTGGCTGAAGCCGCTTGACCTCACCGCCGTTACGGCACGACTGAAGTCGTGCCCTGAAAACTCAAAAAATAAACTGCAGATTCCTCGCTAGATGCTGGCCGCATCTGCTCGGAATGACAGAAAAAGCAGAACCGCATCGTGTTACCTCTTGCGTCCTGACGCAAAGTGGCCGTCGCTAAAGACCGACCTGCAAATCAAGAAAGACAAAGCGGGCGGCATAAAACCGCCGCTACAAGTACTCCTCGTCGAGTTTGGCGATGGCGCCGTTTTCGTCGAAGGCGGCGTCGAACATTTTGCCTTTGCGCAGCAGCACGTCGCCGAACATTTTCTCCTGCACGAGCGCCACGGCCTGAATTTTGACCATTTCAAGCACCGCGAGCAGCGCGACAATCATGGCACGTCGCGAGGGGCACGCCTCGAAAAATTCCACGAGCGAGATAGCTTCTTCCGTCGCCGCCAAACGCGCGCGCAGTTGCACGATCATTTGCGCAACAGTGACGACTTCGTGCGTCAACTCGATTTTCGTGACGGCGCGGCGGCGTTCGAGCACTTGCTGAAAAACTTTGACGAGATCCACAAGGGATACGACTAGTTCGCCTTCGGTCTCTTCGCTCTGGTAGAGCGACAAATCCGGATGCGACCAGACGTGCGCTTCGAGCTGCTGCTTGTCATAAAGCATCTGCGCGGCGTTCTTGAATTTTTCGTGTTCGAGCAGGCGGTAGACCAGTTCGTTCCGCGGGTCCTGCTCTTCGGCGGGCGCGAGCGGGTCAGCGGGCAAGAGCATTTTCGATTTAATGTGGATGAGCGTCGCGGCCATATAAAGAAAATCGGCGGAGATGTCCACGTTGAGCTGTTCGAGTTGATGCAGGTAATCGAGATACTGCGCGGTGATTTTCGCGATGGGAATGTTGTGGATGTCAATTTCCTGCTTGCGGACGAGGTCGAGCAGCAGGTCGAGCGGGCCTTCGTAGGCCGGCAATTGAATTCGATAATCAGGCTGTGCGTTAGCGGCCACTGGTTATGCTCTCAGAAAACGAATGCAGATTCCTCACTTCGCAAGAAACGCTTCGTTCGGAATGACCCTGCTGCATTGCTGTGCGTTCGCTGCCATCGGGCAACACTTTCTCACGAGTTCAGGAATTTTGATGCAGAAAATATTGGAAGAGTGTGCCCGGAGGCTACCGGGCGCTGGCGGTCGAATGGCGCGTAAAAAGCTCCAGCATTTGCTCTTCAGAGGGCGGATTCAGCACGTTGTTTGCGGCGAATTCTTCGGCCTGGATGTAATTCGTGGCGCGGATGCGCGTGGCTGCGGCGGGGAGATCGTAATCCGTGTGACGAAGTTCCACGCCGGCATCATCGCTGAGCATGAGCCAGTCCGCGCCGGGTTTGCCGAACGGCATGCCGACGCTGCCGGCATTGACCACGCGC
>DASUAV010000043.1:0-20269 GCA_035763605.1 Candidatus Acidiferrales bacterium
ACCTTTTTCTTGCATTCGTACCATGTGTCCGCGAAATTTCTCTCTATGCCGGCGAACCTGCCGTAGCTCTCTTCAATGAGACGGTAACCCTCAGGATTGATGAACAAAGTATTTAGCGCGTTCAGGAAATCATAACCAGTGGTTCCGGCGCAGGGCCATTCGCGAGGAAGCAGTTCACCGCCAGAGTTGATTTTTTCGACGACGGTGTAGATGGGAGGAGCATCGGGATTGCCGTGATTGTCGGAAGTAGGAATGGATTTCAGACGTTCGAGATATTCGAGGGGATCGAGGAGGCCGTCAATATGGTCAACGCGAAGACCGGAGACTTTGTCTTCCTGAATTAAACGCATGATGGCCGCATGGCGCGCGGCAAAAACGATGGGATCTTCAGTGCGAAGTCCAACCAGATCGTTAATGTCGAAAAAGCGACGATAGTTGATTTCGGTTGAGGCCAGGCGCCAGTGCGCGAGGCGATAGGATTGCGAGCCAAGAAGCTCATCGAGACGGCGGAATGACGAAGGCTCCGCGGATGCGCCGTTCAGATCGTGCAGAGTGGCATCTAAAGTCTGACGAACGAGGGAATCGCCCTGATACAAATTCCATAGCTCGGATTTCAATTCATGGATCATGCGATCGCGTTCATTGCGCAGAGCTTCGCCATTGCGCGGCTCGGGCAACTCTTTTGAGATGCGCTGGAGCTTCTGGAGCCATTCGATAGAAGCCGGCGAGGACTCGCGTTCATTTCGCAGATTCTCGGCGCAGAACTCGAGAATCTGGGCATAGGTGGAAGGATTCACCGGAAAACGGTTGTCCTCATACTGGAAGAAGAAACCACGGTCATCGAAGCGCAGGCGAATGCTCTGGTTCAGGAGAATTTCGGAATATGGAGCGGCGAGGACCGGGAGAATGACGCGGCCGTTTTCGACGGCGGAGATTTTAATTCCCTCGGGCTCCCAATCAATATCGAAGAAACCAGCGTAACGGGAGGCGCGTCCGTTTTCGAGCACGTCCATCCACCAGGGATTTTCGGAACT
The DNA here is from genome assembly GCA_035763605.1 of Candidatus Acidiferrales bacterium. Classification (GTDB taxonomy): domain Bacteria; phylum Acidobacteriota; class Terriglobia; order Acidiferrales; family UBA7541; genus DAHUXN01. The sequence continues at coordinate 1,035 of DASUAV010000043.1, forward strand.
CGCGGCCATGTGGTTGGGAACGATATCGAGGAGCAGGCTCATGCCGTACTGGCGCAAGCGTTGTACGAGGCGGTCGAATTCCTCCTCGGTGCCGAGTTCGGAATTGATTCGCAGAGGATCGGCTACGTCGTAACCATGGGAACTGCCACGGCGCGCTTTGAATCGAGGGGAGGCGTAGAGGTGAGAAATGCCCAAATCGTGCAGATAAGGCACGAGTGCCTCGGCGTCGGCGAAACGAAAATTGAGGTTCAATTGAACGCGATATGTGGCAGAAGGAATTCGCACGGGATTTATTTCGTCATAAGAATTTGAGCATGTTCCAAGAGCCGAATTGAAAGCCACTATTTTGTCAGGCGCGTCACTTCTTCCTGGCCGAGGCCTCGCCGCAGAAGCGAAAAAGCACGAGAGAGCGGGCGGCGAGTTGAAGGGGAGTTGCTTTGCTCCCTTGCAACTCGTCCGGAGCGGCGCAACCCGGACCGTTCCACTGCTCGTCGGTCGAATCCAATAGTTTTTTCCAAACACCGGACGAAAGACAAGGATTTATTGAAATTGTAATCTGCTCAAAATTGTAAACCGCCATTGTGCGGTCGTCCGCGTGCCATCGCTCAACCCTCAAGCCGCCAGGCTCGACGATCGAGATAGCGCATTCATCTTTAGCGGCGAGAGACAGAGAAGGAAAAGCCCTGCGAATCCGGAGCAATTCCGAATAGAAGAGCAGGAGTTTTTGATGATGGCCCTGGTCGCGGCATTCCCAATGCAGCTTGGAGCGAAGAAAAGTTTCTGCGGACTGCGGGTCAGGGACTTCCGCATGCCAGTCGAATTTTTCGAATTCGCTGCGCCGGCCTTTGCGAACGTTTTCGATGAGATTTTCATCCCCGTGGCTCACGAAATATTGGAATGGCGCAGTCTCGCCATATTCTTCTCCCATGAACAGCATCGGGACAAATGGCGAAAGCAGTAGCAGTCCGGCGGCAAGCTTTATTGATTCGAAAGAGACGAGTTGCGAGAGGCGTTCGCCTTGCGCGCGATTGCCCACCTGGTCGTGATTTTGGATGAAGTTAACGAAATTCTTCGGCGTGGAAGCCTCGGAAAAGGACCCCTGGCGGCGATGGCGGAATTTCGAATACTGGCCGGAGTAAACGTAACCTTCGCGCAAGGCTTTCGCGAGGTGGTCGAGGCTGCCGAAATCGCCGTAGTAGCCCTGCTGTTCGCCGGTTAGCAGCGCATGAACGGAGTGATGAAAGTCGTCATTCCATTGAGAAGAAAAGCCATAGCCGCCGGATTCGCGAGGGAGAATGACGCGCGAATCGTTGCGATCGTTTTCGCCGATGATGTGAATTTTTCGATTTAGCTGTTGTGATAGGGCGTCAATGCGTTCGCCCAGCTCTTCCAAAAATCTTTTCGTCGAGACGTCCACGATGGCATGAATGGCGTCGAGCCGCAGAGCGTCAATATGAAAGTCGGTGAACCAATGGAGAGCATTTTCGGCGAAAAAACGGCGGACTCCTTCGCTGTAAGCTCCATCGAAATTGACGGCCTCGCCCCAGGGAGTGGTGTAACAAGGGGTGAAATAAGGGCCAAATTCGCCGAGATAATTTCCTTCGGGGCCGAGGTGGTTATAGACAACGTCGAGAGCCACAGCCATTCCCAATTCGTGACAGACGTTGACGAGGCGCTTGAGGCCGTCCCTGCCGCCATAAGAGTGTTGAACGGCGAATAGGTAAACGCCGTCATAGCCCCAATTACGCTCGCCGGGAAATTGGGACAGCGGCATGAGTTCAATTGTGGTGATGCCGAGCGACTTGAGAGCGGGCAGACGCGGGATAATCGCATCAAAAGTTCCTTCGGGAGTGAACGTTCCGACGTGGATTTCGTACAAGACAGTTTCATCCAGGCCGATGCCCCGCCAGGAAGAATCTGTCCACGGGAAAGAGTCGCTGCAAACTTGCGAGGGGCCGTGCACTCCTTGCGGCTGAGCTTTAGAAGCTGGATCGGGGCGTTTGGCGCCCTTCGACAAAATGTAGGAGTAGATCGTGCCTGGTTTCACGTTTGGCACGGAACAGTGGAAATAGGAATTGTCCAGCGGGGTCATCCTCAAATTTTCGGGGGCGGGCGAACATATCTCGAGCGTTATGGCAGGGTGATTGGGACACCAAACGAGGAATGAGCATGAGCCGTCGCTCATGAGATTCGCGCCGAGACGCAACTCGGAAGAAAGACTCATAGATGTTTCAAAAATCGCTTCTGATAAGGCCGTAATGCGGGAACGCAAAACTCGCGGTGTTGCCAATTGAAGCCTGCTGTTAGGAACTTCCCCGAGAGCGATGCTTAGTGCGCACAGCCTTGCGAGCAGCGCGACGACGCGATGCAGAACCACGGCGGCGAGCGGCAGAGCGGGCCTGACGCGAAAGGGCGCGGGCAGACGCGCTGGAACGTGGTTCGCGCTTGAGCGCTTTTGATGTAGCGCGCGCCCGCGTACGCGAGCGTCCGAGCTTTGATTGCCCGCGGCGGCGATCCTGGGCCGCTTTCTTTCGCACCTGAGGCGAAGAACCTTTGCCCGGAGGAGGAAGGTTTACTCCGGCACGGCGCGCTTTGGAAAGACCAATGGCGATGGCCTGTTTTGGACTGCGCGCGCCATGTTTCCCTCGTCTGACATGTTCAATCTCTTCGCGAACGAACTCGCCAGCCTGTGTGGAAGGAGACTTTCCCTCCCGGGCATCCTCGCGAGCGCGCTCAACGGCATTTTCTTCGGGCATACGCGCCTCCTTCTCCGTGAAGATTAAAGCACTTAGAGCACGGGGAGCGATACAGAGAAATGCCTATACGAAACAACGAGCTCAGTACTGCCGGCTGAATTCCAAACGTTGATAGGAGCGAACGGCAAGACCCAGCATCCTCTCCAGCTCGCGCTTCTGGTATGGGTGACAGAGGAAATCGAATGCACCGGTATTCATGGCGGCAAGATATTCGCGGTATTCATTGGGGCCGTTGGGAGTGGACACGATAATCACGGGAATTTCGATGTTCTGGCGCTTGGCGCATTTCACCACGTCTCGGTAGTTACCGTCTTGGAGCTGAAAGCCGCAGAGACAAGCAGCAACCCTGTTTCGCGACATAAATCGCATGGCGGTGTCCGCGCCAGCGGCAGACTGGATTCTGGACCAGCGACCGTCCAGAGCTTCAGAGAGGTCGTTCCTGAGCTGCGCGTCCGCACTGACGATGAGCAGGCTGGCCGCTTCATTTTGATTTCGGCGCGCGAATCTGCTTCCAACGACGGCTTCAACGCGGTTGGGAACTGACGCCATCGTGCTCATTGGGATCCTCTCGTTTCAGGAAGGTCATGGGAGAAGAAGAGGGAAGCCGGCCCAGCCCTTCTGGCCTTGATCTCTCAAGGCGCCTCGACCCCCCGTCCTCTTCTTCCAATCGAACGGAATTTTGCATTCCGCACTGGCATAATGCCGGGGTAGTACGATGGTCACAATACCGTCGATGCGTTAGTTGCTGTTAGGAATCTCCTGTATGCAGATTGTCCGGTATTTTAGTTAGAAGGAAGGACTTCAAGGTTCAATGATCTGATTGCGAACAGCGTAGCGAACCAGCTCGCTAACAGTGTGTAACTGCAACTTGCGCATGATGTTAGCGCGGTGGGTCTCGGCAGTTTTCACGCTGATGCAGAGCGAAGAAGCGACTTCTTTGCTGCTCTTGCCCTCGGCAAGGAGTTGAACGATTTCACGTTCGCGGGAAGTAAGGCGATCGCCGACAAGCTCAAGGGGCTCGGAATGCGACGCTGCTGAACTGAAGTTGCTGAGAATGACTTCGGTGGCTCGAGGAGTGAAGAAAGGCTTGTGGCTCGCAAGGGTTTCCACAGCGACGACGAGTTCGCGATCCGAATCCGACTTTACCATGTAGCCGCGCACGCCGGCATCAAGAATCTCGCGAATAAGCTGGTCGGAGTAATGAACGGACAGAATGAGTACTTCAGAAGCGGGGGAGACTTTGCGGATGCGGCGAGCAGCCTCGACACCGTTGAGCTCCGGCATGCTGATGTCCATGATGACCACGTCGGGCTTTAACTCTTCCGCTTTGGCCACAGCTTCGCGGCCAGTGTGCGCTTCTCCGCACACTTCCCATCCCGGATGTGCTTGCAGCAGCGATTTGACGCCCCGACGCATCAGGTCGTGGTCATCAGCAATCAGGATGCGAAGGGTTTTCATTGCTACGTCCGGAATCATGGCCGAAACACCTCTCCGAGCAAGCGCATGCCTCTGGTGAGGCGGTCATCTCAAGTGAACGGAGTCTCGCAGAACGAGCAGCAGGAAGAGAAACGGTTGCGAGCACTTCTCTCGTACTTCATACTTCATAGAGCTATACCGCAGTTGAGCATAACACCAGAGCTCCAAAATGCCAAACGAGTCGAATCATTAGAAACGAATACTCGGACCAAAGCTGACAACGAGATTGTTGTGGGCGCCGTTCAAAAAATAGATTTCGTCGCCGGCCTCCAAGCGCAATCCGATCGGGCCAAGAAAGCCTTCGATTCCCGCGCCAGGATACAAAACGCCTCTCACGTTGTTATCTCGCAAGCCCGCGACGCTGCTGGTCAGACCGGAAAAAATCGAAGAGGCGCGATCGAACCGGAAGTTAATGACTCCGCCTTTCACAGTGAAATACAAATGAGCGGGGCCCGATGTCTGGAATTTCGGTCCGATCAATGCATGTAGGACGCGAAGATTCGACCGGCCTGTCGAAACCGTGCCAGTGGTATCGGTGAAACGCTCGGTGAACACACGGTTGAAATCGTAGGATCCTTCAACCTCAATTTGCACGTTCTTGGTGAAGTTGACTCCGAGGCGCGCGCCAGCGCCGAGAAAGTTCGCGTCGGTGGGGCTGAAACGGAAATAGTGGGCGAAAACGCCAAATTCCACATGATTCAAATTCGCTTCTTGAGCCTGAGCAAGAGGGACTGCAAACAGAAAAAGAACAGCGAATGGTAAAAAACGCTTCATGAGAACTTCCTCCTTACAGTGCACTGGGAGATGATTTTGGCGCTGGGACTCGCGGACCCGCCTGAGCTAAAGGACGGAGGACCTGGGGCGCCGCGGCGCGGTGGTTGTGCAAAACGAAAAAAGTGAATCCAATCCGCGCCGCTGGGCGTGTACTAGGGGTTTTTCAGGCGCTTCAAGTTGCGGATATTCACCGAATTCGTGGCAGCGACAAGAGATGAAACAGCACTGCGTCCGATTGCGATGAACTTGCTTCGGTTGTGGAGTAAGACGCGTTTGATTCACGACTACCTTCCGTTTGTTGACGACTAATTCAATCGTTGGGCCAGGCACTCGCGAAGCTGCTGGCGCGCCCGCAAGAAACGGGTCTTCACAGCGGATTCGGAGAGATTCAGAATTTTTGCCGCTTCTTTTGTTTGGCGCTCCTGAAGCCCCAAAAGCCAAACGACCACGCGTGACGAGCTGCGCAAGCCTTCGACCGCTTCTCTGAGAACGCGGCGCTTCTCATTCTTGGAATAAAGAGCTTCAGGTTGAGAGGACTCGCCGGCGCAGAGCATCTCGAGAGGACTGATACCGCGGCCGGGGGCCACGTCATAAGAGAGATAGAAATCTTCCGAGCGGCGCTTGCGAACCTTCATTCGCGCCTCATTGATGGCAATGCGAATCAGCCAACTGGAGAAACGCGCATCTCCGTGGAACTGATCGATGTGCGCGTATGCTTTGAGCAGCGTTTGCTGCGCGGCATCCTCAGCGTCCTCGCGGTTGCCGGTGATTTTCAAGGCGACGTGATATGTCTTACGAATGTAAGGGCCAACCAGTTTGGAAAAGGCGGCGTTATCTCCGGAACGAGCTTGAGAAACCAATAAGGATTCCTCAGTTGGCAGATGAAATTGACCGTTACCCGCTCCTTTGATCGTCCCAGCATCTTTGTCTTTCTTCTCAGTTCTCTCGTTTTGTACAGGCACTATCGTCTCCTTGAACGCGCATTTTAAGTACCGTCTGCTCGTACTCTCTTCAGGCCCGACAGGGCGTGTCTAACGTAAGCGAAGCAAAAGAAATGAGCTATCCGAGTCATGCTGTAGCTTTGGGAGGGCGTTGCTGTACCGGATGATGCGCGCGGCCCACATCTGTTGTCCTGTAAAGACCTGCTGGACGTGGGGCTCACGAGCGCCGACATACGTGGAAATGCGGATTGCCAGCAGGTAAGACGCCTTTTAGTTTGCATAGAGCCGCAGCTGAAAGCCGGTCCTATGGGCCTCGTTTTCGACGGGGCCGAATCGTCTGAAAAGTGAGTGGATTGCGAAGTGAAGGAAGTGAAGGAGGAAAAGTGATAGTGATGAGGTCAATTCTTCGATGGTCAATGGCAGCGGCGCTAGCCTGCTCCATGACCGCGGTTTGTTTGGCTGATACGAAAACGACCGAAGAAAACCGCCTGCGAAATTCTGCTCAAGTGCTGACTGAAATTATGAACACCCCGGAGAATATTCCTACGAATTTGCTGAACAAGGCGAGATGCGTGGTGGTCATCCCTTCGGTATTGAAAGCAGCTTTTGGTGTTGGAGGAAGTTACGGGCGAGGCGCGATGGTGTGCCGCACAGGGCAGAACTTTGATGGTCCGTGGGGCGCGCCCTCGATGATGGTTCTGGAAGCCGGCAGTTTTGGTTTTCAGATCGGCGGACAGGCAACGGATTTTGTCCTGCTGGTTATGAACGACCAAGGAGCGCAAGCTCTGCTCCATAGCAAAGTGAAGCTCGGAGCAGGCGTTTCCATCGCCGCAGGCCCGGTGGGCCGAGCCGCAGAAGCATCCACGGATGCAACTATGCGGGCGGAAGTGCTCAGTTATTCGCGTTCCCGTGGCGCTTTTGCGGGCGTGTCTCTGAGCGGCGCAACATTGCATCCCGATAACGAGGGGAACGAGGCTCTTTACGGCCACAAGGTGAGCGCGCAAGATGTTGTGTTCAACAAAGACGTGCAAACGCCGGAAGCCGGACAGCGCATCGATTCCATACTGCAGAAAGCATCTCCACACGAAACAGCGGAACGGTAGCTAAGAAGCGCTTTGCAGAGAGAATTCAGCCGGAGTAAACTGAGCCAGTCGGCCTTGCGTTTTTGCCGATTGGCCAGTTACTCAGGATTTCTACAGAACAGGAAGAGGTTGCTGCTCGTTACTGCATGAAGCAAGCCGAGAAACCATTCCAATTTGTGGACGCGTTTTACCTCGTAGTTGTGGGGTTGCAATCCGCACACACCCTGCGCGAGTTCGCAAGAGAACTGAACGAGGTCTCACCGTATTGCATTTTTTGCCACACGTATCACGCCCTGGCGACCCACCATTACACCTCTTATTCCAGCGATTTTGCTCAGTGGGTAATGGCCGGCTGCAACGAAGGCGAATTGGCCGAACAGCTCGGAGCGATTGATGTCAGACAATTTGTGGAACTCAAAGATCTTCGAGCGGCTTTGGTGCGTGAAGTAGACGAATACCTGACGGCCTATCCTACGGCTGCGGACCGGCCGGCTTTCGAACCTTTTTATTTTGCGGAAACACGCGAGGTGGTGCAGCCGGTTGACCGGCGCGCATTCAACTTGGTGGAGCTGGCCGAAGGGATGCGGGAAATGAGCCTACATTCCCTGCACTATCATTTTGTGAACTCGAGATTGCGGCTGCACCTGCGGACGAACGATTTTTCGAACTGGATTGAGAACGAACTCGGTTTCCCGGAACTGGCGCTGCAGATCAAGCGCGTGGATTTCTACACGAATACTCTTCCCGAAGTGCGCGCCGAAATTTTAGATTGCATCACTCCCTGGATCGGACGGTGAGCGCACAACCCATTCCGGCGCAGTCGTCAGTTCCTCCTCTGAATGACTACGCTTCGATCGTTGGAAAGCCGCAGATTGACGAACTGTGGATGCTCGCTGGAGCGCTCGCAAACTGTTCGGCCAAAATGGTGAACTCCACGGCCGTGGGAGGAGGCGTTGCGGAGATTTTGAACCGCGTGGTGCCGCTCTTCAAAGAAGTCGGCCTGGCCATGCAGTGGGACGTGATTACCGGAGGCGAGGCTTTCTTTTCCGTCACCAAGGCATTTCACAACGCGCTTCATGGGATGGCGTACGAAGACCGGCCAGAGTGGTTCGACGTCTTCCTGGCCACAAATGAAGAAAACCGGCGGCGGATGAAATTCGACGAGGACTTCGTAGTTATTCACGACCCGCAGCCGCTGCCGCTCGTCGCGGCGCGCGAAGGAAAGCAGAATCATTGGGTCTGGCGATGCCACATTGACTTGTCGCGTCCCAACGAAAGAGTTTGGAATTTTCTGCAGCCATTTGTGGAGAAATATGACGGGACGCTGGTGTCGTCCACCGCATTCACGCATCCGCTTTCAATTCCGCAATTTCTGATTGCGCCGACGATTGATCCTCTCGCGGATAAGAACCGCGATCTGGAGCCGGAGTACGTACAGTCGGTATTAGACAGATTCGGCATTGATCGCAAGCGGCCCATCATTACGCAAGTTTCGCGTTTCGACCGGTTGAAAGATCCGCTCGGGGTCATTCAAGCTTACAAGCTGGTGAAGAGGTACCGAGATTGCCAGCTTGTGCTTGCGGGCGGCGGAGCGACGGACGATCCGGAAGGCTCCGTTGTATTTGCGGAGGTGCAGGAAGCGGCCAAGGGTGACAATGACATTTTTCTGCTGAATCTCCCTCCGTGGAGTTACTTGGAAATCAATGCGCTGCAACGGGCATCAACGATTGTAGTGCAGAAATCGCTTCGGGAGGGATTTGGCCTTACTGTTACCGAGGCGCTGTGGAAGCGAAGACCAGTGGTGGCTTCCGGCGTAGGCGGGATTCTCCGGCAGGTGCTCCACAAAGTGACGGGCATGCTGGTGCATTCGGTGGAAGGATGCGCGTACCAGATACGCTACCTGCTCTCGAACCCCTCGTTTGCGAAGCGGCTGGGAGAAGCCGGCCACGATCATGTAAAGGAAAATTTCCTAATTACCCACACGCTGCGCAATTATCTGGTGCTCTTTCTGCTTTTGAAGCGCGGCGTAAATCCCTCCTGAGACTCCACTGTCTTCGCTCCAGCAGCAATCCAAAGCGCTCCCATGCCAATTGATAGGGGATTTGATGTATTGAGAGATTCTGTCAATCACACCATATTTATATGACAGCCCACGAGTCTCGTGCTTATGCCGAGGGTAAAGAGTCAAATTCGGCGAGGAAATGGCCCCGAATCACGGACGGAAGATGGCCGGCCTCTGGGACATCTGCGCTGGGCGATTGCCGAGGGATACGTTCCGAAAGAAAGCACCGGGCCCGCGCCGGAAATGCTGAGCCACGAAACGGCATGCATCCTGAACGCGAATGACCGCGAGGCGCATCTGCGCATCACCATTTACTTCAGCGACCAAGACCCGGTTGGGCCATATCTGCTTACCATAGGCGCGCGGAGAACAAAACACGTTCGCTTCAATGATCTAAAGGACCCCGCGCCTGTTCCGCGCGGAAAAGACTACTCAAGCGTAATTGAGTCCGACGTTCCAATTGTGGTGCAACACACACGGCTCGATTCCCGGCAAGCGGCTAATGCCCTGCTCAGCACGATTGCCTTTGGCGATGATTAGGAACTCCGCTGAGCGGCAGGTGCAAAAGAGCGAAAATACCGGGACGATACGCACACCTAGTTTTTTGTCCGCGCGAAAACGCCGGAGCAGGTCCTGTATAAGGTGAAAAGCGAATTGCCTCCCGCACCCACACGTCGGCGCAGTGACCATCCCATCGAGAAAGTCGAAGTTTCAGCATACAAAATTCCGACGGATGCACCGGAATCGGACGGCACCTACCAGTGGGATTCAACTACTTTGGTGCTCGCTGAAGTGAGCGCCGCGGGCGCAACCGGATTGGGCTACAGCTATGCGGACCGCGCTGCTGCCGTTTTGATTCGGGACAAGCTCGCCGACGAAATCAAAGGCAAAGACGGATTGGATGTACAGAGCTGCTGGATCGCGATGGTGCGCGCGATCCGAAATTTGGGGCGGCCCGGAATTGCGTCCATGGCGATCTCGGCGCTGGATATCGCGCTCTGGGACTTGAAGGCGAAGATTCTGCGCGTTCCTCTGATTTCTTTGCTGGGCAAGGCACGCGACAGCGTCCCCGCATACGGCAGCGGCGGATTCACGTCCTACTCGCTCGAACAAATTGCGAAACAGTTGGGGGGCTGGGTGGAGAACGGAATGCGTTTCGTGAAAATGAAAGTGGGACGCGAGCCGGAGCGGGACTTGGAACGAGTGAAAACGGCGCGAAAGGCCATCGGCGAGAAAGCAGCCCTATTCGTTGACGCCAACGGAGCGTATGGACGAAAGCAAGCGTTCCAATTTGCGCAAGAATTCGCAGAAGAGGGAGTGACCTGGTACGAAGAACCGGTTTCTTCCGATGATCTCGAAGGGCTGCGTTTCATCCGCATGCACACGCCGGCAAACATGGAAGTAGCCGCAGGCGAATACGGTTACACTACAAAGTATTTTCGTCAGATGATCGGGGCGGAAGCAATTGATGTGATGCAAGCCGATGTGACGCGCTGCGCGGGAATTACCGGGCTGATTCAGGCCATGTCTCTGTGCAGGGCATTTTCGATTCCCTTCTCGGCGCACACTGCGCCGACTGTTCACGCCAACGTTTGCTGCTCGGCCCTCGCAGATGTGCGGCACATCGAGTACTTCCACGATCATGAGCGAATCGAGCACATGCTCTTCGAGGGCGCAAGCACGCCCGTTCGCGGAGAACTCTTCCCTAATGAAAGCCAGCCGGGATTGGGAATTGCATTCAAGCGCGCTGACGCGAAGAAGTATGCAATTTCGTTGAGCTAGCGATTTTCAGAGACGCCTTCAGCGCTTACACAAGCAGACGCTCCCGTGAGGAATATTTTGACTCGCAAAATCGAACCCGAGAAAACGAAGGCAGAGCAGCAAGAGGCGAAGACAAGCGACCCGACGAAATATGAGTATCGCGGCTCGCTGATTTCGCTTCAACCGCACAACGATTCATGGTTCGTCGCACAGGGCCGCACCGTTCTGCGGACGGGCCGGAATGGATTTATTCCTGACGGTTCCCCCTATGGACTTTTCGTGTGCGAGACGCGTTTGCTCTCGAAATATGAAATGCGCATTGACGGCGAGGAATTGCTTCCCGTAGCACTGTCCAACGTGAACCAGCACAGCTGGCTGGGATATTACGTGATGCTGCCGCCGGGAGCGGATTCGGGACCGCCGGACAAAGGCAGCGGAGATGTGCAGGCGTATTCGGAGAACACGCTGGAGGTGCGCGTCACGCGAACCGCTGCGGATGGAATCCATGAGGATATTGACCTCATCAATTACTCCCTCAAACCCACATCGTTCGAGCTCCAGCTCTATTTTGACGCGGACTTCGCCTCTGTCGCTGAGGCGGATTCGAAGCGGCGCCAGATAAGCCGCCCAAAGAAAGTGCGCTGGAGCAGCGAGCCACTGCAGAAGCCGCAGCTCATTTTTCACTGCAAGGAATCTCACAAGTACAAGAATCAGGGCGAAAAGGGCAAAGCTGAAATTGACCGCGGATTGAAAATCATCATCACCGAGAAGGGCCGCGCGGCGCGATATCGAAAGGGCCAAATCTCCATTCCTATTCGGTTGAATCCAGGAGAGAGCCGGCATGTTTGCCTGGATTTCGTGCCCTGGATCGAGCGGTGGGAGTTTTCGCATGAATGTTTGTGCTACTCGTTTCATGACGAACGGAGCCGATTCACACGCCTGCGCGACCGAAGTTTGGAAACGGCGACCTATTTTGCTTCTCTTTCTGAACATTACTTGAGAAGCGTGGTAACAGATTGCATCCGGCAAGCCACGCGCGATCTCGCCGCCTTGCGGCTATACGATCTCGATACGAAGGAAGGCGGCTGGACCTGTGCGGCTGGATTGCCGCTCTACATTGCGCTCTACGGGCGCGACACTTTGAGCGTGGCCTGGCAATCAGGAATTCTGAGCACAGCCGTCTTGCGCGGGACGCTGCCGCGGCTGGCCGAGTGGCAAGGAACGGAAGTGAACGACTGGCGAGACGAACAACCCGGTCGAATGATTCACGAGATGCACACCGATCCTCTTTCGGTTCTCAATTACATTCCGCGTTCCCGCTACTACGGCGCGACGACCACATCTGTGTTCTATCCCGTGGCCGTAGCGCTTCTATGGCATTGGACAGGAAATAAGCAAATTGTCGCGCCGTATATCGAGCCGTCGCTTGCCGCTCTGCAATGGCTGGAAAAGTACGGAGACGCGAATGACGACGGATTTTACGACTACAAAACGCGCTCAAAAATGGGCGTGAGAAATCAGGGATGGAAGGATTCAAGCGACGCGATTGTCTATCCGGACGGCAAACAGGTGCCTCCGGCGATCGCTACTTGCGAAGAGCAGGCATTCGTATATTTCGCGAAGACCTTTTTCTCAGAAGTGCTGTGGTGGTTCGACCGAAAGGATGAATCCAAAAAACTATACAAACAAGCGAAGGAGCTGAAGAAGCGTTTCAATGACCGATTCTGGATGGAAGACGAGAATTACTTCGCAATGGGACTTGACGCGAAATCGCGGCCGATACGCACGATTGGTTCAGATCCAGGACATTGCATTGGCGCAGGAATTGTCGACGACTCCCTCGTAAAGCGAACGGCCGACCGGATGTTTGCTCCCGATCTTTTCACGGGATGGGGCTTTCGCACGCTTTCTTCCGAGAATCCGGCATACGACCCATTCAGCTATCATCGCGGCTCGGTGTGGCCCGTTGAGCACGGCCCGTTCACTTTGGGCTTTGCGCGTTATGGACTGTATGAGCACGTCGAGCGCATTGGGCGCGCAATTTTCGATGCCGCATCGCTTTTTCAGTTCAACCGGCTACCGGAACTTTTCAGCGGACATCCGCGCGATGAGCAACATCCGTTTCCCGCGATCTACCCCAATGCCAACTCGCCGCAGGCGTGGTCGGCTTCCACAATATTTTCGCTTTTGCAGAGCATGATTGGCGTCTATCCATACGCGCCGCTGAAAATGCTTTTTGTGGACCCGCGGCTTCCTGAATGGCTGCCGGAACTCACTTTGGAAAATCTACAGGTCGGTGAGGCAGCGGTGAAGATCCATTTTTATCGCAAGGAAAATGGAACGAGCGACTACGAGGTTCAAGATCAGCGCGGAACAGTTCATGTGGTCAGGCAGCCGAGTCCATGGTCGCTTACCGCACATTTCGCCGAGCGAATGAAAGATATTCTGACGAGTTTTTTACCGGGGAAATAAAATGAATACCAACGCATTGAAAAAAACAGGAAATGGTTCCAACGGCCAAGCAGCCGAAAACGTTGTAATCACAGGGGCATCGTCGGGCGTCGGCCGCGCAACGGCCCACGCGTTCGCCAAGCGGGGCGCAAACATCGGCTTGATTGCGCGCGGTACGGAAGCTCTCGACGCTGCGTGCAAAGAGGTTGAATCGCTTGGAGGACGCTCTTTCGCCATTCCCGCCGATGTGGCGGATTCCGGGCAAATCGAAAACGCCGCCGCTCAATTTGAAACGAAGTTCGGGCCTATCGATGTTTGGATTAACAATGCCATGACAACCGTTTTCTCGCCATTTCGGGAAATCACCGCGGAGGAATTCAAGCGCGCGACGGAAGTGACTTATCTCGGGACTGTATACGGCACGATGTGCGCGCTGCGCCGAATGATTCCGCGCAACCGCGGAGTGATCGTTCAAGTCGGCTCGGCGCTGGCGTATCGTTCGATTCCTTTGCAAGCGCCATACTGCGGAGCGAAACACGCGATTCGCGGATTCACGGATTCGGTACGCTCAGAACTGATTCACGATGGCAGCAACGTCCACATCACCATGGTGCAACTGCCCGCATTGAACACGCCGCAGTTCAGTTGGTGCCGCACGCGGTTGCCAAATCATCCGCAGCCTGTTCCTCCCATTTTTCAGCCGGAAGTCGCGGCAGAAGCAATCGTCTGGGCCGCGCACAATCGGCGGCGCGAAGTCAACGTGGGCGCTTCGACCGATAAAGCCATTTGGGCGAACAAATTTGCCCCAGGCACTCTGGATTGGTATTTGGCCCGCAACGGCTATGACGCGCAGCAAACATCGCAACCAGTGGATCCGAACCGGCGAGATAACTTGTTCGAACCTGTCCCTGGAGATCCGGGCACTCATGGGATTTTCGATGATAAAGCCAGCGGGCATTCCGCGCAGGCATGGGGGACGACGCATCGCGGATGGATTGGAATGGCGAGTGGATTACTGGCCAGTGCGGTCGTTGCGATGGTCCTCACGAGGAGAATGTAAGATCAACCTTACCACTTCTGTTTTCCCGCGTCGTAGGGCCTTAGCCGGATTGCTCGCCAAGGGACGAAGCGGAAACTGGATTCCGGAGTTAAACCGAGGAGGTGTTTATGGCAGGACAATCAAATCAACATAAGTGTCCGGAGTGCGGGAGGACGTTCGAGTCAGCGAGCGAATTGAGAGAGCACGAAAAGAGTTGTCCAAGCGGCCGCTCGCCGGAGCGCCGCTAAAGAAGGCGCAGTTCAATCTGCTGATTTGCGCAAATAGAAAAGCGGGGCTGGCGGAAGTCGCGAGTCCCGCTTCTTTTGTGTTCCTATGAGAATCCTGCTGAGAGATTTGCGCGTGCAGGTTAGCTCACTCGTTCGCGTGGGCCGAGCGGCGCAAGAACATAGGCCGGAACGAGCCATCATAGAGGTAAAAGCGGCTGTCACAATTCAAACAGCGATACGGGCGAATTATCGAAATCCGCATCAGCCACCTCTCGATAAAGCCAACTCGGTGGGATCGGCGAATTGATTTTCCTTCACATATGGGACAAGCGCGTGTCATCAATCTGGTGGTCATATCCATAGGGCCTCTCATGCGTCCTCAGGCGTGTGCCGTGCGATACTGAGCCGGGCGCGAATAACCAATTTCCGTGCACCGGTGCACCTCTGCTCCGACCTTTCGCCCAAACGAAAAATCATGAGCGCCAGTCTCGATGAGGGTCTGCTTAACCTTCTCCGCCGCAGCGAAGTCATTGCATCGGACGAATACGAGCACACCACCATTGTGAATTCGGTCGGCAAGCCTTTCAGAGTCGTAAACGGGAATACCCAGACTCAGCAGTGTTCTGGCAAGGGAACCAGGCGAGACACATGGAGCGCCGTCACGATGCGCAGAATCGAGATCGTCATCGCTGTTCGGCCTTGCAGTATCGTTTGCGATTGGCGCGGCTGAAATGATCGAGCCGTTTTGCAACAATACGGAAATGTCTCCCGGGCGCGTAGCGCCCTTCTTCAGGTATTGAGCGCATTCCCGGACGCCCGAGAAATTTACGTACAAACCGCAAACTGTGAGATTTCCGCCGGTCACTTTATTCGCCCTTGAGGATCAGCCGACAGCACGGACGTGAAGAAAAGTACGAGCAAACGCTGCATACAGCAATACAGCATATGCTGGATGGGCAAGGGCGAGCGGCTGGTATGTCGAGCTACGTCATTGCTTATCAGCGACTTCGACAGGAACTCGCTGCACGGCCGGCGTTGCTCGCTTCCGTCGCCGCAAACCCCTAGGGTTGATTTGCTCGAAGAGTCCGGTAAGCTTTCGGTCGGTTTCCTTTCCTCATTGAGCGTTTCCTCGAGCAGGGATGCCGCTTCGCTCTCGCCCATCAAATTCGCGAAATCGCGAACCGTCCCATAAGCAGCAATCTCGTAATGCTCCACCCTTTGAGCAGCGGAGATGGCCGAGCGCAGTCGCGTGACTGCATCCCCGAGCGCCCCATCTAAATGAAATGGAAAGAACACGTCACTGAGATGGGAGACGACTAGATGGACTCCCGTCCGGCAGAGAACTTTCTCCATATCCCCTGGATCATCACTGCAGTTGTCACCATCGCCGCGCTGTACTACAGCCGCGAAGTGATGGTGCCCATTGTCGTGGCGATCCTGCTCACAGTATTACTCGCGCCCGTGTCCTCGCGGCTGGAACGGCACCACGTCGGCAAGACTGCTTCGGCGCTGATCGTGTGGTTTTCCGCGGTCATCCTCATCGCATTTGTAGGCTGGCTGGTGGTGAATCAGGGAATCCATATGGCCTCGCGGCTCCCGAGTTACAGCGCGACGATTTCCAAGAAAATCGAATCCATTCGCGGCGCAAAGAATACGGCTTTGGGCCAGGCCGCCGAATCAGTTCGCCAGCTACTGCAAGAGTTCTCCAGCGCCATCGAATCGACGGAAAAGCCTCAACAGAATCAAAGCCTAACTGGAAATGCCAGTGGAACGAACGCAAATGCAAGGCAAACGAAACCCGTTCCAGTGGAAATTGTAGGTGGCTCGAATAATCTCAACTTCCAATCCATAAAATCCATGATCGGGCCTGTCGTGACGCCGCTGTTGAAAATAGCCATCGTATTCGTTGTCACGGCGTTTATGCTTTTCCGGCGAAGGGACATCCAAGACCGCCTCTTTGCGCTCGCCGGGCTGAGCCGGATTCACCTCACGAAACAGGCGTTCACCGATGCGGCGAACCGGATGGTTCGCTATTTGTGGATGCTGTCATCAGTTAATTTCAGTTTTGGCGCGCTTTTTGGCACCGCCCTGTATTTTCTTGGATTACCGGACGCTCTTCTGTGGGGAGTATTGGCTGGCCTTCTCCGATTCGTCCCGTATATCGGCAGCACGATTGGCGCGGCCATGCCGATTCTGTTTTCATTTGCGGTTTTCGACGGCTGGACGAAGCCGCTGATAGCCTTCGGCGTCTTCCTGTTTCTTGAAGGCACGCTCGCATACGCCGTCGAGCCGATGCTCTACTCCAGCAGAACCGGTATTTCGGCGTTAGCCATTCTGGTTTCCGCTATTTTCTGGGCGGCGCTCTGGGGCCCGATTGGCTTGCTGCTCTCAACTCCGCTCACGGTCTGCATTATTGCCGTAGGACGCTACATCCCGCAGTTGGAATTCCTGAATGTGCTCTTCGGAGATAAAAAAGGCGCTGCCAGCGACGTTCAGCTCTATCAGACGCTCTCAGCAGGCGACCTGGAAGGCTCGCAACAGCTCGTGGATGAATATCTTAGCGAGAGATCCATTCGCGAACTTTATGATTCTGTGCTTATGCCCGTGCTGGTGCTCGCCGAAAGAGACAGGGCCGACGGTTGGTTCGAGGGACAAAAGCGCTCGCGGCTGTTTCATGAGATGAGAACCATCGTCGAGGAATTGAGTATTCGTTACGCCAAAAATACGGCACAGGAAGCAAGCTCCGCGGAAATCAGTCCCAACGAACAGATCCTCCCCTATCGGCACCCCGGAGCGCCATCCGTGGTTGTGTCGTGTATTCCCGTGAGGGATGAGGGCGATGAAATCGCCTGCACTATGCTCGCTCACCTGTTGAAACTGGCGGGGTACAGCGCCCATGAAGTCGCGCTCGGCACGCAACGCGAAATGCTGGATGAAATCGAGGAACATGACGGGAGGGTGATTTACATTTCTGCGCTGCCGCCCTTCGCGGTTTCCTCAATTCGCCGGCTGTATAAACGGATTCGCGCGCGATTCGGCAAATTCCACGTGGCTGTATGCTTGTGGCAGTTCACAGGCGCAGCGGATTCGATGAGAGCGCTCCTGGACCTCGCCGACTCCGATCTGGTTCTGACCAGCCTGGGCGATTCGGTGCTCCAAATTCAACAGTTCGTCGAGTTGCAGCCGCAAAGCGCCCACGACAAGTAGCGGTTACGGTGCATAGGAAATGAGCAAGATACAGGCTTTATGAGCGGTAAGTAAGTTAAGGTCTGTCTGGCATCGTCAATTCTCGGCGTCTATTCTGGCGAAGCAATAGCTGTTTGCAAGGAAGGCTACTATGTTGATACTGACTTTGCTTTTGAATCTAGCGCTTCTAGCACCGGGACCTGTTCGCACAACCGCAAACCAAAAGGGCGCTCCTGACAAGAGTTCACCGCGTTACGAGGCTTGGCTGAAGCAAGAGGTCCGGCATCAATTGTTGTTGCTGCCGTGGTACACAGTTTTCGATCAGCTGGCGTACAGCGTGAACGGATATACGGTCACGCTCACCGGCGCCGTGGTAAATCCAACGCTCAAATCCGACGCAGAGAACGCGGTGAAGCACATCGAAGGTGTAGAGAAGGTAGTCAACCAAATTCACGTGCTACCGAACGGCTCAATGGACAATCAGATTCGGCGCGCCGAATACCGAAAGATTTATTCGCAGCCGCAACTGTTTCGTTATGGCGTCGGGAATCTCCAATCCATCCACATTATCGTGGAGAACGGGCACGTAACTCTCACCGGCTATGTGGACAGTGATACAGACAAAAATGTCGCGGGCATGATGGCCAAATCCGTGCCCAACGTGTTTTCCGTCAAGAACGACCTCGCGGTCCAAAATCCAAAATAAACAAAAACCTGGCGGATCGGTTCTTTCGTTCGAAATGGTGGGGCTGGGGAGAGTCGAACTCCCGACACGCAGTTTAGGAAACTGCTGCTCTATCCATCTGAGCTACAGCCCCGGATGTCAGCAACTCTTTTGATTCTAGTTGATTGCAGAGGATTCCGCTACAGGCTCGGTTGCACCATTTTTGTGCATTTGCCCCGAATTTGCCCCGTTCTCGGCTTTTGCCCCGTTCAGGTAGGCTTCCAGTTTGCGTCCGGCATCGCGGAGATCGCGCCCTGAGACGATGTTGTACCTCTCGAACACGGCGCGCGTCTTGTGGCCGCTGATGGCCATCGCTACGCGCTCAGGCACTCCGGCGCGGACGAGGTTCCGAACTCCGGCCCGTCGAAGGTCGTGGAACAACAGGCCATCGAGTCCGGCTCTCGAACATGCAGCCGTCCATGCTTTGCGGAAGCTGGCAAGCGGCTTTCCGTTGCGCGTGAACACAAATTTGCCGTCAGGATTTTTCTGCCGCAGGATCGCCAGCATCTCCGGCAGTTCGCCGATGAGCGGAATGGAGCGCGGCTCGTCGTTCTTCGTGGTGCCCGCGTCCAAGCGGATTTCCTTCTCCGCAAGACTGACGTTTGACCATCGCAGATTTTTGATTTCGCCGCTGCGCATTCCGCTGAAGAAGGCAAGCGTCAAGACCGGGCGCAGATGTTCCGGTAGTTCCTGACGGAGTTTCAGGAAGCTGTCATGCTCAAGAAACCCGCGGCGCGCTGGCGGCTCTTTCAACAT
>DASUAV010000044.1:0-6547 GCA_035763605.1 Candidatus Acidiferrales bacterium
GCCGTCCTGGCTTTTGCCGGAGGCCTTGTTGGAATCGCGGCCGCCGCTTGGGGTGTGGCCGCGCTACGCGCCTTCGCTCCCGCCGACTTGCCGCGGCTTGGTGAAATTGGAGTAAATGGCACGGTGCTCATGTTCACGGCTGTCGTTTCGGTGCTGGCCGCGATCCTGTTCGGTCTCGCGCCTGCGCTGCGCTCTTCGCAAACGCGCTTTCTCGATTCCTTGAAAGAAGCCGGCCGCGGCATGCAGCATAGCCGCAAAAGGCTCAGTAGCGCGCTGGTCGTGGGCCAAATTGCAGTTTCGCTCGGTCTGCTGGTCGGCGGCGGATTGCTCGTGGAAAGTTTCTGGCGAATGATCCACGTCAATCCCGGCTTTCAGCCGCAAAACGTAATCACTGCCACATTGGAACTTCCAAACCAAATCTATGGCACGCCGGCGAAGGTCGGCGCGTTCATGCAGCAGTTTGAAAACCGTGCCAGTGCACTCCCGGGCGTGCAAGCGGTAGGAGCTGTTTCCGAGCTGCCATTGTCCGGCGGGTACGGCGACACGGTATTCCACATACCCGGCCACGTCTACGCCCCAAGTGAGTTCGAAGATGCAGAATATCGCCAGACCACGCCCGGTTATTTCGAGGCAATGCGCGTTCCGCTGCTCGCTGGACGCTCCATTCAATGGACTGACACAGCGAATGCTCCGCTGGTGATTGTTGTGGATGAAGCGTTCGCGAAACAATATTTTCCTCACGAAAATCCTATTGGAAAACAGCTTAACTTCCTCGGCCCGCCCTCCGGCACTACATTTACGCGCGCCGTCACCATCGTCGGACTTGTCGGAGATGTGAGTCACGACGCGCTCGATGCACCGCAGCGCCCCGAAATGTATGTACCGGCAGCGCAAAGCTCCGCTCCGGAGATGAACATCGTTGTGCGCACAAGTCTGCCTCCCGGAAGCACAGCCACGGAATTACAAAGCGTGCTCGCTTCGCTCGACAAAAACGAAGCACTTTCCACGGTTCGCACCATGCAAGACGTGATCGCATCCTCCGTCTCGCAGCCCAGATTTTCCACGCTATTGATTGGAATTTTCGCCATCCTCGCGCTGGGCCTCGCGGTGATTGGATTGTACGGAGTGATTTCCTATTCCGTCAGCCAGCGCACGAATGAAATCGGTATTCGCATGGCCTTGGGTGCGACGCCTCGCGATGTTTTGCAAATGGTCCTGGGCGGCGGGATCAAGCTGGCTCTCCTCGGAACAGCCATCGGAATTGCACTGTCCCTAAGCTTAGGACGCTTTTTTCAGAGCCTGCTCTTCCAGGTGCGCGCCACGGACGCAGCTACGCTCGCGGCGGTTTCGACCTTACTGCTCATCGTCGCGCTCGCGGCCTGCTACATCCCCGCCCGCCGCGCCATGAAAGTCGATCCCATGATCGCCCTGCGTCACGAATAGCGTGTCCGTTAATGAGATTGGACCTCTCGTAACCGGACAAGCAAGTCAGTCTGCGTCGGTGTAACCATATTATTTACAGTGATTTACTTCCGAGGCCGAGGGAATCCAAACTGCATTCCGGTTGATGGTGGTGTGCGCTCAGTTGGCGCACCGGCAAGTCGGAGCGCCGGTACATTCGTGCGACCGCAAAGGAACTGAAAAATGAGCGCGTTGATGCAGGACATACGTTACGCCTTTCGCATGTTGCGCAAATCGCCTGGATTCGCGGCGGTCGCCATCCTCACACTTGCTCTCGGATTGGCTGCTAACACGGCGATCTTCTCCGTAATCAACGGCGTGCTTCTACAACCACTTGAATATCCCGACCCGGATCAATTGGTGGCTCTTCAGTTGTTCGTACCACAATGGGAGCATAAGTTTCCAATGGTCCCGTTGAATCCGGCAACGTATCTCGCATGGTCACGTCAAGCAAGCTCGCTGGCTGGAATCACGGTCGCTGAAACGGGCGAAACGATGAACCTCACCGGCGCCGGTGAACCTGCTCTGTTGACAGCGGACGCCGTCACGTCAACTCTCTTCGATGTCTTGGGCGTTAAGCCAATGCTTGGACGGACCTTTTCGCCGGATGCAGACCAAGCCGGACATAACCACGAAGCAATTCTCACCAATACTCTTTGGCGAAACCGATTTAACGGTGACCCTAACATCATCGGACGCGCAATCGCGCTAGACGGCAGCCCGTATACGGTTGTTGGCATCTTGCCGGCGTCGTTCGATTTTCCCACTCAGAAAGAGCTGAATCCTATTGAAGGTACCACACCTAAGGCAGAGATCTTCGTGCCCGAGGTCTTTGAAAAAGAGGACCTTGCTGTTGATTCCGGTTTCGGCTTCGCCGCTATCGCTAGATTGAAACCGGGTGTTAGCCAGGCTCAGGCCGCAGCCGAGCTGAATGTGATTCTGAACCGCGAGTTCGGCGCGATGCCGCCGATCAGCCGACCGCAGACCATCATGATGCCGCTGCGTGACATGATCGTCCGCTCCTCGAAGCGCGGCCTTTGGATGTTGCTCGCGGCGGTGTTGGCCGTACTGCTCATCATCTGCGTCAATCTAGCGAATCTGGTTCTCACGCGCGCCACCGCCAGAGAGCAAGAAATTTCCATTCGGAGAGCCCTGGGAGCCAGCCGCAGCCGCCTGTTACGTCAAACGCTCACGGAGACGCTCATGCTGGGATTGCTCGGCGGCGCGCTGGGGGTTGTACTGACATATTGGGCCCTTTGGGGATTGCTCGCGCTCGCGCCGACTAGCTTGCCGCGCCTCCACAATATACATTTGGATGGCGCAGTTCTTGCCTTCACTTTAGGAATTTCAGTACTGGCAGGAGTCCTCGCTGGTCTGCTCCCCGCATGGCGCGCGGCACAATCCAATCCGCACGACGCACTGCAATCGGGTGCGCGCGGCGCGGAAAGTGCCGGACGGCTGCGCGCGCGTGAGTTTTTCGTCGGGCTCGAGACCGCGCTCAGCGCTATGCTGCTCATTGCCGCAGGGCTGCTTATCGTGAGTTTCGCGAAACTGTCTACAGTGCCAGAGGGCTTCGCAGTGAATCATATTCTCACCGTGGATCTGCAACTGCCTGCGGTGCAATATACTCAAGCGCAGCAGCGTGGCGAATTTTGGAAAGAGGCGCTCGCTGCGACATCGGCGCTGCCCGGCGTCGAATCTTCTGCGGTCACTAATTTCCTGCCTCTCTCTGGCGAAATTAATGACGATCCCGTTGACCTACCCGGCGATACCCGGCCATCGGCTGAGCGACCATTTGCGAGTTACCGTCGCGTCAGCCCTGACTATTTCAAGGTGCTTGGTATCCCGTTGTCGAACGGTCGGGCGCTGACATGGGCCGACGCTGGCACAGGTAACGTCGTAATTTCGGCTGTCGCTGCCGAGACATTCTGGCCCGGTCGCAATCCCATCGGCCAGAAATTCGATGTGCATGCTCATTCTGCCCTTCAGGTGGTCGGTGTCGCAGGCGATGCGCGCAGCGTAAGTCTTGTCGAGGCTCCGACGCCGATGGTGTACGAGCTCGAAGAGTCCAGTCCAACGGCGTCATTAATCCTGCGCACTCGTTTGCCTGCCACATCAGTCACATCCGAACTGCGCCGCGCGATCTGGAAGATCGATCCAGCTATTGCGATTCCCTCCGTCCGCAGTATGGGCCAAATCGTTTCGGCGTCGCTCGCTCCACAACGATTCCAAACGCTATTGACCTCGCTATTCGCCGCTGCTGCTCTTCTGCTCGCTTGCCTGGGCATTTATGGCGTGGTTTCGTATTCCGTGGTCCGTCGCACGCATGAGATCGGCATTCGCATGGCGCTGGGCGCTCAAAAAGCCGACGTGCTCCGGCGCATATTCCGGCAGGGAATGAAGCCGGCCTTGTTGGGCCTCGCTATTGGAATCGTTGGTGCGCTCGGGTTCACGCGTTTTCTGTCAAGTTTGCTTTTTGAAGTGAAACCCACGGACCCGCTGACATTGATTGTCGTCTCGGTGATTCTAACCGCCGTCGCAGCACTGGCCTGCTACATCCCCGCACGCCGCGCCATGAAAGTTGACCCTATGGTTGCCCTGCGCTATGAATAGGCAAAGCGCTTATGAGCTTAAATTGCGAGGGAAAATCACACTCTGTGGCCCGGTGCTTCGGCGGTTCCTGCGGGAAAAGTGAGGGCTTTCAGAATTATGTTAACTTTATTTCTAATCGCGATTCAAAAAATTAGAAATGCTCGTAAGTTACTGAAAAAAAAGCACGGCCAAATTTCTAATCGATAATTTTGACGCACTTTGAAAGTCAAGTACAATAGCCATTCCGTTTTCCCAGGAGATTCAACATGATTCAAATGGTCGATGTCGAGAAATTCTACGAATCCGGCGCTGGAAAGACCTGGGTGCTGCGCCGCATCAATCTGGACGTGCGCCAGGGCGAATTCATCACCATCATGGGGCCCTCCGGCGCCGGCAAATCCACGCTCATGGGCATCATCGGCATGCTCGACGGCGCGTGGAAGGGCCAGTTCTATTTCGCCGATCATGAAGTCCACAAACTTGATAATCGCAAGCGCGTCGAGCTGCACAAAAAATACATCGGCTTTGTTTTCCAGCAATACCATCTGCTCGACAACCTCACTGTCGCGGAAAACCTCGACCTGCCGCTCTCCTACCGCGACATCAAAAAAGCTGAGCGCGATGGCATGGTTGCGGACATTCTGGACCGCTTCCAAATCGTCGGCAAAAAAGCGTTGTATCCCAATCAACTTTCCGGCGGGCAGCAGCAGCTCGTGGCCGTCGCGCGCGCGGTGATCGGCAATCCGAAATTGATTCTCGCCGACGAGCCCACCGGCAGCCTGCACTCCAGTCAGGGCAAAATGATTATGGATTTGCTCAAGCGCCTCAACGATGAGGGCACCACGATTATTCAGGTGACGCACAACGAAAACTGGGCCGCCTACGGCAATCGCATCATTCAGCTCGCGGATGGTTGGATTGTCGAAGGCGCAACAGCGCAGGCTACCAAGGCCTGAGTCGCAACTGTCCGAAATCGCACAAGCCATTCCATAATCGGGCGTCCGCTAGCCGCCAAAACACACCTAAGTATCTACAAAAACAGCAATATAGCTCCACATCAGAGTGGTTCTATAGCTGCGTTTAGAATCCCGCCGGCGCAACGCCAGTCCATCCTCGGGGTGGGCGCACTTAAGAAGAGCGAAAAGGAAAATCCGTGGTTTGGGACTGTACTCTGCAATCAAAATCTGAAACGCATGCGGATTCGACCGCAGCCCGCGAAACTGCGAGCGGATTTCGCGTGCTTATTGCTGACGACCAGGCAGACGTGTTGGAGGCGCTTCGCCTGTTGCTCAAGAGCGAAGGCTACGAGCTCGAACTCGTGAATTCTCCCGCCGCGCTGCTGGCCGCACTTGCGCGGCGCCCGTTTGATTTGGTGCTGATGGATTTGAATTACGCGCGCGACACCACTTCGGGCCGGGAAGGCCTCGATCTGCTCTCGCAGATTCATGGAATAGACGCGCTACTTCCGATTGTTGCCATGACCGCGTGGGGCAGCGTGGAACTTGCCGTCGAAATCATGCGCGAAGGCGTGCGAGATTTTGTATTGAAGCCGTGGGACAACGCGCGCTTGCTGCGAATCGTAAAAACAGAAATTGCCAGGGGCACGCTCGCGCGCAAAGAGCAGCAGTCGCAAGCGGAAAGCCGCGCGCGCGAAGTCGCGCAAGGCGCAGGCGAATGGCAGGAAGCGGAGCGGACGCAGCTTGGATTTCTGCCCAAAGAAATTCCGCAAATTCCCGGATGCGAATTTTCCGGCGCGTGGCTTCCCGTGCATGGCATCGGTGGAGATTATTTCGACGTTTTGCAGCTCGATTCCGAGCATTTTGCTTTCTGCATCGCGGACGTGGCGGGAAAGGGAATTGCCGCGGCGCTGCTGATGTCCAACTTGCAAGCCACGGTGCGAAATCTCGCCGGTTTACAGCCGGCGGAATTGACTGCGCGCGTGAACCGTTTCATACGCAACAACACAGCGCCCGACCGCTTCATTACATTTTTTTACGCTGTTTTCAATGCGGCGTCGCGCGAGCTAGTGTATACGAATGCCGGCCACAACGCTCCGGTGCGCATCAGTGGCGATGGGGCTGTTACGCGACTGGGATGCGGCGGGCAAGCCATGGGAATTTCCTCGAAAGAAGCCTATGAGCAAGAGGCGCTCGAATTGATGGAAGGCGACCGCCTGATTCTTTTCACGGATGGAGTCACTGAAGCCGCCGATTCGCGCGACGAAGAAGAATTCGGCGAAGAACGCCTGCTCGAAATTCTGCGCGAGAGCCGTGCGCTCAAGGCCGCCGAGATTCAAACTTCCGTGCTGGCGCGCGTCGCGAAATTCACCGGCGCCAAATTCCAGGACGATGCCACGCTGATCGTTCTGGCTGTGAATTGAACAGGTCGGCGTTCCGAAAGCGTCCTAGCCTCGGGAGATCTAAATCATGAACACGTTAATCCAAGACATCCGCTACGCAATTCGAGTGCTGAGGAAATCGCCGGGATTCGCGGC
>DASUAV010000045.1:0-10104 GCA_035763605.1 Candidatus Acidiferrales bacterium
ACGTCCAGCGCGTAGCCGCCATTCTCGTCGCGCAGCACCAAAACTGAGACATGCTGCGTCGCGTTGTATTGCAGTTGAACAGCGGTATTCTGCGTGGCGGTCACATCTGTATTGAACGTCAGCAGCAGGTTTCCGGTAATCTGTTCTTGGACGCCGATTTGCGCGCCGGGCCCGGATTGATTTCCTGTCCCGCCCGCCGTAGGACTGATGGTCAGTTGCGAAAGTCCCGTGAGATTTTGCAATTTGCCGCTGATCTGACTGCCAACGCCTTGCGCGAGCACTGACTCCGCGCCGACGCTTGCAGGCGTGCTTCCTGCGGCTGCGGCTTCCTCGGTCGTTTTGCCGAAGGCGAGGACATTGATGATGTCCGCCGGCGAGAGCGGCGGCACAGAAGTGTAATTTGTGCGCAGGCGCTCGATCGGCCCGACGAAATTTAACGTGATTTCGTACTGCCGCACGGTAGTCTGCACGTAAACATCCACCACAGGTTCAGTTTGCACCGGATTTGCGAATGAGACCGTGCCGCTTTGCACCTGGTAACGCTTGCCCATGAAGAAAATCGTCCCGCCGGTCAAAGCGACTCGCCCAAGAATCACTGGATCGGCGGCAGTTCCCACTACATTGAGGTTCGCCGAGCCGGCCATGCTCAGTTGGCGGCTGGCGAGTTGCAGGTCGCGCGAGGATTGCAGCGAAACGTTCAGTTTCAAGTGCTGCATGAACGGCGAAGGAGTGGACACGCCCGTACTCCCGGAAAATCCTGACATAACCGTGGACATATCGAACTGTTGGGTGAAGGAAAGTTCATCGAGCAGCACGCGGCCGGTGAGCTGAGAATCCTCCGTGGTGCCGCTGAACTGGAGATTCGCCGTGAGCACGGAACGAATACCCTGTGGATAGCGGAGGCGAATGCGATTGCCTTGAAAGGAAAGGCTGAATGGAACGCCGTTGCCGAGTCCCATCGAACCCTCCGCGGTGAGCGTCCCGCCACCTACCTGCGCATTGAACTGCTTTATCGTGATGCGCTCGTTGGAAAGCTGAAAAGTCGCATTCATCTTTTCCAGCCCTACGGGACTGCTCGCCGTGAAAACCGATGCATTCACCACGCGAATGTCGCCTGCCAATTCGGAAGCGAAAGAACGCGCCGAACCGTGCGCCGACAAATTGACTTGAATCTGCCCAGAACTTTGAACCGACGGGCTAAACGTGCGCAAAGCGGCGAGATCAATCGTGCCGTTCAGAGAAAGGCTTGCGGGTATGCGATTGCTCTTGATCGGAACGCGTCCTGCGATTTTCAAATCCGTGCCTGTGCCCTTAAATTCGGTAGGGCTGACGTTCAGAACAGAATCCGCATATTCAGCATGGAGAGGACGGGCCAGCGCCCAGTGCATGGATTGATAGCTGAGAGTGAGTGAGGGTACGTCAACGACGGCATGGAGCGCAGCGAGATTTTTTATCGGGCCGTCTACGCTGGCATGGATCGCCGTCTCTCCCTGAACCTGGCGCGCTGAAGAAGAATACCCGGCCAGCAACGCGCCGATGGAGAGCGACGGCACATCGAGCTTCGCATGGAGCGGATACTGCCCTTGTAAATCGACGTCTCCCGAGAGTTGCGCTTTGATCTCTCCGCGGCTTGCGGTCGCGGAAAATGAGGCGTGCTTCTGCGCGAGTTGGAAGTGAGCTTGCGCTTGCGAAATGGATTGCCCGCGCACTTGTAGGTTCGCGACTTCGAATGAGGCCGTGGCCGACGGCTGCTCGATCGTGCCGTGCGCGCTGGCGGAGCCTTTTAACGTCCCGGCAAGCCCAAATTTCTGCGCACTTGCGGCTTGAATTTCGCTTAGATTCAGCGCGGCCGTCTCAACACTTGCCTGAAACTGTTTTGTGCTCAGGCTGTAATTCAATTTTGCGGCGAGCTGCCCTGCAGGCATTTGCGCATCCGCGCTGAGGCTGACAGTTCCTTGCTTCACTTGCACGCTTCCGTTCAGAGCTTGGACTTGCTGCTTCCGGAACGAAGCATCGCTGATCCGAAATTCTCCGCCGCCGTTGAGCTGATTTCTTGAACCCGCGACGGTGAAATTCGCGTTTAACGTGCCGGCGACAGGATAGTTCTTGCCTGCAACGCGCTCGATTTCCGCGATAGAAATCCCTCGCAGCGAGCTGTGGAATTGGATTTGGCTTTGTGGCGTGAACGCCCAATTTCGCAGTTCAATCTGGCCGCCAAATTTGATTTGAGTTGCTGCTCCGTCTTGCAAAAGTCCGTTCTGGAACGATGCTTGCGAAGGATCCGCTGCGATGTGCACGGCAAACGAGGACCATCGCGTGCTTTCGACGTGCAGGTTTTGCGCGGAGAGCTGTCCCGCCACGCGCGGACTTTTCAGTTGGCCCGATACCGTTCCGGCAAATTGCATCGCGCCGTTCAGCGTCTCGAGGCTTGCTGGAATGGAGGAATTACCTCGCTTCGCGCGCGACGAACGGAAGCGCTGCGCCATGTCTGTGGTCATCAAGACCAGTTGGTGAAGATCCGTCGTGCTTGCCTCAACGCGCAATTGAGCCGTGCGGCTGAGCGCGCCGGAAAGCGCCACGCGCGTTGCGCCAATTTGCAGATGCGATTGCCCGAAGTTTGTCACGCCGGTCGCTGAGTTGTAGGTGACGTCCACCAGGCCCGCGAGCGGAATTTCCATGCCGCGCGGCGGCCGACGGCTAGGATTGCGAATGGCGACGCGCGCATGCACTCGCGTGCCCGCGCTGCTGCTGTTGAGGTTTACAGCTATATTCGCGATGCCTTCGAGGTGAACGCGCTGCAAGCTCTCGTATTGATTTTCCGACATGCGGTCCAATTGCGAGAGGCTTGCGCCGCGCAAGTTTGCGCTGACCTGCCAGTGCGGATGACTCTCGACGCGCGGCATTTCGAAATGTCCAGACAGCGTTCCACCGAGTGTTGTGCCGGAGACATTCCACGCGCGCACATTTCCGTTTTGCAAACTGTATCGCGCATAAGCGTCGCGAACTTCCGGCGCAAGCTGCCCATAATGAACTAGCAACTCCTTGCTTCGGACTTCCCCAACTGCATCGAAGCTCTCTGCAAAACTCGCGTTCGACTTTGACTGGTAAGCCAGTTGTCCGGCAGTTGTGAATTCACCCTTTACGGGAATCGCTGTGCCGATTGCCGCTGAAACATCTGTCGCGAAAAGATCGGCTTGGTAATCGCCCTGCACGCGCAGCGGCGAAACGAGAGCAAGCTGCAAATTGCCGTCGAAATGCGAGCGGGCGAAATCCACTTTCACAGGATGCAAATCCAAACGGGATTCAGTAAGCGTAAAATCCGCGTTCAAACCATGCTCGGTGCTTGGGAGTGTGCCAGAGGAAAAGGTTCCGCGCGGATAGGCAATTGACCCGGCGTAGGCCTGGTGCCGTGCGTCGTATTTGAGTTGCGATTGCAGGTTGTGCAGTTCGGCTGAAAGCGGGATTTTTTGATCGCGCAGTTCGAGTTCTCCGGAACGCAGTGTGAAATCCCGCACCTGTAAATTCAGCAGCGTGCGAAGACCATTGCTATGGGAATTGCTCTTTTGAGGCTGCGGGAGATTGCTGTTCCCATCGCGGTCCACCAGAAACCGAATGACCGGCTGGTCGAGCCGGATGAAAGCGATGCGCACCTTTTTGTGAAACAATGGCAGAAAATCCACCTGAGCGGAAACCTGCCGAACCGTGAAGAACGGAGGCTGCGAAGCTCCCTCGCGGCCAGAAATCACCACATCTTGCAGTTCGACGCTCAAATGCGTCCATCCGATGGAGAGTTTGCCGATGCGCAACTGCGACCCGAGCGCGCTCTGTGTTTTCGCAGTGATTTTCCTCAGGAGAAAACGGTTCACCGGAGGCGTGTGCACAAGCACCCATGCGGCGCACACAAGCACAACGATGGCGAGAATAATGATGCCAATCGTGCGTCCGATAATTTTTATGGCGCCCATGATTTCACCCGGCCCGTTTCAACATAGTCCGCAACGATCAAAACGCTTGCCCTAACGTGACGAAGTATTGCAGCGCCTTTACGCCCGGCACCGACGTAAGGCGATAGCCAATATCGAATCGCACTGGCCCAACCGGCGTCTTGTAGCGCAGCCCAAATCCGAGCGTATTCGTGTAGTTGCTCACGAGCTGACTGAAGTTGATGTTGCTGTACACGTTTCCTCCGTCATAAAAGAGCACGCCACCCAGGCTGCTGACCAACGGCAACGGAAAGCGCGCTTCGGAATTCAAAATGAAAAGCATATCGCCGCCGACCGGCACACTGATGAGCGTGCAAGTGCTCGCATCCGCGGGATTGCCGCACGCCGTGACGGCCCGTTGCGGGCCGGCGCCATTAATGGGAAATCCGCGAAGTGAATCTGCTCCTCCGGTAAAGAAACGCTCGCTCAGCGGCACAGTGCTGCCTGCGAAAGGAATCGTGAAGCCCAGGCGAATGTTGTTCGCCCACGTGAGCCAGGAGCGAGCCGGGATATAAAATGCGTTCTGCCCCGACATGCGTATGAAATCCGCGCTGGAACCGAAGGCGCTCGGGGTAATGCCGAAATCGAACGTCTGAAAAACTCCGCGATGCGCATCCAGCGGATTATCGCGGGAATCGCGGAGATATTCGCCCGATACTGTGGAGGTTCGCACATGCTGGTCCTGCGGCAGCACCAGCCCGGGGATCAGTAAATTGCTCAGCGCCGTTTGCTGGTAGGCGTAGCGGAAAATCACGTTTTTCATTTTTCGCGCGTCAAGCGGCTTCTCGACTTGAAATGCGGCTTGCCCAAAGACCGCGGTGAAGATCGGATTTTCCGTGGTGCGAGTGCCGGTGAAAGACATCAGTGAACTAAAGCCTGAGCCGAAAAAACGCGGATCGGAATAAGTGATCGAGCCGCTTTGCCGCAGGCGCGAGAGAATCGTGGCTATCGAAGCCGTCTCGGCGCGTCCGAAGATATTGCGGCGGTCAAATTCGAACGAGCCGCGCGGGGTGAAGAGGCTTTTCTGGCTGACGGTGAACTTGCTTCCCAGTCCAATCTGCGGCAGGCCGGGTATGGCGACGAATCCAACGGGTAAATTGCCGTTTCTCGGTATGATTTCGACGCCTCCGCCGAATTCGATGGTGTTGCGCTTCGACTCGTGGACTTGCACCAGCACGTCCTCTTGCGTTTGCGTGCTTACCGGCTTGCGAGGTTGCACGCTAACCCAGTCGAAAACGCCCGCGTTATACAGCTCATCTTCCGCCTGGTAAAAACGTCCCTGGCTTAACGGCTGCTCCGAGTTAACGTCAGACTTTGATACTGCGCGGATGAACGATTCGCGCGTCTGCTTCTGGCCGAGGTACACGACCTGATTCACACGCGCCTGCGGGCCCTCGGTGATTTTGTAAACGACGTCTTTGACGTGGGGGCGGCCCGGCTCCGGTGTGACGCTAGAATCGAATTTGGCGTTCAAATATCCGTTGTTGAAATATCCCGCGAGAATCGCATTGCGATCCATTTGCAGTGAATTCGCTGAATAGGGCTTGCCGGGAGCGAGATTGAACGAGCGGATGTTCAGATGATCGCTCTTATCGCCTTCGACGCGCACTGCGCCGACCCGATCTTGCGGGCCTTCGTTGATCGTGAACGTCACGTCTACGTCCGGATCGTAGTCTTTCACGTGCGGAGTGACGGAGACTTCCGCGAATCCCGCGTTCTTATAAAGTGTCTCGACGGAATTGACCGTCTTGCTTACCAGCGCCTGGCTGAAATTCCCATGAGAGAAAATATGAAAAAGACTGAACAAGAAATGGCCCTTCTTCACGGCGGAAACTGACTCAAGCCGATCGTCGTCGAAGCGATGGTTGCCGTCGAAATAGACGCCCTCCACTTTGTGCCGCTTGCCTTTATCCACCGCGTAGACGATGCGCGTTAGCTCCGGGTCGCGAGTTACGTTCGCTTGCACAGAAGCGTCGAAGTAGCCCTTCGACTCCACGTAATTCAAAATGTTCAGACGCCCTTCGTAAATCAGGTCTTCGTCCACCGCATTCTCCTGGTACACAGGGATGAGCTTTTTTTGCGTCCGCTTCCACAAATGCGTGCCGGTAACCTGAATTTGCACCTTGGGGCCCAGATCGACCTGGAATTTCAGCAGCGCGCGATTGGTTTTCGGGTTGTATTCGGCGGAAACGAACCGCACAGTGGGTGCCAGCCGGCCTTGATCGGCGAGTTCGTCGCGCATGTGCGCAACGCCCTGATAGACCTTGTGAATAGAGTATTTCTGTCCACTCTTGAGCGAAGATCTCTTCAGTTTGGCCCAAATCGAGTCCATCGCGCCGCGCAGCTTGTCCGCTTCCGCCGGCGAAACACCGTCTATTTCAATTTCGCCGATGCGGGCAAGCTTCTTCAAATCGCATGCGAACGTCAGGTTCACAATCATGTGCTGCTGATCCCAATCGGGCTTGGGCTGGACTGATGCGAGAAAATATCCGTTGGTCTGAAAAAAATGTTGCAGCGCTTTTTGGCCCTGCGGAGGCAGATCATTTGTAAACGCGGATTGTGCGGGAATATTCGCCGACTGCAGCAAGCGCGTGTAGGGAAAAGCGCGAATGGCGCCGGGGAAGGATAAGTGTCCGACGTAATAGGCCGGTTCGAGCACAAATACGAGCTTCAATCCGTTTTGCTGCGGGGTGACGTTCAATTTCACCGATGAAAAGAGCTTCGTATTCTGGAGCGCGGTGATGGTTTCGCGCACGGCCGCTTGCGAAAACGGCTGGCCGGCCTTCTGCCGGATCATCGCCCGAAAACTGGTTACGTCCATCAACGGAGTTGCGGATACATCCACAGTTTCCACTTTGCGTCCTTCGAATCCTGCGTATGAAGTGGGTTGCTGTTGCTGGGCGAACACCGGAAAACTAATCCCA
Source organism: Candidatus Acidiferrales bacterium (assembly GCA_035763605.1). Lineage (GTDB taxonomy): Bacteria > Acidobacteriota > Terriglobia > Acidiferrales > UBA7541 > DAHUXN01. Next base: position 6,908 of record DASUAV010000045.1, read on the forward strand.
AGAATGAGAAGCAGAAATCTCGCGGCGATCAGAGCCGTTCGCAAACGGCTCTCGCCGCCTGAAGAGCAGCCCGCCGGCATTACGCCGAAGCTCCTTCTGAGTTGCGCGCCGCCTTCTCGGCTTCCGCCGCGGCGAGAAGCACCATGCTCGCGATGTAAACCCACGTCAGAAAAATAATGAATCCGGCTATAGCGCCGTACACCTTGGAAAACGAAGAGGTATAACGCATATAGAAATTCACGCCTTCGGTGGCTCCGACGAAAGTGAGCGACACAACGATGCTGCTGATCGAAAACCATCTCCAGGGCCGCTTCATGTCGGGCAAAAAATGGTCCACCAAATCCACGCCGATGCACATGATTACGAGTGTGGCCACGAATCTCACGAGCTCCCACGGGAAGTGCGTAACGCCCTGAGACGTGAGCGTTCCCGCAATGGCGGTTCCGAGCCAGCGTCCCAGACTGATCGCCGCAAAGCTGGCGATGAAGAAAAATGCCGCGCCGAAGGTAGCTATCACCGCAATCACATGCTTTCTCGCAAAGCTCCGCGTCTCCGGCACTCCATGCGCTTTGCTCAACGACTCCATCAAGCTCACGAAGCCGGAGGATGCGCTCCAGACCATTCCCAGCACCCCGACGGAGAAAAAGCTTTTGTAGCCATGGGTGAGATCCACGATGGTCGAGAACAGCAGGTGGCGCGAATCCGTCGGCAGATAGGTGATGATCCATTCGGCGAACGTCTGCCAGATGTTCGTAAACGGCAGCCAACCCACGATCGAAGCTACCACCAAGAGAAACGGGAAAATCGAGAGCGCGAAATAAAACGACATCTGCGCGGCAAGGTCCATGCAATCATCGGCGATGAATCCGTGCCACGTCGCTCGCGCGATCGCCGCGCGCGACTTTCGGTGGATTCGTGGCTGATGCTGGACTTGGACTGAGGCTTCCTCGGCCATAGTCTGAATCTGGAAAGCCCGTGCTGAAGGCATAAAGGCGCGCTGAGAGCTGGAGGTTGCTCGTCTATTTGAGTTTAGAATGACAACGCGGCGACGCTATCCCGTAATTGCTGTACTCCGAAATGCAGGACGGTTGTAGTGTCTTCGACGAGGTGAAACTGCTGGAATTTATGGTCTTTCGTTGCGCTTGTAGACGACTCCGCCTTTCATGACAAATGAGACTTTTTCGACCACGCTGATATCGTTCAGCGGATTTCCAGGAACCGCGATAACGTCCGCAAAATATCCGGGCTTCAGTTCGCCAATCTGGCCTTGCCACATGAGAACCTTCGCGCCGTTGAGCATATCCGCGCGCAAAACTTGGAGCGGCGACATTCCGTACTGCGCCATCAGCACAAGCTCCCGCGCTTGCGTCCCGTGCGGAAACGGGCCTACGTCCGAGCCAACAGCCATGGGCACGCCTGCCGCAAGCTGTTTCTTGAACTGCTGCACGTGATAACCGAGCATCGCATGTTCGATTTTCGCTCCGGTGGGGCTTTCCGCGTGGTCCGCAAAGTATTCGGAAATCGTGAATGTGGGAACAGCCGGAATATCTTTCTCCCGCATCAGCTTCATCGTTTCGTCGCCGAGTTGAAAAGCATGATCGATGGATTCGGTGCCTGCTTCCGCGGCATACAATGTTCCGGGTTCTCCCGTGTCATGGACGCCCACGCGTGTGCCGAGCCGCGCCGCTTCTTGCACGGCTACGTGCAACTCTTCCTCGGTGTATTGATACGGCGCATGAAAAATTCCGTTACGAAACGTGTCGCGGCCCGTTTCGTAAATTTTGATGAAGTCCGCGCCCTCTTTGATCTGCCTGCGAATGGTTTCGATCAGTTGCTCCGTGTCGTTCGCATAATCGGCGTTGGAGAGCACGTGCTGCGCGGGATTGAATCCAATAGCGTCTTCGTGCCCGCCGAGAATGGAAATTGCATTCCCTGAAATTCGCATCCGCGGCCCAGGAATTAGACCTTTGTTGATTGCATTCCGCACGGCTGTGTCAGCCGAACCTGCCCCTTCGGTTCCCATGTCGCGCTCAGCCGTGAATCCGGCCATCAAATCGGCGCGTGCCGCCAGCGTGGCCTGAATCGTTCTCTGCGGGACCGATTCGTCCACGGTCTGCATACCTTCATTCCCCGGATGCAAAAACAGATGCACATGCGCGTCAATCAATCCCGGCATGAGCGTGCAATCTCCGAGATCAATGACTTCAGCGCCTTCGGGATGCGAAACGGTCGCGCCCGCTTCGGCGATGCGGTCGCCGCGCACCAGCACTTCGCCCGGCGAAATAATTTTCCCCGCGGCAACGTCCAGAAGACGCGCCGCGTGCAGCACAATCGGCCGCGCGGCCGCATTTGCCGGGGCTTGGCCGTTCATGGCCGTTTGGGAAAAAGCTCTTCGAGAACCGATTGCGAAAAAAAGAAGTGTCGCGAGAATTACCGATATTCGTATTTTGTTCATGGCGCGCAGATAATATCACTGTCTCTTTTGACGGGCATATATGATTGGTGCAAAGCGCGACTGCGAATCGAGCGTTTCAACGAAGCGCTGGAGGTAAGCATTTCTGCAGTCAAACAACCCAACGTGCAAAAAGCCGTGATTCTTGCCCGCGGCCTTGGCAAGCGCATGCGCCTGTCTGATTCCTCCGCTGCGCTGTCAGGTGAGCAGCTTCATGCAGCCGATGCAGGGGTCAAAGCCATGATTCCGATCGGCAGGCCATTTCTCGATTTCGTCCTGAGCGCGCTGGCTGACGCCGGAATTCGCGACGTGTGCCTGGTAATCGGTCCTGAACACACTGCGATTCGTGAGTACTACGATTCGCTGGAGTTGCGGCGCATCAAAGTCTATTTCGCCGTTCAGGAGCATCCGATTGGCACAGCGAACGCGTTGCTCTCCGCGCGCGAATTCGCCGCTAACGATCCCTTTCTTTCGCTCAATTCCGATAACTATTATCCGCTTGAGGTCTTCAAAGCCATGCGCGAGTTAGGCGAGCCCGGCCTGCCGGCTTTTGAACGGAACGCCCTGCTGAAACAAAGTAACGTGCCAGAGGAACGCCTTCGCGAGTATGCGCTTCTGCGCGTCAGCAATTACGGCTACCTCGAAGAAATCATCGAGAAGCCTGCGGCCCTTCCCGCTTCTTCCGAGCAGAATCCTGTTTTCGTCAGCCTGAACTGCTGGCGTTTCGATTCCGCCATTTTCCGCG
>DASUAV010000046.1:0-18654 GCA_035763605.1 Candidatus Acidiferrales bacterium
CCGAATCCGCCGCCGGAAAATCCTCCGCCTCCGAATCCTGATCCACCGGAGCCTCCCGCGCTTCGCGGTGAAGAAGCCATCGCCGTTCCCGTCTGCATGGACATAAAATTCAAATTGTTAATCAGCCATAGCGTCTGGAACCCGTTACCGTACGGCCCCGCGTACCATTGCGGCGGCTGGCTGTAAATGTCTTGGAATGCGCTAGCCCATTTCTTTTCCACTCGCAAGGCCATGGCATAAGGTAGATATTTCTCGAACATCGCCGGCGTTTTCACCATGCGTTCCATCTGGTCTTTTTCAACGCGGCCCAAAAAATCCTCGAATCCCAGCACTTTTTCCAGTTCGCGCTCGCCCGCCACCGTGCGCGCAGACATGAAATAGCCGAAGCCGGCAACGACGGCTGCGGTAAAAACGCCCGACAAAATCGTCGTCAGTGAGGAAATTCCCAGCGAATTCGAAACCGCATTCGCAAGAAAGAACGAAGCGAACCCGATGAACACCGCCGCTGCGATCCATCCCTGCCGCACCTTGTCCGGACGGTGCAGATAGAATTTGCTGTCCATCAGGCCGTCAAAAATGCGGTTGCGAATCGTGGGCAGGTGCACATAGAACCGGTTCTGCAGCTCCGTGAGCGACACTTGCTCGCTCACGCCATCATCAAAAAGCGCCGCCAGCAACGCTTGCTCGTGCGGCTTCAGGCTCGACCAATCCTGCGCCGGCTTCAATCTGTGGAAAATGAAATTCTTGTGATGAACCAGCCCAAGCGCCTGGCTGGTGTCCTGCTCTTCAATTTTCAGGTAGCCTCGCACCGCTAAATCCACAATCGTTGCGGTAATGTCGCGCATATCCGCTTCGTTGTCGACTAGCGTCCCCACCTCGGCAGGAGTCAGTTTGTCCGGAGCTTCGTACTGCACTGTGATGGCGTTACGCCTCGGGTCGCGCCCTTTCGTGTACCAAATCCAGCCCATCAGAAAGAAAGCGGCGATGGGAATGAAAAATGGCCAGTTGCTCCGCAGAAAAAGCGAAACTTTCTGCCACGTGCCCGGCGGATTCACAAATCCTTTATCCCAGCCCACTACGGCGGTTAAACCCTCGTGATAATCGAGCGCCCGCCGCATCACGAATGTCACCGCGTTTCCGCTGACGCTTACGTCCGCATCGCTGCCGCGCTCGCCGTAGCCGCCGGTGAATGCCTCGGCGTGCAGTCCCGTCACTCCCGAAGGCAGTTCGATCCTCGCCGAAGCGTTCTCGATCGGCGCATTCCATTCGGTCCCGGTGACGTTCCAGTACAGCTCATCGTGGTCCGGGAAAAATGTCACCGCGTCGAGCACCTTGTAACGAATTACAATCGAGCGCGTCGCATCCACAGCGTCCGGCACATAAATTTTCAGTTGCTTGTACGCTCCATGCCGGGACACTTGGTATTTCAGCGGCTCGCCGTTCGGATCTGTCACGCTCTCCGGCTCCAGAAAAAGCGTCTTGTTCAATCCGAGCGAACCGCGATACTCCACGGGAATGTTGCGGTAAATTCCATGCCAGCTCCCCTGGAATTTCACGTCCAGCGTTTCAGTTACCTCAATCGTGGAGTCCTGGTGAACTTCGACGAGGACATCGAAGCTTTGGATCGTGAGCTGGCGCGCGCTCGCCGGAAGAGAGAACGCAAGCACAGAAATTACAACGAGGAGGAAAATCGCGGCGCGGCGTGTGCTGCGCATCATCGGCCCGGAGCTACTGCTGCGCGCCCGCTTGAAAACTCACTTTGGGAACTTCGCGTTCCGCGGCGCTGCCCGTCTCGAAAAATTCGCGCGTCTTGAAGTTGAACATTCCCGCGATGATGTTGGAAGGAAATTCCATGATTTTGGTATTGAAGTCGCGCACCACAGCATTGTAATAGCGACGCGCGTTCTGAATGCTGTCTTCCAATTGATTGAGTGTGTTTTGCAATTGATTAAAACTCTCCACTGCGCGCAGTTGCGGATACGCTTCTGCCAGCGCGAATACTTGCCGCAACGCCGAAGTCAGCATGTTCTCCGCGCCCGCTTTTGCCGCCGGACCCTGCGCGGACATGGCCGCGTTGCGCGCCTGCACGACGCCTTCGAGTGTGCCCTTCTCGTGCCCTGCGTACCCCTTCACCGTCTCCACGAGATTGGGAACGAGGTCGTACCGTCGCTTCAACTGCACGTCAATATCCGACCAGGCGTTGTCGCACTGCACCTTCAATTTGACCAGGCCGTTGTACATCCCGATCACGATGAACGCCACAACCACCACGATCGCCAGTATGATCCAGCCAATCATCGCGCCCCCTCTTCAGTAATACGCGCCGCCGCTCCGTTTTGTTTCGCTTGACCCTGACACTGGAATTTCTGCCAGCATACGTACACGGCGCCGCAAAGTAAAGCGCTGCTGAAGAATTCTTCTTTGTACAGAGAGTGCGGAGTTTTCTGAGGAACAGCAGCGAAAATCTAATTCTGCGGAGGCGTTTTCGGCTGATGCGGGGTCTTCGAGTCCTTCTGCGTTGTGCCCACCCAAAACAATTTGAAATTGCTGAAGTGATGATAGTGATGGATGTAATGTCCCTGATACTGATAATACACGTCGGCATCCTGCGGCAGCCACAGCTCGAGCTTATGCGTCGGGAATGAAACCGGCACGTAATCTATCGAAAAGTGCTCCCGCTTCATGCCAATTTCTTTCAGAACGTGCGTCAGATCCGTGTCGAGGTGCATGACTTCGCCGCCCTTCTCGGAAACCCACGCACGCCCCTTGAGCGGCAGAGCGTATTCCTGCGAAGAAGTCATAAAAGCTTGAAGCAGGCTGGTCGGTGCATCCGCTCGCTGCTCAAAATGAATCACCCAGGCCGATTTTCCACCCCATTCTCCCAATCCTTCGCAACTCCATTTGAAAGCGCCGCTGAAATCAGGATGGAAGACCCAAGCCAATGCCGGCGTGCCAAGGTCAGCCAATATCCCGGGCATATTCGCGCTGGCGGAATGCGCATCTCGATATTCACGCGCCTCGATCAAGTGAGGGTTAGGATGCTCTACAACCGCCAGGTAGCTGTAATGCCGCGTCTCCGGCGTTTCCAATCTTTCATCACGCTTGATCTCCACCGCCTGGTAATCTTCCGTCGCGGAAAACTGCTCAAGCGTGTTCACGAACTCTTCCGCGCTGTGTGCCGCCATTTTCATCGCCTTCGGCAACGAGCAAGCTGCGCCGGAAATCACAAAAGGATTGGCGGCATCCACGTCCGGCGGAGCCCAGTCTTCTTTCGGCGGAAGGTCAATCGCGGGTGCCGGAGCCGTAATCTCTGCGACAGCGGGAGCGGCTTTTTCGACCGCATTGTGTAACGGTCCGGAAGGCGCATCAGCATGTTGCGCAACCGGCACAACGGCCTCCGCAGGGTTCTGCAAATTAGCCACGTACGCGCGTATCTTCTCGGCGTTGAGGTCATTTGGATAATGCTTCAAGTAACTGCCAAATGTCGCCACCGCTTTTTCGCGTTCGCCCAAACTCGCCAGCGCCTGTCCCAGAATAAGTTCCGCCGGAGCAGCGTCGGCCTTGCCGGTTGCAATGGCTCTCTCAGCATATTCGCGCGCTTTTGCATAATCTTTCGTGCGCAAATACGCGTTCGCCAGCATCCATTCGCCCTTCCAAGACTTGGAATCCAGCCGAATATCCTGCTCCAGCGGTTGGATCGCGGCCGCATTCTCATTCAGTTGCAACCGTGCCGTCCCAAGCGCGAGCAAGGCCGCCGGCTTGCGCGGATCCAGCGAAACGGACTTCGCCAAAAATGCCTCCGCCTGCGGAAATTGCTTCGATAACAAGCAGGCCATGCCCGCCACGTAGTTCACGTAGGGACTCGCCGGGGCCATCACCAGCGCTTTACTCAGATGTTTCTGCGCCGACTCGAATTTCTTCGAGCGCATATCCTTCAGGCCGCGATCCACTTCCTTTTGCACGCGCGGCGCAAGAATTTGTCCGCCTGGAACACCGCCGTTCTTCTTTTGTCCGATTGGCTTCATGAACACAATCACGTTCACGGAAGCGTTGTCCAACGGAGGTAGCGTGGCGTCCTCATACGCCGTTTGATAACCGTCCGCTTTCACTTCAATCTGGTATTCCTCCGAGAGCGTCAGATTCGAAAAGACCCACCCCTGGCCATCCTGCTGCGCCACGGACGGAGAGGCGACGCCCATACCGACGACTGTCAGCTTCAACTGCGGCATGACAGATAGCGGCTCGCCAAATTCGTTTCGCAAATAGACTGTGATTGTTCCGTCAGGACGAAGGCTCTGCGTAACACCGCCTCGCCCCTGCGCGAAACATGGCAGCGCAACACTAAGCAATAAGAATGAGAACAGTACTAACCGAACGGCGGCTTTCATCCAGGACACCTGAGAATCGCTAATGCGAATTTAACATAACCGTTCAATACAGCCAATGGGCCTCTCGCTCGAAAATCCCAACAGTAGTTTATCTGGCGTAGACGTACGTTTTGCGTTATCGTTCGCCTGACAAATCGCATAGTTACCGGGCAAAAGGACTTCCCGTTCCGATGCTCTTCAAAACGCACAGCGCCGCCGTCTTCGGAGTCGACGCATATCTTGTCGAAGTGGAGGTGGACGTCGGCCCAGGCCAGAGCGGCTATTTCAACGTCGTCGGCCTTCCCGACATTGCCGTGAAGGAGAGCCGCGAGCGCGTGAGAGCCGCGCTGAAGAACTGCGGCTTCGATTATCCGGGCCATCAGTCCGTAACGGTGAATCTGGCTCCCGCCGATATTCGCAAAGAAGGCTCCGCCTTCGACTTGCCCATGGCGCTAAGCCTGCTCGGCTGCCAGGGGACATTCTTCGGCAAAGCCCTCAGCGATTACGTCTTCCTCGGCGAACTTTCGCTCGATGGCAGCGTCCGTTCCGTTCGTGGCGCCCTCTCCGCCGCGATTGCCGCGCGCGACCGCCGCATCAGAAACGTCGTGGTGCCCGAGGCAAACGCGCGCGAGGCTGCTGTTGTCGAAGGCATCCACGTATTCGCCGTGAAATCGCTGCCGCAAGCCGCCGACCTTGTGAACTCTCCCGAGTCCTTCGCGCCAACTCGCGTGGATACCCAGAAAATGCTCAGCGATGCTGGTGCGTATCCCGTGGACTTGCGCGACGTTCGCGGACAGCAATCCGCCAAGCGCGCTCTCGAAATCGCCTGCGCGGGCGGACATAACATTCTCTTCATCGGCCCACCCGGCGCCGGCAAAACCATGCTGGCCAAGCGCATTCCCTCGATCCTTCCGCCGATGTCGCTCGACGAGGCGATCGAAACCACGCGTATTTACAGCGTTGCGGGCGTCCTCGAAGATTCGCGAGGCCTCGTCGGCACACGCCCCTACCGCTCGCCTCATCACACTATCAGTGACGCCGGCCTGATCGGCGGCGGCGCCATCCCTCGCCCCGGCGAAGTTTCTTTGGGCCACAACGGGGTGCTTTTTCTCGACGAGCTCCCCGAATTCCAGCGCAACGTCCTCGAAGTTCTTCGCCAGCCTCTCGAAGATGGCGTGGTCTCCATCGCGCGCGCGGCCCTTTCTGTGAGTTTTCCGGCGCGATTCATGCTCGCAGCGGCAATGAATCCGTGCCCCTGCGGATTTTTTGGAGATCCCACGCGCGACTGTCACTGTTCGCCCACGCAAATCCAGCGCTACATCTCGAAAATCTCCGGCCCGCTTCTCGACCGCATTGATATTCACATCGAAGTGCCTGCCGTAAAATACAAGGAGTTGCGCGACGGCAATGCCGCTGAATCCTCCGCCTCAGTCCGCGAACGCGTCATCGCCGCTCGCGCCATCCAACTTGAGCGATTCAAAGGCGAACGGAAAATCTACGCCAATTCGCAAATGCCTCCCAAATTGCTTCGCAAGTACTGTGAAATTTCCGCCGAAGGGGAAAAGCTGCTGGAGAATGCCATTCAAAAACTCGGGCTTTCCGCACGCGCCCACGACCGCATCCTGAAAGTCGCGCGCACCATCGCCGACCTCGACAAAATCGGCGAGATTCAGCCACGCCACTTAAGCGAAGCGATCCAGTACCGCACGCTCGACCGCACCTATTGGGCTTGAATCGTCCGCGATTCAGCGCTGCCTACTCTTTCGTTTGTAAATTGTTTCCTGAAACGGCGCGTCTTTTCCGCTCGCGTCTGTGGCTGACATGGTCACTGTGAACTCATCATCGTTCACACGCTCCAGCTTTGCGTGTAGCGTGGCGTTGCCCGTCCCCGCAGCTCCGCCCTCGTAATCAATTGTCTTTCCGCCGTCACTGCTCGTGCCCTTCATCAGCGTAATCGCGTTCGACATGGTGTACATCCGCGCCATTTCATACTGCTTCGTCGCGTCGTTGTAGCCGTAAATGCGCAAGCCATCCACCGGCTTGCCAAAAACCGTGTCATGGCTTTCTTCCATCAGAAATCTGCCGCCGAGCACAACCGTAATCTTGCATGTGCCCTGTGACGGTGCAGCCATTGCTCCGGTCTGCCCGAGGAATTTCACTGTGCGGTCATAATCTCCCGCCAGCTTCATCAATTCGGTATGCGAGGCACTCGTCGCCGCAGCCGGCATTCCCGCCTGCGCGCCCGCTGCTGTGACTTCGAAAGTCCCCATCGCGCTCGTTCGCGTGTTCTGTTGCGCTTTCACCGAACCGTCAGAGCACCAAATCGCCGCAGCAAGAGCAAGAAACATCGTGCAACCAATCGCAGACCGCTTCCTCATGAATTCCTCCGATGAATACTCTAATTGTTCATCCCTACATTTTGTAAATGCAAAGGCCGCTCAAGAGTTTTGGATAAAAGTCCGTAGACTTCTGCGGCATCACGTCTCCGCCGAGCGCGATTTCCATTACGGTTTTTACGCGCACGGGATTCAGCAAGAACGCCGCCTGCGCCGCGCCACGGTCAACCGCAGTAATAGCCGCGCTCATTTCCCGTTCATACTGGATATTCGTTTCAGCCATCACCTTATCCGCCGTAATTCCGAGGCATTTGTGCAGCAGTAATCTGTGCAACAGCACCACGTCCAACTGCCGCTGCGCCGCGCTCACATCCGGAAGCAGCCGTTCCAGCTCCGCCGTGTTCCGCAACACCAACAAGTAGAATGAGCGGTTTCCCGCATATACGCCGATCGAATGCCCCGCGCGCCCGCGGCGCTCCAAATCGCGCCGAAACTCCGCAAACGCTTCGTCGCGCTCGCCGTTTTTTGCGAATGGATACGCATACCAGTTGAAGTACTGCCCCGCGGCCCTCAAAAATTTCTCGAACGAGAATCCAGCCAGCCCGCGAACGAGCCTGTGCGTCGCCAGAATGGTGAGTCCGTCCCGATGCCCGCCCGTGTTTCCGTCCGGACAAGTGTTGAAGCACGTCCACATAGCTTTCTCGTACGGCGCATCCGCGTCAATCCGTCCTGCTTTGGCGCGGCATTCATCGCGATACGCAAGCGCCGTTTCATAACGATGGTGCCCATCCGCAATCACGAGCTTTTTTGCCGCCATGCTGCCGGCGATTTCGCGAATTTTTCTTTCATCCGAAACAGCCCATAATCTGTGCTGCACATGGCATTCATCGCTCAATTCCGCAAGCGGCTGCGTTTGCGTGGCTTCTTCGAGAATTGAATCCACACCCCGCGATGGATCCTCATACAACAAAAATAGCTGCCCCGTCTGGCATCTCGTCTGTCGCAGCAGTTCGAGGCGGTCGGCTTTCGGAGCAGTTAGCGTGCGTTCATGCCGGTAAACAATTCCTTCGCGGTAATCGGCGAGCCTGCCCAACGCAATGAATCCGCGCCGCTCCAGCCGCCGATTTGAGGCCGGCAGAGCATAGTTTTGTGAATAGACGTAAATCGCGGGCTGCACGTCCTGCAGCAAAATCCCTTGCGCAAGCCATTCTTTGAAGTTTTGCGCGGCTCGCGTGTAAGCGTTCTCCGCCGCCGAATCTCCGCTCTCAGCCCTGCCCTTTTCAACGCGAACGAGATTGTGAGGACTCGATTCGTAATATCGTTCCTGCATTTCCGGCGTGATTTTGTCGTACGGCTGCGTGAGCACATCCGCGAGCGCCACGCGCTGCGAATCGTATCGCACTGCCCGAAATGGAAATATCTCCGCCACAGCTCACATTTCTTGTGTGCTGCGAGCCTCGCGCCCGGTTCGCAGCTCCCATTCGAAACTTTCGATTGTAGCAAGGCTCCCGCATCGCTCCAACGTGTCGCTCAAGACGCAATGTTTTTCCACTCGTCGCTTGCAAACGATGCACTGAAATTCAGCGTCGTTCATGCTAAGTTGGATTGCGATGACCACGAACGGAAAATCTTTCTCCGGCATCAAAGCCTTCGTCTTCGATCTCGACGGCACGCTTATCGATTCCAAACTCGACTTGGTTCTCTCCATGAACGCCACGCTTGAATTCCTCGGCCGCAAGCCTCTCAGCCAGGAACAAATCGCCAGCTACGTCGGCGGCGGCGTTCTGCTGCTCGTCAAACGCGCTCTCGGCGCGGGAGCTTCCGAAGAAGACGTCGAAAAAGGCATCGTCTTTTTTCTCGACTATTACAAGGCGCACATGCTCGATAACACGGTTCCCTACGCTGGCGTTCTCGAATGTCTCGACGCCCTGCAGGGCCAATCCCTCGCAGTTCTAACCAATAAACCCGTGAAGTTCAGCCAGGCAATCATCGCCGGTCTCAACATGACCCGTCATTTTCGGTTTATTTACGGGGGCAACAGTTTCGAAAAGAAAAAGCCGGATCCCGTGGGACTTCACACTCTGCTGCGCGATTTCAACTTGTCGCCTCGCGAGTTGATGATGATCGGCGATTCCGACGTGGACATACAAACGGCCCGCAACGCCGGTACGCTCGCCTGCGGCGTCACTTACGGATTCGGCAGCGCCCGACTTCCCGAATCTGAGCCTGATCTTCTCCTGGACAATCTCGCGGATCTGCCGAAACACGTTCGCTCAGAGAGCGTATAATGAAAACGCCTTTGCATTTTCAGCTCTTGCGCGGGTTAACCTCGCCCGCTGTAATGTTGTCCACGGTTGCTTTCTGCGCGATTCTCTTGGCTGACTCGAATCCGCCGCGCGCTCAATCGCCGCCTTCCTCGCCTGCTCTGCGCATCGGTGAAATCCTGAATTACCGGCTCGACTGGGGCCGTTTCTCGGGCGCAGCCACCGCGCAATTGCAAATCGTAGATCGTCGCGAATTTTTTGGCGCGGATTCGTGGCATTTTCGCGCCGCTCTCCACACCGCTGCTCCGCTCCGCGCCTTTTATCAGCTCGACGACGAAATTGACTCCTACGCGCTCCCGAGTGGCCTTCAGAGCCGCGAATACCAGGAGCATTTCCGCGAATTTGGCCGGCCAGAAGACACGGAAACCGTTCTCGTTTCGCCCACTGAACTTTCAAATAGCACTCTGCCGCGCGTCATCGTTCCTCCAGGCACGCACGACGCGCTCAGCGCCATCTATTTTTTACGCTCAATTGAATGGAATGCCATCCTCGAAACTCGCACTCCGGTTTTCGACGGTCAGAATGTTTACACCATGATTGCAACGCGGGAAGAAATAGAATCCGTGCAGATTGCTGCGGGAAATTTCAATGCAACCAGAGTTTCCATACGCCTGCGGGATGGAAACCGGGAAATCCCTGACGAACATTTCACAATTTGGCTGGCGAACGATCCCGCTCAAACGCCCATCCTTGGCGAAGCTTACTTGCCAATCGGCGCTCTGCGAATCGAACTGATTTCCGACTCCGCCTGGCCGGCAGCCGCTAAAGCAAACTCTCGCGCGAACTAGTCGGCGGTCACATTCCAATCTTCCGGCGGGAAACTGATGCCCCAAAACTTTGGCGCCGGCGTATCGAATTCGATTCCCACTTGTGCTTTATCGCCCTCCTGCTGCCCAACGTAGACGATGCGGCATGTTTCGCTTTTCTGCGCGGCCTTATGAGTAATCGTGATTTTCTGATTCGCAACGACTTCAGACCCCAGCAGAATCAACGCTCCGTGCGCGTTCACCACAAGCGTTTTCGTCTCTTCATCGAAAAAACTCTTCCCGTCGCGACTCTTCCCGCGAACCATAATCGTCACCGACAGCATCACTCGCATGCTGCGCCGGCGCCCTTTGTCCAGCGGCAAATCGCCTGAACTGTGCGGATCGCTCATGAGCTTACCTTAGCGTCCTTCTCAATCTGCGGCAAACGCGCAGACAGGATTCCATGCGAGTCAGTTAACATCTGGTGGCAAAGGATTATTAGAAAGGACGTACTTAGACGTGGACTATTTCGCAGGGAAGCAATTCTGCTCGATCAGCGCGCAAACGATATGCCCGATAGTGATGTGCGCTTCCTGAATGCGCTGCGCATTTCGCGAAGGCACATTCACCAGCAAATCCACTTTCTTCGCCAGCTCCCCGCCGGTTTCGCCTGTCATGCCAATCACGAACGCCCGCCGCGCGCGACCGGCTTCCGCCCCGCGCAGAATATTCTGACTGTTGCCGCTGGTCGAAAGCGCCACCAGCACATCCTTCCCTGAAACCAGAGATTCGACTTGGCGCGAAAAAACAAATTCGAAGCCCAAATCATTTCCTGCCGCAGTCAGAACAGAAGTATTCGTCGCCAGGGACAGCGACGGAATTCCTGGTCGCATGCGCTCAAGTCGCACCACCAACTCGGCAGCCAAATGCTGCGCGTCCGCCGCGCTGCCTCCATTCCCGAAAAATACAATTTTGCCTCCAGCCTGAATCGCTTTCGCCGCAGCCTCAGCAAAATCAGCAATCCGGCGCACTAATTCCTCGGAGAAACTCTCCTTAACCCGCGCGCTCTCTTGCAATTCGGCGCGAATTTGCACTGCAAAATCTGCCATCGCATCCTCAGTTTCTGCCGGTGCGGATTAAAATCCGCCGCAAATATTAACAGCATCCGCGTTCATGCGAAAGGCGCGCTAAACAACGCAACCATCCGGTTATTCCGTTCCTCGATCTGCCGTGCGGTCATTTTGGATGTCTGCTATGCTGATGCCGGTACAGTCGCCCCAAGTGAATAGACCGAATACTCGAAGAACAAATCCCGCAACCATGCGCAAACTCTCATCTGCGTATTGTCGTAAACGCGCAGAGAATGCGCACAACAACTAGATGGTCCCGTTCTATCTTCTCCTTCCTGTCGCTATTCTCGCCGGTTTCATTGGCGCGATGTCGGGAATGGGCGGGGGCATAATTCTGATCCCTGCGCTTACCCTGCTCGGCGTGGACATCAAGCAGGCCATCGCCATCAGCATCCTTTCCGTTATTGCCACATCCAGCGGCTCCGCTTCCGCTTATGTGCGCGACCACATCACCAATCTGAAAGTGGGAATGTTTCTCGAGATGTTCACTATTGTCGGCGCGCTGGTGGGCGCCACAATTACTCTGGCGTCTTCCCCTCGGCCGCTTTACATCGCGTTTGGCTGTGTCCTGCTAGGTTCTTGGATTGCTCTTCTCGTCGCGGGACACGAAAGCTGGCGCGAAGGCGCTCAGGATTCGGTTTCAAAGTGGCTTGAACTCGAAGGCTCTTACTTCGACCAATCGCAGCACGCCATCATCCGGTATCGCGCCCGCCGCGCCCCTCTGGGCGGCCCGTTGATGTTCGGAGCGGGACTCATTGCCGGCCTGCTCGGCATCGGCGCGGGCGCTGTCAAAGTCCTCATTCAGGATCTCGTGATGGGCCTTCCGCCCAAGGTGTCCACCACCACAAGCAACCTGATTATCGGCGTCACCGCGCTTGCCGGCACCAGCGTGTACCTCGTTCACGGACTCATTGATCCCGGCTTGGCCGCGCCTGTGGTCATCGGCGTTGTCGCTGGCGCCTTTCTTGGCACGCGCGTTCTGGTGCGCATCTCGAATCGCGCTGTTCGGCAGCTTTTCCTCATTATTTTGATCGTATTGGCCGTCGAAATGATTTTTCGGGGTATTCGAGGAAGCTGATGGAAGATTCGCATTTCTCAACAGTCCGGGAAATGAAATTCGCCTTGCGTGGGCAGCGCAAGATGGACCTCCTCGTCGGATATCTGCTCCTCTGCGGCGTTGTTCTAAGCATGGCGCTCATCATCGCCGGTTTGATTTGGCGTTTTTTCCGAATTGGCCATCTTTCCGTCAGCCAGAAAATCTCAGGTATGAATCTCTTCGAATTCGCTGTAAGTGAAGCTCGCATGGTCCTGGCCGATCATCTTCGCCCTCGCACACTCATCGCCTGCGGTATCGCCGTTTTGATGCTCACACCGTACATTCGCGTGCTGGCCTCCATGCTGTACTTCATCTTTGCGTTAAAGAACTGGAAATATTCTTTGTTTACCGCGCTCGTCCTTGCAGTTCTCACCTTCAGTCTTTTTATTCGCTGATTTTTGTAGCGCGAATTCGCCTCTTGACCAGCCGCTCTGAATTAACCGGCTTCATCTCGACCGCACAATTTGCGCTCCTCTCCATCCTGCGCTATCGTCGAAGTAATGGTTGATATCCACTGTCACCTGCTTTCCGGCCTCGATGACGGCGCTTCATCCCTGGAAATTTCTGTCCAAATGGCGGAGATGGCCATCGCTGAAGGCATCACTCACGTAATCTCCACGCCGCACGCCAGCAACGAATATCCCTTCGATCCGCAACGGGTGCGCGCGCGCCGCGATGAACTTCAGTCCCGCCTCGGACAGAGCCTGACCATCGCGACCGGTTGCGATTTTCATTTCAGCTTCGAAAACCTTGCCGCGTTGCGCGCCGATTCCAAGCGCTTTACGCTGAATCAAACCTCCTATCTCCTCGTCGAGTTCGACGATTTCGCGATCCCCGCTTCCATCGAGCAAACTCTCCACCAGCTCCATTTAATGGGTCTCCAACCGATCATCACTCACCCCGAACGCAACGCACTGATCCGTTCTCAATGGGAACGCTTCTGGGGATGGCTGCGCCAGGGCTGCCTCGTGCAGATTACAGCGCAATCGCTCACCGGCGGTTTCGGGCGCCGCGCCCAAAAAGCCGTGGAATTCCTGCTCAACGCCAACGCGATTCATTTCATCGCCAGCGACGCGCACAATCTCGACACTCGTCCGCTCCGTTTGAAGCCTGCTTTTGAGCTGCTCGCGAAGACAAAAGGCGAGGAGTTTGCCTCCGCCCTCCTCGAAAAAAATCCGCGCGCTGTGCTGGAAGGCCGTTCGCTTCCCTATCTCCCCATGCCGCGCGAATGGAAGCTCGTTCAGAGCGGACGCGAAGAAGCGCCTCCGAAGAAACGCTTCCGTTTTTTCTGAACTGCACTTTAGAACAGGTGTCTCCCACGCCAAGCGTTTCGCCGCCGAATTCTGCACATTGCATCTGCGCTGCTATCTTTTACTGGAGAGAACTTTCTACAAGGCGAGGAGCCCGTGCATGCTCACCTGTCCAAATTGCGGATACAAACAGAGCTCCGGCGACAAATGCCAGAAGTGCCGCTCGCTTTTCGCCTATTATCTCAAGGACGAACTGCAAAGCGGAGCAGCGTCAGGTGCTCGCTCGTCGCCGCGAACCGTTCAGGTCGAAATGCCCAAGCCGCTCGCTGACGATCCGAAGCCACCGTCTCTTTGGCGCACAGCTTATCGCATCATGAATTGGGCCACTCTTTTCATACTGATTTTCGTCATCGGCCTGATATTGCGCAAATCTTCGCCGCCGCAGGTCGAGGCCAATTCTCAAGCGGCCGCGAGGGCGGCTATGAAATTCTCGCAAGCGGAATCCGCCGTAGCCTCGAATCAACCGTACCAATTGACGCTCGAACGCACGGAACTGAATTCCTATTTGCGCCAGAACCTGGAGATCGCCGGAAACGAGCAGAGCCAGCCCTCGTCTGCAAACTCACCGGACAGCTCCTCTGCACCCACGAGCCAGCCACAGACGGCAACGCAAGCTGCCGTCGCTGGCGAGCCTTCCGTCGCTGAAGTGCAATCCGCAGTCAGAGATGTCCGCGTGGATTTAGACGGCGACTTGGTAAAAGCGTACGTAGTTTTCGATTTTCATGGGAAGGATCTTTCTCTCGAATTGGACGGCCATCTTTCCTCCGCGGACGGCTACATTCAATTTCGACCCGTCGCCGGATGGCTTGGCTCGCTCCCGCTCCCGCAATCATCCCTCGATTCAGCTGTGCAACGTCTCGTCTCATCGCCCGAAAATCACGAAAAACTCCGCCTGCCCGACGGCATCGAAAGCATTGCCATCCAAAACAGCAAATTAGTCATAAATTACCAATAGAATTCCTCTCCGGGTTTGCATTCACGCTAAAGTCGAAGACTTCAGCTACTGGCACAGCCGTTTGATGCTCATCTGCACGCGCGGAGGCGTCGTTCGAAGAACTGGCGCTCGATCGGATTGCGGCTGAGTTGGAGCGCTTTCGAAAAATGCTTACTGGCTCTTTCGCGGTGACCGGTTTGAAGCTCCGATTCGCCAAAAGCCGCATGGTAGAACGGATACTTTGCCAGGCGGTCGGAACGGGCGATTTCTCGCAGCGCTTCGCGACCGCGCTCCGCGCCCTCACGCTGCCCGATTGCAATCGCACGGTTAAGCGCGATGATCGGAGACGGGCAAATGTTCATCAAGCTGTCATAAAGCGAAACAATTTTGCCCCAATCCGTTTCTTCCATGTTCGGCGCGACCGCATGCTCAGCGGCGATAGCTGCTTCAATGTGATATTCCGTTATTTCGGAACCCGTGGCGGAAAGCTCAAGCAGATTAAGGCCTTCTTCCACGAGCTTCTTGTCCCAGAGCGAGCGGTCCTGGTCAAAGAGAGAGTTTAGCTTTCCTGACGAATCCATGCGCGCCGGCAATCGTGCGCGGTTGAGGCACATGAGCGAGGCCAGTGCGTAGGACGCCGGCGTTGCACCGAGGGCATGCTGCAAAAGCATTGCGATTAAACGCATGGCCTCCTGGCAAAGTTCGAAACGCACCACGCACTCGGCGGACGCTCCATGATAACCCTCGTTAAACAGCAGGTATAACGCACGCTGCACAGCGGGCAAACGCGCGGATAACTCGGCAGGAGCCTGTGTGTCGAACATGGTCTTCGATCCGGCGAGAATTTTTTTTGCTCGAGGAATGCGTTTTTCGACCGCCGTGTGACTGGTAACGAATGCCGCCGCGACCTCGTCAATGCTGAAACCGCAGAGGATGTGAAGCACGAGCATAACCTGCGCCTCTTGTGGCAATCGAGGATGGCAGCAGGTGAACATCATACGGAGCTCATCGTCCTGGATGGCACTGTCGCTGAACATCTCTGCAAGAGCAGGGGCAAGGGTCCATTCGCTGTGGAGCAGCCTGCTTATTTCTGGCTCATGCGTTCGCGCGGTGCGTTCGCGTCGCAGAAGATCAAGCGCGCGATTTTTTGCTGTCGTCATGAGCCAGGCGGATGGATTTTCCGGCACACCCCGGAACGCCCACACCTCCAGGGCCCTGCAGAAGGCGTCTTGCACGACGTCTTCGACGAGCGAGAGGTTCTGGACCCCAAAAATCCGGGTGAGCACTGCAACCATCCGGCCCGACTCGCGGCGAAACAGATGATCCATCGCTTCCATTTACATGTTCAGCTTTTGAATGGGTCTGACTTCGACCGAACCGCCGGCCTCCAGAATCGGACAACCCTTGGAAAGTTCCACCGCCTGTGGCAGGTCACGGGCGCTGATGAGCGTAAACCCGCCCACCACATCTTTGGCCTCCGCAAACGGGCCATCATTCACAGTCTTCCGTTCGCCCTTGACGACTGAGCCGCCGGGTTCGAGCGGATGCCCGATATCCTTGAGGTGGCCTTTTGCACCTAAGTCCTTGAACCACGCCGTCCACTTTTCCATTGTCCGCTGCATCTGTTCTGGCGACGCATTGGTATTCCGGCCCCGATAAAGAAACGCGAATTCACTCATGGTACCTTCCTCCTTTGATTTTTACTTCTGCTTATTAACGTTTGAAGCCGTTAACACCGGACATTTTTTTCTCACAAGAGATTCGGCCGTTTGAGACTGCCTGCCTAACAAACACGCTAATCCAGAGCCGCTCCGGCGGTCGCATTCACTACTGTGCCGGTTAGCATCCGTGCGCGGTCGGAGGCGATCAAAACGGCGGCATCTGCGGTGTCCTGAACCGTCGCAGGGACCTTCAGAAAATTGTATTGCGCGATTTGCGCTATCGTCTGTTCCTTTGTGATGTTCAGTCGAGCGGCGATCAACGCCGATGTGTCCTGAATGGAGCGACTATCCACATTGGCGGTTGTCCGAAGGCAAACAACCCTCACACCAAATGGACTGACCTCGAATGCCAGATTTTGCGTGAGATTCTCCATAGCTGCAAACGCCGCGCCAATTGCGGTTGCCCCTGGCACGTGGGGACGCGCGGGGCTGCCTGTCACAAGGATGATCACGCCCGAGCGCTGGTTGATCATCTCGCGCGCCGCGGCGCGGGCGGTGATGAAGCGCGATCTGACCATGGTTTGCAGCGGCACCAGGAACTCGTCGACCGGCAAGTCCACAGCCAACTTCGTGTTTCCGTATTCCTTGGCGAGCGGCCCGGTCGCATCGAGCACGATGTCGATCTTGCCTGCCTGCTTTGCGATGCCTTCGATGTATCGGTTGACCGCGGCCTCATCAAGGGTGTCGAGCACATGCGTGTGAGCCGTGCCGCCTTTAACCGTGATTTGCTCGGCCACTGCTTGCGCGTTCGATTTAGTACGGCCTGACAAGAAAACTTCGGCTCCTTCCGCCGCAAACTCCCGCGCGACCGCAGAGCCGATTGAGCCGCCCGCGCCGAATACCAACGCACGCTTTCCCTTGAGAATTGGAGTGCCGTCCATGTGTCCTCCTTTTTGTTCTTTTGATTTCCCGCTTTCAGCCTCAAGACGTTTGAACATCACATCGGTGGACATTTTTTTTCGACACTTCTTCAATGAGAGCTACGCGACGAGGGGGGGGCAAAACGGAGCCGCGCTAAACCGGGCGCGGATGGACTGGCATCAGGAAAACAATTCCAGGACTTCTTCGTAGCGCTTGAATGGCGGGATCAAATAGGCGCCCGGCATTTCTGTGCGCGCCCATTCGAGCATGCGCCGCGTCAGTTCGAATCCGCAATCGCGTGCTGCGGCGCCGGCCGCTTCCATGTGCTTCAGCGTGGCTTCGGGAATCACAATGCCGGGCACCTCGTTGTTCAGACGCAATGCCTGTTTGTAGCTGGTCAACGGCCACAAACCAACCAGAACAGGAATCGGCGGCTTGCCACCCAGTTTTTTCAGAAAAGCGTGCCAGTGCGCCGGATCAAAAATCGGCTGGGTCATGGCGAAGTGCGCGCCCGCTTCTATTTTTGCAAAGAAGCGGCGGATCTCCTCTTCGATATCATCCGCGACTGGATTCACAGCGACGCCGATCGTGAAATTCGTCGCGCTGCCGAGGCTCTTGCCCGCCCAGCCCATTCCTTGATTCAAGCGCGAAAGCACTTTCACCAGTCCGATGGAATCCACTTCGTAGACACCGCTGATTTCCGGATGATCGCCGAGCGATGGCGGATCGCCCGTAATCGCCAGCACGTTGCGCACGCCGCCGAGCGACCACGCTCCAAGTAGCATGGCCTGCAATCCGATGATGTTCGCGTCGCGCGTGGTCACGTGCGGAATGGTTTCGATTCCCTGCGCTTCGAGTGCGCCGGCGAGCATCAGCGAATCCATTTCCACGCGCGCATGCGAGCCGCTGTTGATGTCAATCACGTCCGCGTGCCCACTGGCCATCACGCGTTTCACCTGCTCAAAAATCCTTTCAATCGCTGTTCCTTTTGGCGGATCGATTTCCACCGACACGACGAATTTTTTCTCTTGAATTTTTCGCCACAGGCGGCTCTCCGGCTCGCGCGCCGCCACTTTTCTTTCTGCGGTTTCCAGCGCCTCATCCACTTCGCCGGTAACGGAAATTTTCGCGGACTTGGAAGGCCGCAGATCTTTCACCGCTTCGGTCATTGCCTGAATGTGTTGCGGCGTGCTGCCGCAACAGCCGCCAAGAATGCGCACGCCCAGCGAGGCCGCGTCGCGCGCGAATTGCGCGAAATATTCCGGCGAAGACTTCGGGTAAACGATGCGGTCGCCCACGCGTTTCGGAAATCCTGCATTCGGCATCGCACTCAACGGAAAACTTGAACCGTTGGCCCCGGCCAGTTCGCGCAAAACGGGTAGAAGAAGCTGCGGGCCGACGGTGCAATTGGCTCCGATCGCTTGCACATTTTTTGCTTTCAATTTTTCGAGGGCTTCCTGCGGACGCGTGCCGTCGAAGCTGCTGCCCTCCTCCGAATAGGTCAGCTGCGCGACAATCGGCGATTTTGAAAAAGAGCGGATGGCGTCCACCGCGCAAAGAATTTCATCCAGCGCGCCAAAAGTTTCGAGAATAAAAAAATCCGCGCCGCGCTCTTCGAGAGCAAGGGCCTGTTCGCGAAACATTTCGCGCATTTCTTCCGGAGCAAGCTGCTGCGCGTGACGCTGCGTGCCGAGGGGGCCAATCGAGCCGGCGATCCAAATTTCCTGGCGGGCGGACTCGCGAGCTTCGCGCGCGATTTTCACGCCGCGGTGGTTCAATTCCGCGACGCGATCGCCGAGGCCAATCGCCGAGAGCTTGTGGCGGTTGGC
>DASUAV010000047.1:0-12219 GCA_035763605.1 Candidatus Acidiferrales bacterium
CTCCAGCGCCAAATCGAACAGGGCGCTCCCGTGGACATTTTCATTTCCGCGGGCGAACCGCAAATGGATGCTCTCGAACGCGACAAATTGCTCGTTCCCGGCACGCGCCGCGATTTGCTCCGCAACCAGCTGGCCCTCATCGTGCCCGCAAAATCGCAAACCATCAACAGCTTTGCCGATTTGCGAAAAAGCGCCGTGAAAAAAATCGCCGTCGGCAATCCCCAAATCGTTCCCGCCGGAACGTACGCCATGCAGACGCTGAAGTATCTGCGCCTGCTTCCCGGCATTCAATCCAAGTTGGTTTACTCGACTGATGTGCGCCAGGCGCTCGCCTACGTCGAAACGGGCAATGCGGATGCCGGCCTCGTGTACGTCACCGACGCAAAAATTTCTTCCGCCGTGCGCATTGCCGCCCTCGCGCCCGAGGATTCCCACTTGCCCATCCTTTATCCCGTAGCCCTGGCCACCAGTTCCAAATCGCCCGAAGCCGCGCGCACACTGCTCGAATCGCTCGAATCGCCGCAATCGCTCGACGCCTTCGAGAAAGCCGGCTTCACTGCCGCCGCAGCCCCTGCCGCTGCCGGAAATTGAACACGCATGGCCGCTGACCTCTCGCCCGTTTGGCTATCGCTCGAAACCAGCATCACCGCCACAATCATCACGCTTGTCGCCGGCATCGCCGCCGCCGTCTGGCGCGCGCATCGTCGCGGAATAGGCCCCGCGTTTCTCGACGGACTTTTTCTGCTTCCACTCGTTCTGCCTCCAACGGTTGTCGGCTTCATTCTGCTCGTCATCTTCGGACGCAACGGCCCGCTCGGCCGTTTGCTCCTGCATTTTGGCGCAACCGTCGTCTTCTCCTGGCCTGCGACGGTCATCGCCGCCGCCGTCGTTTCCTTCCCGCTAATGTACTTGAGCGTCCGCGCCGCCCTCGAACAGCTCGATCCTTCCCTCCTCCAGGCCGGCCGCACTCTCGGCGCTTCCGAATGGCGCATCTTCCGCCGCATCGCGCTCCCGCTCGCCTGGCCCGGCATTCTCGCCGGCACTCTGCTGGCCTTCGCCCGCGCTCTCGGCGAATTCGGCGCCACTCTCATGCTCGCCGGCAGCATTCCGGGAAAAACCGAAACCATTCCCATTGCCATTTACATTTCCGTTGAAGCCGGCGAAATGCACCAGGCCATCATCTGGTCGCTCATTGACGTCGCCATTTCCCTCGCCATGATCGCCGGCATGTACTACTGGACGCACCTCCAAAATCCTCGCGCGCAGGCGGCCCGCCGCTGATGCCGCTCGAAGCCCATTTCGAAAAGCGCCTCGCGAGTTACACGCTTTCCGTCGATTTCTCCTGCGAAGACGCCACGCTCGCTATCCTCGGCCCTTCCGGCTCCGGCAAGAGCATGACTCTCCGCTGCATCGCCGGCCTCGAACGTCCCGACCGTGGCCAAATCGTTCTGAACGGAAAAACACTTTTCGATTCCGCCGCGCGCATTGACGTTCCCGCGCGCCATCGTGGCGTCGGCCTGCTCTTCCAGCATTACGCCCTTTTTCCTCATTTGAGCGTGGCGCAAAACATCGCCTTCGGCATGAATCCTGACGCGCGCGCGCCGCGTCTGCAGCGGCAAATCGCGGAAATGCATCTGGAGGGACTCGAGCATCGCTTCCCGCGCGAACTCTCGGGCGGCGAACAGCAGCGTGTCGCTCTAGCGCGCGCTCTGGCCATCGAGCCGCAGGCCATTTTGCTCGATGAACCCCTTTCCGCGCTCGACACTTACCTGCGCGGCAAAGTCGAGCAGCAACTCATTGCCACCCTCGCGCACTTCCGCCGTCCGGCGCTCTACGTCACGCACAGCATGGAAGAGGCCTACCGCATCGCGCCGAATATTCTCGTGCTTTCAAAAGGAAAAGTGGCCGCCCACGGCTCGCGCGAACAGATTTTCCGCCATCCGCCCACCCTCGAAGTCGCTCTGCTCACTGGCCTGAAGAATTTCTCGCGCGCTCGCGTTCTCTCTGCCGGAAAAATCGAAGCCCTCGATTGGAATTGCCCGCTCTCTTGCGACGTGGATGCCTTCGCCAAACCCGCTCCTGCCTTCGTCGGCATCCGCGCGCATCACATTCGCTTCGCCGCTTCGCCCGGCGAAACCAATTCGCCGAATTCATTCCCCTGCTGGCTTGTTCGCACCAGCGAAGCTCCCTTTCGCGTCACCGTTTACCTCCGCCTGCATTCTCCCGATGCCGGCGATCACCACTTGCAGGCCGAAATCACCAAAGAAAATTGGCTCCGCCTCAAAGACCAGCCCCAGCCCTGGCGCGTCCTCTTGCCGCCGGATGACGTCCTCGTACTCGCGTCGTGAAAATTCGCTTCGGAAATAGTTACTGGAAGTGTTTCGTGAACTTCACGCTGACGCCATAAATCCCGTTGATGTCGCGCAGCGCCACGATCGTGATGTTGCGGTGAATGGCGTAATCCACTTCGATCACTTGCTGCTGATTCGAAGCCGCGTTCGTGCTGTACGTCACGCTCAAATCGTGCGTTATCTGCTTTTGAATGGTGACGCGCGCCTCGGTCGTCTGCGTCACTCCGGTGTTTGCCAGCGTGCTCGCCAAAAAAGGATCAATCCTGAAATTCGTCACACCAAACAGCCTTTCAATCGGCGCGCCAATCTGGCTGGTAACTGCCTCCGAGAGCAGCGTCGTTGCCGCGAAGTTCTGCGCCTGGTTCGACGTCGAGCTTATCAGCGCCGACTCTTCTCCCTGCGTCCCCAGCGCCAGCAAATTCACGATGTCCGACGCAGGCAGCGGCGGATCCGAGCGATACGCCAGCTGTATGTGGCTCGCCGGCCCGCTGAAATCCAGCGTAATTTCATACGGATTCACCGTGGTGGCCACTTCGATATTCAGCACCGGGTCAAACCGGAACGGATTCGAAAAATTGATGTCTCCGCGATTCAGGCGATACGTATTTCCGTGAAACGCCATCTCTCCCGTCAGCAAGTGAATATTCCCCAGAACAATGGGATGTTCCCACGTGCCCCGCACGCGCACTCCGCCTTCGGCGGAAAAATGCGCAGTGCCCCAGTCAACACGCATTCCCGGCACCGCGTTCGCCGCGATATCGAATTGCAAATTCCGCAGGTACGCGGAAGAAATCGAAGGCCCGGTCAGCGTTGTCGTCGTTGAAGAAGCAAGCATCATCGAGGAGAAATCCACGTTGGGCGCAAAAGTCACGCGCTGCACGCTGGCGTTTCCGGAAAGGACTGCGCTCGTAGTCGTGCCGCTGAATCGGACGTTTCCATCGAGCAGCCAGCTCACGCCCTCCGGATAGCGCACGCGCACGCGTTTCGCCACTCCATCGATTTCATAACGCACCGGCCTTTCTCCATATCCCACATTGCCGCTAATCGTGAGCGTCCCGCCTCCCGCAGATCCCGCAAAATTCTCGAGCAGCAGACGGCTGCGGTCAAACACGAGATCCCCGTTCAGATCGCTCACGCCGGCCGGAAAATCGCCGTAATGCGCCGACGCGCCGACGATTTTCGCGCGTCCAATCACCTGCGGATTCGAAAACGTCCCTCCAATAGTGGCGTCCAACTGCGCAACTCCTCGCGCGTCGAGCGAAGGAAAAAGCCCCGTCACCAGCCGCAAATTCACCGAGCCCCCAACTTTCAGATTCAATTCGCGATTGCCGGTGAACCGCGCGTCTCCGGAAATCTGAAAATTCGTATTCGACCCGCTCAGCGTGGCCTGCTCCACGCGCACTTCGCTCTTGCTGTACGTCAGCCGAACCGGCCCTTCATTTTGCAGCTTCACATATTCATAGTTGAACGCCACCCGCGAAAGATTCGCCTGCACGGTAATCGTCTGCGGCTCCGCGGCCTCGCCGGAAAGACTCAACTGGCCGTCAATGCTGCTGTGTCCGGTGAGCTGGCTCAAATGCAATCCCGCGGAAATGAACGGATCGAGGTCCACCTGCTTCATGCCCAGAGTTGCGGTCAGCGGATAATTTCCGGCAAGTTGCACCTGCGCCTGCGCATCCAATTTTCCAGCGCTGTGGGAATGCAAAACGAGCTGCGCCGCGCGCCCGTCGGAATCGAGCGTGCCGGAAAAGCTGTCGAGCACTTCTCCGCCGAACTTCAAATCAATCAGTTGCACGGTTCCGTGCGCCACTGGCGCTGCGACCGGACCGCTCCCGCGCAAATCGAAATCAATATCTCCGCCGATCGGCAGCGGCTTCGTTTCGAGGAATCCAAATTTCGCCAGCGAAATGCCCGTGCCAATCGTCTGAAATTCAACGGTGCGCTCTTCCGGATGGTAGAGCAAATTCCCGGTGACGTGCCCTGTATCGCGATCAATTTTCGCGTCCGTCAGACGAATTTCATCGTGCCGCAAATTCAGAACAGCGCTGGCGCGGTCCGCGTGCACTCCATACGCATCCATATTCTCGAGCACGAAATTTCCATCGAGGATGGGATCTTCGCGCGTGCCGCTGCCTTGAAAATCCGCGGTGAGAACTGCCGTAGCCGGATATGAAGTTCCCATCAGGCCTTGCAGATCCGAGAGCGACGCGCGAACCAGGTGCGCATGAAGAGTCCACTGATTCTCTTTTCGAAAATTCCAGTTATCCAGTTGCAGCATCAGTTCCAGATTCGCCGTGGAATTCCCGCGTTTCACTGCGGCGTTGGCCAGCGCGAATCGCACCGGCGAATAAACCATCGAACCGCTGATGCTGTCCCAATAGAGCCGCCCGAAATGCGCGTCGGTCGCGTCAAAAATTCCCGTGAAGGTCGGCGCGTCCACGCGCCCGGTGAGATTTCCTTTCCAATCGGCGCTGCCGGTGATCTCTTCTCTGCTGCTGTGCGGCCCGCGAATCACCGCAATAAAATCCGACCAGTCCGCAATGCGCGCGGTGTGGAATGCGACACCCAGCGCCGAATCGCGCCCGCTCAGCGTGCCGTTGAACGTCACCTGGCTGTTCGCGGTATTAATCGTGCTGGAAGACAAATCCACCGCGTGGCGGTCCATCACATAATGGAATTTCATGTTCGCGGTTACGCCGATGATTCCCGGCTCGGGCGTCGGCGGCGGCGTCCAGAACGTTGTTCCTTTCACCGCGAAATGTTTGAAGTCGCGCTGCCACGTGCAAACCGTATCCGTCGCGAGCGCGCCGCCCCAGTGCAGCGCATGAACGGGCATCGAAGAGTTGTTCACCGCCTCTAAAACTTCCGCGAGATTCGCGCCGATGAATTTTGTGTCCGTGCGAAATTGCAAGCCCTTGAACGCCAAATCAAGGCGCCCTTGCAAATTCCCTCCCAGCGCTTTCGCGTAGAAAATCGGCATGTGCAGGTGGCCCTTGTCCGCGTACAAATCGCCCCAGCTCTCGATTCCTCCGGCGTGAAACCATTTGAATTTCAGCACCAGCCCGCGCGCGTGATAGTGGCCGTTGAGCTGCAACTGTTTCTGCGCGTAAGTTCCGTTCGCCGTGAATTCAACCGTTCCATCCGGCGTCGAAGGCTTCCGCATGATTGTGCGAATATCCGGCAACGCAAGCTGCCCGCGAACGTGAAAATCCGCGTCTACCGGCGAAAAATTCCTCACATCAGCGCGCGCTTCGATCGTCGTATGCGGCAGCGCAAGCGTCAGATCATCCACGGAAACGCCGGTGCGCGTCATCGTGAATTTCGTCGCGAAGTCGAACGGGAACTGCCGGTACTTTCGCGCCTTCATGCGCACCTGATTCCAACTGAACTGCCCGGCATACGAATCTTTTTCATTCGGGGCGGCCTGATAATTCATCGCGAACTGAAATTTGCCGCCCTCGACGTCCAACGGAATTTTCTGGTCGTTGAAAATCAAAACTCCGTTGCTGATTTTCAGATTGGCAATTTCCAGATTGAAAAGCTGCTGCTTGAATGGCGTGGATTTTTTATTTTTTGGCGGCGGCACAGGCAGATTGCTCTGGCCGTTTTTATCAACCGTGATGAAAATCGAGGGCTGCGCGACCTGCACATCCGCGAGCGAAACCTTGTGCCGCAGCAGCGAAATGATGTGCGCGCTGACGTGAATATGATCGGCGTGAAAAAAAGGAGGCTGCGCGGGCGTCTCGCGGCCGTGCAGCGTGAAATCATCCAAATCCGCGCTAAGCCCGCTCAAACTGAACTGAAATCCGCGCAATTCGACCCGAGCGCCCGTGCTGGTTGCGATTTTTTTTACGATGTAGTTTCGTGCCCAGCGATCCGCAGTGCCAGTATTGAGGATTACCGCGAGGAACACAGCAATGGCGATGACCAGCAGGAGCAATCCCCAGAAAATCCGGATTGTCCATCGTCTCATCCGCCCCCTCCGGAGGGCTGGACGACAATTTTCAGGCGCGCTTTTGCTTCTTCGAGCCATTGCGCCGCTTTTTGGTTGATCTGCTCCTGCGTGAGCAGCTGGCGAATCTGCGACTCCACTTCGCTCAGCGGAGGAATCGCCGACCCGCGCTTCTGCAGTTGCGGCTCAAGCTGCTGCTGGTAGTACGCTTCGATTTGCGCGCTGGTCACTTCTGCGGCGGCATGGAATTTGTAATTCAAGAATCGCACATAGTAAATCTGCCGCTCGATGATGCGCCGCAGCTCATCCTGCGTCAGATTCACAGCCGCGAGGTGCGATTGAAATTCCGCGGGGGAAGGAAAATGCTTTAGCAACGCCTGCAATTCGCGATTGATGTCATCAGCGCTGGGCTTGGGAAATTTCATTGTCGCCGCTTCGGTGCGCACAATCCACTGATCCACCAATTCCTGCAAAATCTGCGCCCGGCTTTGCGCGCGACCATTCAGCAAATCTTGGTAATCCTCCAGTTCGCGAACCTCGCTCTCCGTGACCACGTCGTTGCCGATGTGCACCGCGATGGAATCTATAGTCGCCGACTGTGGTGGTGCAGAAGGCTGTCCGGAGGGCTGCACCGCGCTGCTTGATCCGGAAGCTTCTGCGGGCGAACCAGTGCGCTGACTTTGCGCAGCAGCAGTGCAAGCCGCCCCAGTGCAAGCCGCACATACCATCAGCACCGTAACTGTTCCAATCCCGCGCATCAGAATACTGACCCTATATTGAAGAAAAACTGGAAATGGGGCAATCGCGACGTTATCACCTGAGACGTAGTGATACCCCCCGTCGTAGTCGTCTGCAACGACAAAAATGACGCTGGATTCAATTGGTACCCGAAATCCACACGCACGGGGCCGATGGGAGTCGCGTATCGTAACCCGAAACCGACGGTATGCGAAAAGTAATTCAAGTTCGGACACTGCGAAAGGGTTTGCTGAATTGCCGTTCCGGGCTGGCATCCCGCAGGTGGCGGCAGCGGCTTATATCGCAAGGAGACATGTCTAAGATCCGAAAACACGTTTCCCGCATCGTAGAAAAGGGCGCCTCCCAAATGGCTGCCTACGAATGGCGCGCGTATCGGGAAACGAATCTCCTGGTTGAAGATAATCATCGCCGTTCCACCGATCGGGAATCCCGTCGTGGGATCGCGCGGCCCTGCCTGGTTCAGCGAGAATCCGCGCAAGCTGGTGCCGCCGCCCGCGAATAATCTTTCCGGCAGCGGAATATCGTCCTCGCCCGAAGCATTGAATGCGCTCTCAATTCCAAACGTTGTCGAGCGCGCAAACACCACCGCCGAGTGGCGAAATGGCGTGTACGTCGAATTTTGCACGGTAAAGCGCAAGAATGTAGCCGATGAACCGAGCGATTTCGTCGCCAGACTCACGTCCGCTGTACTGAAGTTTCCGCGCGTCGCATCCGCCGGATTGTCCCGCCGGTCCCGCACCCAGCTCTCCTCGAATCCCGAGACTTCCGTCGGCTGGCTGAACAGCGGAACCTCTGACACGGAAACCTTCAGCGTGTTCTTGTCCACAGTCACGCGGCGGTAAAAATAGCGCGATTGAAGCGAAGTGGTGGAAGAAAGACTCTGCGACAACTGAACGCTGCCTTCGTAACGCCTTGCGGTGAACGTATTCACGTAGCTGGCCTTGTCCGCGAAGGCGCTGATCACCAGATTCAGCCAGGGGTACGTCAGGAAATTCGGCGCGGCGTAGCTCCCCAGCGCCTGATATTCCAGAGTGCTGCCTCGCAGTTTCAGCGAAGCGGTATGCCCGCGGCCGCCGACGTTGATCTTTGAAGCCTCAAAAATGCCCAGCGGACTGGCATTGATTTCTGTGCCCGTCGCGTTCGATGTCGAAGCCAGCCGCTGCGCCTCGAATCCGAATCCATAGCTGATGGTGTAACGCTTTCCCTCTTCCACATTCACGACCACATTTTTTTTTGGATACGTGCCGTCCGGATTTTGAGGCTGCACCTGCACACGGTCGAAAATCGCCAGGTTATACAATTTCTGCTGAGTGGCTAAAACATCGCCTTCGCGCAGCGGGCCCCCGGGCTTCACCACCACCTGCCGGCTTATAATTCCCGGACGCGTGTAGCGGTAGCCCTCGAGCAGCACCTGGCTGACGTCCACTCGCTGGCCTTCGGTAATCTCATAATCAAGATTCACGCGGTCCGGCCCGGAGAAAGTTACCTTCGCCTCGAACTGCGCGTCCGGATAGCCCTGATCAAAATAATACGCAAGAATGTTGTCGCGGTCGGAAGTGACGTTCGCCTGCGAGTATGGCTGCCCTTTCGTCGAACCGATCACTCCCATCAGCGCTTTCGTTTGCGTGGCCGACAAGCCCTTGATTCCATGAATGCTCAGATCCGCTACGTGCGTCTGATTTCCTTCCACGATGTGGTAAAGGACAAAAATGTCTCCTTTCTTCCCTTGATAATCGTCGCGCACTTCAGGATTCACCTGCGAGTCCAAAAATCCGTTCGACAGATACAGCCCGTGAATTGAATTCGCGTCCGCGCGCACCAATCCCTGGCTGAAACGCCCACGCGCCAAAAATCCCTTTGGCTGGATTTGCAACCGGCTGCGCAGCACCTCCGTGCTGAAATACCGGTTCCCCTCGAAAACCACGCCGGCCAGCTTGTGCCGGATTCCACGATCCACCGTGTAGCGGATTACATCCACGTGAGTGTTGGGATCAAGCTGCGTCGTATAATTCACCGTCGAATCGAAATATCCCTGACTCTGCAGCCAGTCGCGAATGTTTCGCTTGCCTTCCTCCAGCAAGTCGGGATCAACGTCTCCCTCCGCATACACCGGCACCAGTTTTCGTACTTCCTTTCCTGAAATTTTCACTCCGGTCACTTCCACAGAAACGCGCGGACCTGCAATCGCCGCAATTGTTAGCGGCAGCGTCGCTGTTTTCGCGTCATAATTTCCCCGCGTTGCCGTGACTCGAGCCTCTAAATACCCGGCCGCCACCAAATAGTTGCGCAAACGTTCCGTGCTGCGGTCAATGCGTTCCGCAGTGACTGTATTCCCCTTCTTGATTTTCGCCTGCGCACGGATTTGTTGCGCGGGGAACGGCGTCTGATTTTCAAAAGTCACGCCGGACAGCTTCGCGCGGCGCCCCGGCACTACGGTCACAGTGATGTCCATCTGCCGTGTGTCCTCGTGCCGCACCAGGCCGTAACTCGCCTGCGCTTCGTAGAATCCATCTTCCTGCAGCGTTTGGTTCAGGCGATCGAGTCCCGCGTTCAAATCAGCGATTTGGAAAGGCTGCCCCAACGGTAATCGCAAAGCCGCTAACGCGGTGGCCTCGTTCGGCGGCTCTTTCAACCCTCGAATGCGCAGTACGCCATTGTAGAAATTCCGCGTGACCACAAAGTCCACGTGCAGGCCGTCCGGCTGTTCCACGGCCCTCGCCTGAATGTCCGAAAAAAGGCCGGTCGCGTTCAGGTCGCGAATCGTTTCTCGCTCATCCACGATGTCAAATTGGCTTCCCGGCTGGATCGCGCCGGTGGAAAGTTTTTCGGGAATCGGCTGCCCGTTCGCATCCACCACGCGAACCGCCGCTATTTTTTTGCCCTCCAACGCCGCTTCTTGCGCGCGCGCTCCTGCCGCCGCCGCGAAAATCAGAATCCCAAGCACACCTATGCGACCGATTCGCCTAGCGCGCGCCGTTCTGCTTCTCCATTTCATCCTCGGTAAGAGTCAGCACGTAGCATACGGCTTGTATCCCGTTTTTGAAAAGACGATATGATAGATGCGTGCGCGAAAACGCGCTCCTCCATGGAACCCAGGCTTCACGAAAAATATTCGCGTCAGATTCTCTTCTCCGCCATCGGCGAAGCAGGCCAGCAGCGTCTGCTTGAATCGCGCGCCGTTCTCGTCGGCTGCGGCGCTCTCGGAACGGTCTGCGCCGGCCTCCTCGTTCGCGCCGGCCTTGGGCGCCTCCGCATCATTGATCGCGATTTCGTCGAATTATCGAATCTCCAGCGCCAATCCCTCTTCGAAGAATCCGACGCTCGCGATGCTCTCCCCAAAGCCGTCGCTGCAGAACGCCGCCTCCGCTCCATAAACTCCGATGCAAAAATCGAAGCCGTGGTCAGCGATCTTGTCGCCGAAAATGCCGGTGAGTTACTCTCCGGCTTCCCTCTCATTCTCGATGGCACTGACAATTTCGAAACCCGCCTTCTCATCAATGACGCGGCGGTCTCCCTCGGCGTTCCCTGGATTTACGCCGCCGCCGTGGGAAGTTACGGCCTGACTTTCACCGTTCGCCCCGGCGAAACGGCATGTCTTGCCTGCCTCCTCGAATCCTCCGGCGAATTTCGCCGCGCCGATTTCGAGGAAACTTGCGACACCGCGGGCATCTTGAACAGCGCCGCCGGCGTGATTGCCTCAATCGAATCCGCTGAAGCTATCAAATTTCTCACCGGCAATCGCGCCGCTCTCAATGATCGCCTCGTGTCGTGCGACGTTTGGAAAAATCGCTTCCAATCCGTTCGCGTTGAACGCAATCTCTCCTGCCGCGCCTGCGTCCAGCGCAATTTCACTTATCTCGAAGGCGAGGCTCAGCCCCACGTCACTATGTGCGGACGCAATTCCGTCCAAATCCACGAGCGCAGCCGCCGCCTCAATCTCGCCGAACTCAGCCGCCGCCTCGAACGTTCCTTCTCCGGCATCCGCCGCAATGATTTTCTGTTGCGATTCGCCGTTCCGCCGTACGAATTGACCGTCTTCTCCGACGGCCGCGCCGTCATCAAAGGCACTCAAGATCCCGCCATCGCCCGCTCCCTCTACGCCCGCTACATCGGCGCCTAATTCCACAGGTCGCCACACTCAAAACGAGACTGTCACTCCGAGCGGATGCGACCAGCGTCCAGCGAGGAATCTGCTTTGAGGTTTTCTCTGACACTCCTACCCGCTTTCCCGCTTGACTCTCGCGCGCTGCGCGTCAATATATCCGCAGCATTTTTTGCCGATGCGATCATTTTCCTTCAGGAGCGCGCGATGCGGATTTTTTGTCCCTTTGCAATCCTAATTGCTGCTTTTATTTTTTCGTCCCAAACTTTCGCGCAGCAGAATTCCTCCGCTTCGCTCCAATCCAACTTCGCCGCCAAACTTTCTTCCGATCTCAATCACATCGCCTCCTCGTACGACGGCGTGATGGGCATCTTCGTCAAAGACCTAACCTCCGGCGAAACCTTCGCCGTAAACGCCGACGCGTCCTTCGCCACCGCCAGCTCCATCAAAATTCCAATTCTCATCGAACTCATGCGCCAGGCCCAATCCGGCAAACTCAATCTCGCCGAACGCGTCGAAATCCATCGCGCCGGACTCGTCGGCGGCAGCGGCGTCCTCCAATTTTTCTCCGACGGCGGCTCGTCCATTTCCATCCACGATTTGGCCGTGCTCATGATTGTCCTCTCCGACAATTCCGCCACCAACATCCTCATAGATCGCGTCGGCATGGAAAACGTCAATTCCCTGCTGCGCGCTCGCGGCTTCGATAAAATCGTCCTCGCGCGCAAAATGATTGACCTCGCCTCCGAACAAGCCAATCGCGAAAACCGCGCCACGCCGCGCCAAATGGCCACACTCGTCGAAGAATTGAACGCCGGAAAACTGCTCGATCCCGCGCACACCAAACTCGCTCTCGAAATTCTCGAATATCCCAAAGACAGTCCGCTCCGCGCCGGAATTCCTCCGCAAATCACCGTCGCCGAAAAGCCCGGCTCGCTCACTGGCGCACAGTGCGACACAGGAATCGTCCTTCTCGCGGGACGCCCTTACGTCATCTCCGTCATGACCGCCTTCAATTCCGCCGACGGCAATCCCGCCATCACCGCCGTCTCCGC